>NZ_DATCWX010000077.1:0-55029 GCF_036566125.1 Intrasporangium sp.
GCGAGCCGGCGCGCCGGCGCGCCGGTATCGACTGGGAGGACCGCGAGCGCTCGCGCCTCCCGGTCAGGCGGAGGTGCCGACCCGTCGCCGCTCCCCCACTGGCCTTTCGGGAATGTCGCGCGGGAACAGGAGGAAGCCGACGACGAGCAGGAGTACGCCGCCGATGATGCCGACGAGCGGAACCGTCTGCGTCAAGAGGGTGAGGCGTGACCCGTTGTCCTTGGCGTCCGCGACGTTGTTCGCCACGGTCTCCGGCGTGAAGCCGAAGTCGAGGTCGAGGACCGTCTGGCCGGTCGCGGCCATCTTGCGGATCTGGTGCTCCGTCTGCTTGAGGATCGACCCGGTCGTGGCATCGACCCACATCGTCTTCTCGGTCGTGTACTTCCCGGGATCGGAACCGATGGTGATGTCGCCATCGACGACGTTGACCACGAACCGGTAGACGTGGACGCCGTCCAGATCCTCCTCGCCCGAGAACACCGCAGGCACGGCCTGCCCCGTCAGACCGTCCCAGAACGGGTAGTCCTTCTGCTCGACGTCGAACGGGAACTTGTTCACCAGGCCCTCAACGGCCGTGGCGTCGGCGGGCAGGTACCGCGCGTCGTTGACGGCCAGGGCGGTGACACGATCCGTCGCGAAGTGAGTCGTGCTGGCGCTGATCAGCCGTTCCTGGGGGTCGTCCGCGGAGACACAGTCGGGCGCGTTGCCGTCCGGGTTCTTGACGAGGCAGCTGGAGTTCTGGAACACGACGACGTCGTCGTCGGACTTGGCAGAGTCGGCATGCGTGACGCTCGAGGCACGGACCGGGGTGCTGACGAGGGCGGTGCCGTCGAAGAGCAGCGCCTCGCCGGTGAGGCGCATGACCGAGTTGACGTCGAGCGGTGTCTTCTTCACCTCGCCGGGAGCCCAGAACCTCGCGAGCAGACCAACGACGAGCAGGAAGGACCCGAGAAAGAGCAGGACCATGCTCAACGCTTTGCGCACCGTGACCCCTTTGTCGAAGGCCGGCGCCCCAGAGGGGCCTTCCCGGCATGAATTGCGCGAACTGTACCAGTCAGTAGGGGCTCCGGCAGCGATGTCACGACCGGGGAATCGTCGGTTGAATCCGACTTGTTACCAGCGTTCAGCTGGCCCGCGCCGTCAACTACAGTTCGCCGTTATGACGACCGACGTGGCTGCTGGCCGACGCCGCCTCCTCGCGCTGGACGGCCTGCGCGGCGTCGCGATCGCGCTCGTCGTGTTGTCCCACGGTTGGGCTCTCTGGCCGCTCGATTCGATCAAGGGCATGCCCTTCATCGGGCTCTTCCGCGCCGGCAATATCGCTGTCACCGTGTTCTTCGTCATCGGCGGCTACCTGCTCACCCGAAGCCTGCTGGCCGAGGTCGAGCGGACCGGGAGACTCACTGCCGGCCAGGCCGCGCTGCGCCGCCTCCTGCGGATCAGCGCCCACGTCTACGCCCTGCTCATCGCCCTCGCCATCGTGCATGCGGTCGACGAGACCGATGTCTACCCCGGCACCAGCCTGCGGCAGTCGATCGTCCGGGTGGCGAGCTACACCTGGAACTGGTTCCTGCTCGACAACGCCCTCGTCGCACGCCCGGACCTCGGTCACCTCTGGTACATCAGCGTGTACGTCCACGTGACGCTCCTGCTCATCCTGGTCGTGTGGGTGCTGCGCAAGTACCGCCTCGCCCTCGTGGCGGTCCTCGCCGTGCTGTCCGTCTCCCTCTTCGCCTGGCGCCTGTGGGTCGTGGAGAACGAGGACCTATTCAGCGCCCTGCTCCGAACGACGACCCGGATGGACGCCATGGTCCTGGGTGCGCTGGTCGCCGCGGCGCTGCCGTGGATCCGGCGATGGTCCGTCGCCGCAGCACCCGTTCTCCTGCCAGTCTCAATGGCTGCCCTCGCCGTCCTCATCATGACAACTGGTCATGACGAGTCCTACTTCCGCTGGCCAGGACTCGTGATCAACCTCGCCGCCGTGGCGTTCGTCGTCGGGGTGCTGCACGCGCGGGGCAATCCGGCTTTCCTGAGACCGCTCGAGTGGCGTCCACTGGTCGCCCTCGGCAGTGCCTCGATGGCCATCTACATCTGGCACTTTCCCGTCTTCTGGGCCGTCGCCCGCCACTCGAGCGACTGGTCGTGGCAGCTTCGGACCGGGGTGGGCTTCGCCATCACCGCCGTCGCCGTCCTGGTGGCCCAGCGTGTCGTCGAGACACCCCTCCAGAAGTGGCTGATGGGCCGCTTCGCACAGTCCGCTCCAGCCGAGCGGCAACCACGGCGGGAACCCCACGAGGTGCCCGGGGCCGAGGCATCGGAGGAACCTGCCGACGCAGCCACGTCCTCAACTCCCCGTCTCGCCCAGGACTGAGCCCAGCGGCATACGGCCGTATGCCACTCGGCTCGGTCCAGACGTCAGCCGACCAGCAGGCGTCACTTCCTGCGACGGACTCCGTCGATGCGGGCCAGGATCCGTTGCGCGGTGTCGTCGTCGAGGCCCAGCCGCCGCTTGGCGCGGTCGTAGAGATCGACGACGTTCTTGTCGGCCCAGATGGCAACCCGCTTGACTCCGTCCTGGGGACGTGCGCGATAGTCCGTCGACCGTCGGACGGCCCGCTCCTCCTCGGTGAAGTAGTACAGCGCCATCGATCGGCGGGCGACGTCCTCGGGGCAGACGAGTGGGTCCGGGTGCCCGTGGTAGCTGTCCTCTGACGTCGTGAAGACGAGCATCCGGTTGCCCTTGGGAGAGACCCGTCCCTGGACAGAGCTCATGTCCTTGTCCCAGAGCTCCAGGTGCCCGCCCCATTCGTCCCGCCACTCGTCGTTGAGGTAGAGCAGGATGTTCACGCGTCGAGCCCAGTTCTCGTGCACATGGTGGGTGGAGAAGTCGGCATGGATGTTGAGGTGCCCGCCTCGCAGGGTCTGGTGGAGGCCACCCCCGTCCATCGTCCAGTCCGGTAGCAGCGCCGGGATGCCGGTGAGCTGCTCGAGCCAGGCGACGAACCTCGGTGACACGAATTCCTTTGCCACGGCTGTGAGCGAGTCACCCCAGGTGTCCGGCTGGGTGTTGGCGTACTTCGTCTCGTTGACGTGCAGGTACCCCTTCCAGAACGGATCCCGCGTCGGGGGAAACTCGCGCACGCATCCCGCGAAGGCGTCCCCTGTCAGGACGTCGTCGATGACGATGTGCGGGAACGGCGCCGCCGTCGCGTACTGCGCCGCCTTGGACTCGATCTCCGCAGTGAGGCGATCGAAGTCCACGAGGGGTTCGGAGGTCATGCGCGGAACTATCCCATAGTTGGTTTCCCGCGGGTAACTTGGTGGCCTACACTCTCCCGAGTCGCACGGCGGAAGCCCGGCGGGACGTGGCCGCCGACGTCAGGGAGGTCAACGGTGCTCACCCCTCAGCACGGTCAGCGGTCCCCGTCCCCCAAGCGGGTCGGTGTCCTCGTCGTCGCGTACAACGCCGCGACGACCCTCGCCCAGACGCTCGATCGGCTGCCCGAGTCGTTCATCGCCGGAGTCGACCACATCCTCATCGGCGACGACGCGAGTGAGGACGACACGCACGCCGTCGCGACCGCCTACCAGCGCGGCTCCGAGCTGCCCCTCACGGTCGTGCGCCATCCGGAGAACCTTGGCTACGGCGGGAACCAGAAGGCCGGCTACGAATGGGCGATCTCCCATGGCCTCGACGTCATCGTGCTCCTTCACGGCGACGGCCAGTACGCGCCGGAGGTCATTGAGTCGGTGGTCGACCCGTTGCTCGGTGGAGACGCTGATGCGGTCTTCGGCTCGCGAATGATGACGAAGGGCGCGGCGCGTGCGGGCGGGATGCCCGCGTACAAGTACGTCGGCAACCGCATCCTCACGACGATGCAGAACTCCCTCACCGGGCTGGCCCTCAGCGAGTGGCACTCGGGATACCGGGCCTACCGAGTCGACGCGCTGCACGACATCGACTTCACCTCGTACTCCGACGACTTCGACTTCGACACCGAGATCATCCTCGGCCTGCATGCAGCGGGGAAGCGAATCGTCGAGGTGCCCATCCCGACGTACTACGGTGACGAGATCTGCTACGTCAACGGCATGAAGTACGCCAAGGACGTCACCAAGGACGTCGTCAGCCACCGCCTGCGCCGCATGGGCTTCGGCAGCACGGCGAGCTCCGGAGCGACGGTGGACGCCTACGAGCTCAAGCCGTCGCCCCACTCATCCCACGGACGGCTCCTGGCGTGGCTCGCAGCTCGCGAACCCTCGCGAGTCCTCGACGTCGGGTGCTCCGACGGCAGCTTCGGCGCGCTCGCTCGCGCACGGGGGCACACCGTGGTCGGGGTGGACATCGTCAAACACGATGGCGTCGCGGAACGCCTCGACGGATTCGTCGAGGCAGACCTCAATGCTCCGATGCCGGACACGGGCGAGCGCTTCGACGTCGTCGTGGCGGCCGACGTCCTGGAGCACGTCATCGACCCTGCCCGACTGCTGGGCGAGATCACCGAGAGGCTCCGGCCCGGCGGCACGATCCTGGTGTCCGTCCCGAACTTCGGTCATTGGTACCCGCGCGGCCGGGTGGCAATCGGTCGGTTCGACTATGACCAGCGCGGCCCGCTGGACGAAGGGCACGTGCGCTTCTTCACGCGACGAAGCTTCGAGAAGGTCGTCGCTTCCTGTTCGCTGCGCATCGTGGCCCGTGACACGGTCGGGTCGCCCGTGGACGTGCTCCAACGGGGCCGCGAGGGCACCGCGATAGGGTCGATGGCCAACACCCTCGGCGCGGTTGACCGGGCGGCCACGATGGCGTGGCCGACCCTGTTCGGCTATCAGTTCCTGTACCAGCTGGAGCCCATTTGAGATCAGTCGCACGACAGCGGCGCGAGCTGGTGGCGACCGCCGTCGGGCTGGTCGTGGGCGGCGTCGCGTACTTCCTCGCGCTCTTCGACTACCGCTTCGACCCGACTCGCACCGCCGTGCGGCTCGGGTACGGCTCCAACTTCTTCGACCTCCAGGCCGAGGCCTTCCTCAACGGGAGGATTGACGTCCCCACGGACAGCCTCGGTATCGAGGGCTTCGTCGTCGACGGGAAGACGTACATGTACTTCCCGCCGTTCCCCGCCCTGATCCGGATCCCGGTCCTGCTCGTCACCCGCGCGTTCGACGGGCGGCTGTCCCTCCTCTCGATGGCGGTGGCCTGGGTTCTTTTCGCGGTCATGACCGCCAAGCTGCTGTGGCTGGTGCGCCGCGTCGTGACCCACGGCCGGCCCGTGACCCGCTTCGAGGCGCTCGCTGCGGCGGTGTTCCTCGTCGCCGCAACGGGTGGCACGGTGGTCATCTTCGATGCGAGCCTCCCGTGGGTCTACCACGAGGTCTACGTGTGGGCTGTAGCGCTGGTCGTGGGAGCCCTCTACTGGCTCCTGCGCACCGCAATCGAGCCGAGCCGCGCCAACGCGCTGTGGCTGGCGGGTTTCGCGCTCGCGGCCGGCCTGACCCGGACGCCGGGTGGCTGGGCCATCGCGATCGGTGCCATGACCGTGGGCTTGGCGCTGCGACTGGGGAGGCTCGGCCCCGAGGGACGACGACGCTGGCGCCTCCCGTTCGTCGCCGGGCTCGCACCCCTGGCGGTGGCCATGGGCTACAACCTGGTCAAGTTCGGCCACCCCTACCTCTTCCCGCTCGAGAGGCAGGTCTGGACCAGCGTCAACGCACACCGCCGTGAAGCCCTTGAGGCCAACGGGGGGACGATCACCGGGCTGCAGTTCTTCCCCACGTCGTTCGTCAACTACTTCCGGCCCGACGGCATCCGGTTCGTCGACTACTTCCCGTTCATCACCTTGCCCGGGCAACCGGCCCAAGCGCACGCGGGCGCCTTCCTGGACCAGTCGTACCGGACCGGCAGCGTCACGGCTTTCATGCCGTTGCTCCTGATCCTCAGCCTCGTCGCCCTGCCGTACCTGGCCCGCCGGACCAGGGATCGGCAGCGACGGGCCCTGCGTCCGGTCGTCTTCGCCGGCGTGCTCGTGAGTGGGGGCGTCATGGCCTACGGCTATCTCGCCTACCGCTACACGAGCGAGTTCGTGCCGGGCCTGCTGGTCGCGGGCGCCGTCGGGCTGTGGGCCGCCTGCGAGTTCCTGCTGCGAAGGGGTGGACGGCTGCGCCGGGTGGCCCTGGCAGGCGCGGCGTCGCTCGCGGCCTTCTCGGTCGCTGCCAACATGCTGACGGCCCACGCCTCGGCGGCCATGACGTGGCGCGGCGAGCCCCTGAGGTCCTATGTGGCGAGTCAGCTGGACCACCACGTCCCCTGGACCCAAGGAGTGCGGCGCATGGTCACCCAGTCCGACAGCCTCCCGGCCGAGGGCGTGACCGACCAGCTCCATGTCGTCGGCGACTGCGAGGGGCTCTACCTCCATACCGGTGACGCCTACGAGCCGTGGGTGCTCGTGGAGCGACGCGCCAACGTCGTCGTCGTGGACGTCCAGGAGACCATCCGTCCGGGGCGTACGCCGCTGTTCATCGTCCACGCCACCAAGGACCGTTTCGTCCAGCTCGAGACCAAGAGGGATCACTACGCACGGGTCGTCATCGCCAACGAGGACGGCGACTATGCCGGTCCGTGGTTTCCGGTCTACGGGGGCGGCAGCTTCCGCGTCGGCGTCTCGGTGGCGGGTGACCTCGGCTACGCGGAGGTGACGAGCACGCCGGGCGGGTTCGTCGGGTACGTGCCCTTCACCGAGTGGAACGAGAACTGGGAGGCCCGTCCGGGCACCATCGACTTCGCCTTCCGTTCGCCTCACCGAGCGGTCAAGCAGGGCATCACGCTCCACCGGGAAGAGGGTCTTCCGCTGACCCTGTGCCCGCGGCTGCTCAACGAGGCCGGCTGAGGTGGAGATCACCTTTCTCGCGTGGCGCGACCCGTGGCATCCGGATGGCGGCGGCTCCGAGGTCTACGTCGAGGAGGTGGCGAGGCGACTGGCGGAGCGCGGTCACACGGTCACCATCCGGAGTGCGGCGGACTCAGACCGTCCAGTCCGGGAGACCATCGATGGTGTGGCCCACGTCCGCCGTGGTGGCCGCCTCACGGTGTACCTGCACGGCTTCGCGCACCTGCTCTCCTCGAGTGGCCGACGGGCGGATGTCGTCGTGGACGTCATCAACGGCGTACCGTTCTGGTCGCCGCTCCTGAGGCATCGTGGCGTCGTCGCCCTGGTGCACCACGTCCATCGGGAGCAATGGGCCATCATCTACCCCAACTGGAAGGGGCGAGTGGGCTGGTTCATCGAGTCCCGCCTCACCCCCCTGCTCTACCAGCGGGTGAGCTTCGTGACCGTCTCGCGCCACAGTGCGGACGATCTCGTCGGGATCGGGATCAAGCCGTCGCGAATCACCATCGTCCCCAACGGCCTGGACCAGGCTGTGATCGGTCCGGCCCCGGGCGCACGCTCCGCTACCCCCCGGCTCGTCGTCCTGTCGAGGCTGGTGCCCCACAAGCAGATCGAGCATGCCCTCGGCGTGGTCGCCCGGCTGCGCGGTGAGATCCCGGGGCTCTGTCTCGACATCGTCGGTGACGGATGGTGGCGGGACGAGCTGGTCGCCGAGTCAAGGCGATTGGGGGTGGATGATCTCGTCACGTTCCATGGCCACGTGCCAGAGCCGCAGAAGCAGCTCCTTCTCGCACGGGCCTGGCTGATGTTGTTGCCTTCCGTGAAGGAGGGGTGGGGCATCGCCGTCACGGAGGCGGCGCTGCAAGGCACGCCGACCGTCGGTTACGCATCCAGTGGCGGGCTGGCGGAGTCCATCGAGCACGGCCGGACCGGGCTGCTCGTCGAAGGGCGGGCCGAGCTCGTCTCGGCCACGCGGTCACTGCTGGCCGACCCCGTCACGCGCGATCAGTTGTCTGTCGCAGCCCGGCGTCGGGCACTCCAACTGGACTGGGACGCCACCGCCGATCGGTTCGAGCAGGCGCTGGGAGTCGCGTCGCGCTCAGCGGTCGCCGTAGGTGATGATCTCGTGTGAGGCCGGGTTGACGTCAGGAGGGGCCGTCTGGCTCGACACGAGCCCAAAGATCGCAACGCCGGCGAGCACGGCACCGGCCACGATCGGGCCGACAACCTTGATGAGCATCTTCAACTCCCTCTCTGGGTCCGGGGAAGCATACCAGCGGGTAGCCCACGGAACCGGTTAAGCCTCGACGTGATGCGGTCGGTCACGACCGTGCCTACGGCTGCCGCTGAGACCAGTAGGAGCAGGATGTCGACAGCGGCCACGAGCGCCGTCGTCCACGGTGGCGGCGCGGGCGAGCGTGACCACGGCCCAGGCGTTTCCATCAACACGAACTCTGGTCCGGCAAAGCGGGTGACCACTCCTTCGACGTCGCCGGGGCCCGGCCCCGATCCGACACGGTCACGCTGGATGAGGATCCAGCGCACACCCATATCGGCGAGACGCCGCCCGGTGAGGTGACCTGAGGCAAGGGCGCCGCCCACGGCCGCGGCCCGCGCACTCTCCCCCTCGAGTGTGACGGTCCCGATCCGCAGACGGTCGGACACCATGACGTCGACGTCGAGCCACCGTGATGCGGGGTCGAACACGGGCACCGGCCGCCCCCAGCGATAGATGCGGTACGGCTCCCACGGGAGGGAGACCAGGGCCTCCGGTGTCCCGTCGACGATCCCTGCGATGGCTTCGAGGTCGGCCGGGTACGAGATCGGCCGCACTGTCCGCCACGTCGAGGTCGTGGCATCCGGCAGCGCCACGATCGGCACCGCGATGAGCGCCACAGCAAGGGTCGGGACCAGCGCTGCCGCCCTGACGGAGGCGAACCGCAGGAGCCGGTCGGTCGTCGCCCCCAGTGCCAGTACGGCCAGCAGGACGAATGGCATCAGCAGCTTCTGCCCGTCTCGGATCAGGCCTGCTCCTGGCACCGACTCGACGAGGAGTCGCCCCACCGCCTGGCCCGCCGAGGAGGTCGTCAGCGCGGCCGCAACGAAGGACAGGCCACCGAGGACGGCCAGGCGCAGGCGGGTGCTTTGTCCGAGCAGCCGGCCCAGGCCTGGCCAGCCCAGCGCCAAGCCCAGGACCACCAGGACAGACGAGGCGTGACCGAAGGCACCCACTCGACTGGATGGTGCGCTCGAGGCATCCCAGATCCCGCCCAGGCCGAGCAGGCTCCAGACCGCTCCGCCGGGGCGCTCGGCCCGAGCCGCGAAGGCTGCTACTCCGCGGGGGTCGCTGAGCAGGCCGGCGTCTCCCAGGAGGGTGGGCAGGACCCACGGCAGCTGCATCCCGACGCACACCAGCAGGAGTGGAACCGCCTTGTGGCGGCGGCGATCGAGGCCGATCGCCAGCGCAACGGCCGCGCCGAGCAGGGCTCCTGTCGGCGTGATTGCGGCCAGGGCGAGCGCAGCGATGACTGGTGCGATCGGGCGCCAACCCCCAGCACTCAGGCGATAGTGTGCCGCCGCGCCTGCGAGGGCGAAAGTCGCCGCATAGGCCCAGAGCAGGGCCCACTGGCCGAGGGCCAGGCGCTCGACGACGAAGGGATTCCAGACGGCAAAGCCCGCCGCGGCCATTCTGGCCAGCGGATGGGCGAGGCCCAGCACTCGGTGCGCCGCGGCTCCAGCGAGGACGAGGAGACCGAGCACCGCAATCCGGCTCAGGACGGCTCCACCCACGAGCGCGTCGGCCAGGGACACGACAGCATCGAGCGGAACCGCACGCGCGGGAGCGTCACCCAGACCGAGCCACTCGACTCGCATCGGCTGACGTGGGGTGAAGACGAGGTCCTTCGCCAGTGGGTAACCGGACGAGGTGACCAGTGGCCAGACGAGGACGACCGACAGCGCAAGGACCCACAGGTCGAGCGCGATGCGGACCCGGCGCGAGCTCAGGGCCGGTGAGGTCATCGGCCTCCTTCGGGTGGCTCTACGCTGTGGGCCGACCCACCCTAGTTGACGTGAGGACCACCGTGTCCGGTGAAGACCAGTACCCCAAGTCAGGGACCCCTGCAGGGGCCGCGGCGGGCGGCACCTTCGAGGAGGCGTGGTCGAGGGCGGCGGAGGTGCCGGGATGGCTCACCGAGGCTCAGGCGCGGCGTCTCTGGGACGAGACCTTCAGCCTGGGACAGGGCTCCCATGTCGTCGAGATCGGCTCCCACCAGGGTCGGAGCACGTTGGTGCTCGCCGCTGCCCTGTGCAGCCACGGACAGGGTGGTCGACTGACTGCGGTGGACGCCTTCATGACAGGCCCTCGCTACGGCGGACACCTGGCCCGAGTGGCGCTGGAGCGCAACCTCAGGGTCGCCGGGCTGGAGGGCCCCGTCAGCATCGTTGCGAATCGGAGCAGCGAGGTGCGGGGGACGTGGCAACAGCCGGTTGATCTCGTCTGGGTGGATGGCAAGCACGACTTCTGGACGTGTAGCGACGACCTGAAATGGTCGCGGCACCTCCCGTCCGGCGGCCACATGCTGGTTCATGACGCGTTCTCGAGCATCGGGGTGACGACCGCTCTCCTCGTCCACGTCTTCCCGTCGCGCCGACTGCGTCTCATCGATCGAGTCGACTCCCTGGCCACGCTGGAGGTCGGCCCTCCGGACTGGGGCGATCGGCTCCGATTCCTCAGGCAGCTGCCGTGGTGGTTCCGCAACATCGTCGTCAAGGTCCTACTCAGGCTGCGGATGCGATCACTGACCCGCTTGCTGGGACACCGCGGTCCGGACGACCCCTACTGATCCAACTGATCCGGCTGAGCCATCAGCATGGAGGTTCGCAACCCCCATCACTACTCACCGGTAGGGCGCGCCCCTATTCTCTTCGTGTGGTGGAGCGAGCCGGGCGCAGCCAGACGGTCAAGAGCGGGGTCGTCGTCGCTGTCGCAACGGGCGTCATGAACGCAGCGACCTACGCCTTCACGCTCCTGTGTGCACATGTGCTGGGCCCGGCCGACTACGGCGCCTTCGCGGCGATGCTGGGCCTGGTCATCGTCGTCAACGTCGTCTCGCTCGGGCTGCAGGCAACGGGGGCCCGACGGGTTGCCGCGACCCCGGGCGACCGGCACCTGATCGAGAGCAAGGTGATAGCCACGTCGGTGCGAGCAGGCATCGCCCTTGCGATCGTCTGTCTCGCCTTGTCCCCCGTCATCGCCGCGGTGCTGCAGCTCGATTCCTGGGTCACCGCAGCCCTCTTGGCGGTGCCTGCCTTGTCTTTTGCCATCATGGGCGGACAAGCGGGCATCTTGCAGGGCGAGGGCCGCTGGTTCCCGCTCGCGGTCGTGTTCAGCTCGCTTGGGCTGGCCCGGCTCGGCATTGGTGCCGTCTTCCTCGCGTTCCGACCGGACGCCCTCGGGGCCGTGCTGGGCGGAGTCGCCGTGGCCGCCGTGGTCCCGGTTCTCGTCGGGGCAGCCGCACTGCGACGCGCGAGTGCCCAGGCGGCAGCAGAGTCGCTGCCTCCCGCGTCAGGGCGGTCGCATTCGCGCATCGTTCGAGAGGCAATGATGAGCTCACACGCGCTCCTGGCGTTCTTCGCACTTGCCACGATCGACATCGTCGTGGCAAGGACCGCGCTCGATGCACATCCAGCGGGCATCTACGCGGCGGGGCTCATTCTGGTCAAGGCCGTGCAGTTCCTCCCCCAGTTCGTCACCGTGGTCGCCTTTCCAGCCATGGCCCGGCAGGGCGGGGGCCACCGCGTGCACCTTGGCGGATTGGGGCTCATCCTGCTCATTGGCGGCACCGCGACGATGGTCGTCGGGATCTGGGGCGACCTGGCGCTGCCCTTTGTAGGCGGTGATGCGTACGCCGAAGTCGTGCCGCGCCTGTGGGTCTTCGCCACCATCGGCACCCTTCTCGCGGCCGTGCAGCTTCTCGTCTACAGCGCGCTTGCCCGGGCGCACCACCGAGCCGTGCTCTTCCTCTGGGGCGCGGTGGCGGCCATCCTCGTCTCCACCCCGTGGGTCGACTCGGTCGGACGGCTGCTGATGGTGACCGTGTCGGTTGACCTCGCCCTCCTGCTCGTGCTCCTGTTCGTCACCAGGCTCGGCAGCAGGCGGGCCGCGCCGGACGATCGGCCCGTACGCGCGGCGGCAACGGCCTGAGAGTTTTCACATCGGGCGAGAGCGCGATCAGTGCGCGGCGTCGTGCCAGGAGCGACCGACGCCGACGTTGATGTCGAGCGGGATGTCCATCTCGACGGCATGGCCCATCTCGTGACGGACCAGCTTCTCGACGTCCTCCCGCTCACCCGGCGCGATCTCGAGGACGAGCTCGTCATGGACCTGCAGGAGGATGCGTGACTCCGCCCCGGCCTTGGACAGAGCCCGGTCCACGCCGATCATCGCGACCTTCATGATGTCCGCGGCCGACCCCTGGATCGGCGCGTTGAGGGCCATCCGCTCGGCCGCCTCACGACGCTGACGGTTGCTCGACGTGAGGTCAGGCAGGTAGCGGCGACGCCCCAGCATCGTTGCGGTGTAACCAGTGCCGCGAGCCACCGCCACGACGTCCCGCAGGTAGTCGCTCACCCCGCCGAACCGCTCGAAGTAGCCGTCCATGAGGCCCCGCGCCTCCTCGGTGCTGATCGTCAGCTGCTTCGACAACCCGAACGCCGACAGACCGTAGGCCAACCCGTACGACATGGCCTTCACCTTCGAGCGCATCTGGGCCGTGACGTCCTCAGGCGCCACGCCGAAGACCTTCGACCCGACGTAGCGGTGCAGGTCCTCCCCCGACCGGAACGCCTCGATGAGCCCCTCGTCGCCCGACAGGTGCGCCATGACGCGCATCTCAATCTGCGAGTAGTCGGCCGACATCAGCGCCTCATAGCCGTCGCCGACGACGAACAGCTCACGGATGCGGCGTCCCTCCTCGGTGCGGATCGGGACGTTCTGCAGGTTGGGATCGGTCGACGACAGGCGGCCCGTGGCGGCGATCGTCTGCAGGTAGGTCGTGTGGACCCGGCCGTCGTCCGCGACTGACTTCTGCAGCCCCTCGACCGTGACCCGAAGGCGTGCCGAGTCCCGGTGCCGCAGGAGCGCCTCGAGGAAGGGGTGCTCAGTCTTGACGTACAGGTCGTTGAGCGCGTCCGCGTCCGTGGTGTAGCCAGTCTTGGTCTTCTTCGTCTTTGGCATGTTGAGCTGCCCGAAGAGCACCTCCTGCAACTGCTTTGGCGAGCCGAGGTTGATCTGGTTGCCGCCGATCGCGTCATAGGCGTCCTGCTGGGCCTGCGCGACCTTCGCAGCGAAGTCCTTCTCGAGGGCGTCCAGGCCGGGCGCGTCGACGGCGATCCCGATCTGCTCCATCCGGGCCAGCACATGGATGAGCGGCAGCTCGACGTCCGCGAGTAGCTCGGCGCCGCCCGTCGCCTCCACCTGCTCGTCGAGCACGGCGGCCAGGTCGCGCACCGCGGTCGCGCGGACCATCTCCTGCTGCGCCGCCTTCGCCTCGGCGTCCCCGTCGAAGTCGAGAATCCCTTGTCCCTCAGTCGTTGTCGTCCCGCTGAGCTCCCGCCGCAAGTGGCGAAGCACCAGGTCGTCGAGGTGGTAGGTGCGCTGGTCCGGCTTGACGAGGTAGGCCGCCAGCTGGGTGTCGCTGGTGAGGCCCTCCAGGGTCCAGCCCCTCGCGGCGAGCGCCTCGATCGGGCCCTTGGCATCGTGCATCGCCTTGGGTCGGCCGGCGTCCTCGAGCCACGCCCCGATCGCGGCCTCATCCTCGGGAGTTAGCGCCGTGAGGTCGATCCAGGCAGCCGCGTCGTCCGCGGCCGCGATAGCGATCCCGGTCGGGTCTCCCGTCCCACGGGCCCACGTCCCAGCGACCGAAAGAGCCGCGCGGTCGCCAGGGGCCAGGTGTTCGGCGACCCAGTCGGCAACCGCACCCGGCTCGAGGACCGCCCCGTTGACGTCGAAGCCCTCCTCGGCCTCTGGGGCGCTGGCCTCGACCTCGCTGAAGAGTCGGTCCCGCAGCACGCGGAACTCGAGGCGGTCGAAGACCTCGTGGACCTCCTCGCGGGCCCACTGGGCTCGCTCGAGGTCGTCCACGCCGCACCCGACGGCCACGTCCCTGACGAGCTGGTTGAGCCGCCGGTTGCGCAGGACCTGGTCGAGGTGCTCGCGAAGCGCGTCCCCGGCCTTTCCCTTGATCTGGTCGATCCCGGCGACGATCCCGTCGAGGTCGCCGAACTGGGCGATCCACTTCGCGGCCGTCTTGGGACCGACGCCCGGCACGCCGGGCAGGTTGTCGGACGTCTCCCCCACCATCGCCGCGAGGTCGCTGTAGCGCGCCGGGGTCACACCGTACTTCTCCTCGACCTGCGCCGGCCCCATCCGCCACACCTCGGAGACGCCGCGCACGGGGTAGAGGATCGTGACGTTGTCGCTGACGAGCTGGAAGGTGTCGCGGTCGCCGGAGCAGATGAGGACCTCGAGGCCCTTGGCGTCGGCCTCGGTCGCGATCGTGGCGATGATGTCGTCGGCCTCGTAGCCGTCGAGCTCACACCACCGGATCCGCAGCGCGTCGAGCACCTCCTTGACGAGTGGGAGCTGCCCGGCGAACTCGTCGGGGGTGCGCGCCCGGCCTGCCTTGTAGTCGGTGTACTCCTCCGTGCGGAAGGTCTGGCGCGACTTGTCGAAGGCGACGACCACGTGCGTCGGCTGCTCGTCGCGCAGCATGTTGATGAGCATCGAGGTGAAGCCGTAGACGGCGTTCGTGTGCTGCCCGGTGGCCGTCGAGAAGTTCTCGGCCGGTAGTGCGAAGAACGCGCGGTAGGCAAGCGAATGTCCGTCGAGGAGGAGAAGTCGGCTCACCCCGCAGAGCCTAGTGTCCGGTGCCGACAGGGGCGCAGCCCGTTCGGACGCCCCTCGCGTCAGCATTACGATCCCCCTATGTCTGATACCACGCACCTCGAGTCGATCCGGGCGGTGGGCGCGGGCGCCCTGGGCGAGCGGATGGGGATCGAGATCACCGAAGCGACCCCTGAGCGCCTTGTCGGAACCATGCCGGTCGAAGGCAACACCCAGCCCTACGGCCTGCTCCACGGCGGCGCCAGCGTCGTGCTCGCCGAGACTCTCGGGTCGTTCGGCGCGGCCCTGGTGGCAGGCGAGGACCGCGTGGCCGTCGGGCTCGACATCAACGCGACGCACCACCGGGCGGCGCGTTCGGGGGTCGTGACCGGCACGGCGACCTTGTTGAGCGGAGGCCGTTCGGTGGCAAGCTACGACGTCGTCATCACCGACGAGGACGGCCGGCGCGTCTGCACCGCCCGCATCAGCTGTCTGCTGCGCGATCGGGCTCCCGGGGCCTGAGCCCAAACCCGACCCGATCAGCCAACGACACCGGGTGGCTGCGCCGAGGTCGTGCGGGCCCGAACGTCACGACGTCGCTGCAACACCTTCTCGAGCGAATACCGTTGGCTCCGAGGCTCGCCGGCAAGCTTGCGTTGCAGGACCGCCGAGGAGGTGACGCGACGCACCGTCTCGGGGGCGAAGCCGAGCCGAGCAAAGAACCGGTTCAGCTCGCGATCCTGTGCTGGCACCGCGCTGACCAGGTGGTCGCACCCGTTCCGGTCGGCGTAGCGGGAGGCCGCGGCCAGCAGGGCCTTGCCCACCCCTTGTCGCCGGAAGTCCGCATGGACGTAGAGCATGTCGATCGAGACGCTGGGGGCGGCGACGAGGAGACTGCGCGTGGTGTCCGCGATGACAACGTAGCCGGCAGGTCGGCCATCGAGGAACGCGATGTACGCCGTCACATCCTTGCGTGCCAAAGCTTTTCGAAGGGTTCCGTCGGCCGCCAGCCGACACGCCGCCTCGGGCGTCGTCCCCGCCTCGACACGATGCGCTGTCCAGAGCTCGATGAACGGAGTCTGTAGACCCACGTCCACCCGCTGGACAGTCACTGGCGAACGACCCATACGTCCCTCCAAGTTGTGTTCCCGGAAGCCACGCGCCTGACCCTACGACCATGACGTTCGGAGCGAAAGAGGGGGGGTGCCACATCGCGTGTCCCCTTGTGAGTGTGCGGAACACATTCCCGTATGCCGCTGGGCTTGCTTGCGTCGTCTCGTGCCCGTCGGCGGGGGCGTGGGGTCATGGTCGGGCCGACCAGAGTCGACCCCTGCCGCCGCCGTCGGTCGTTGCGACGTAGAGCGTGTCGCCCACCGCGGCCGACGCGATCGGCACACCGGGCGGCCCCGATCGTTGACGCCAGCCCGACGAGCCACGTTGCAGTATCGTCCCGGGCATCGCGATGAGATCGGTGCCGTGGATCCGGGTCGGCGGCGGCACGGTGTGTTTCTCGGCCACCGTGAACGCAGGCGTGGCGACCCGCGCCACAGTGGAGCCCCGAACGTCCCAGACAGCGAGGGTCCCGCCATCGGCGCCGACCGCGAGGCAGGTGTCGCCCTCGCAGCGCGCCGCATGGGCCTCAGCGATCGGCTGCGAGGCCGGCAGTCGGACTAGCGTCCACGGGCCGTGTGCGCCGGGGGCCATCCAGAGGGCGGGTACTGACGCGATGGAGCCGGTGCCGAGGTCGGTGACGGAGCCTGCGAGAGCTAGGCCGTCGCCCGTGGACGTGATGAAGCGGGCACCGTTCAGGGCACGTGGGGTGCTTCCGAGGGGCGAACCGGTCGAGTCCTGTCGCTTCCACCGATCTCCTGATCGGAACCAGAGGGAGACATCGTTGCCGGTCCGACTGCTCTGCCAGGCCCCGGCCACAACGGGATCCGTCCCGGCGAACGCGATGCCGGTCAGGTCACCCGCGCCCCACCCCCCGAAGACCCCGAAGGGCTGGGGCTGCTCCACGAGGCGCGGTGGGTGGCCGCCCAGGTCTCCTGCCCAGACCGTCCACCGGACGTTGGCATGGGCTCCGCCCCTGGCCCCGCCGACGGCGACGATCTGCCCGTCACGGGAGGCGACGGACAGCCAGCGGGCGACAGCCGCGTAGGGGGTCTTCCCGACGACGTCCACCTCGGCGAGGTCGCGGTCGCGGAGGACGAGCAGGTGCGGGTTCGGACGGTCCGGAGCCCACGCGCCGATGACCAGCGCATCGCCGGCAGAGGTGAGCGTCACCGCGTCCATCCCGGCGGGCAGCGGCTGCTCGGTCCAGGCCAAGGCCCCCTCGTTCGCTCCGCCCGAGGCCGTCGGCGACACGAGCTCGGTCCCTCCGCCGTGGCAGGCCGTCAGGACGACAGCCACGAGGAAGGCCAGGAGAGCCGCAGCCAGCGGCTGACGCCCCCGTGGCGGACGGCGACCGCCATCGGAGCGCACCCCCTGGTGAGCCCCGATCCGTCGCCCTCCGCGCACGGTGGTGATCTGCCTGTCAGTCCTCGCCGAGATAGGCCTTCCGCACCTCGTCGCTTGCGAGGAGCTCCTTGCCCGAGCCCTTGAGCACGATCTTGCCGACCTCGAGAACGTAGCCGTGGTTGGCCCGTTGGAGCGCGGCCTGGGCATTCTGCTCGACGAGCAGGATCGTCGTGCCCTGCTGCTGCAGCGTGGTCACGGTGGACATGATGCGCTTCATCATGATCGGCGAAAGCCCCATGGATGGCTCGTCGAGCATGAGCAGCTTCGGGCGGCTCATCATGGCCCGACCCATCGCCAGCATCTGCTGCTCACCGCCGGAGAAGGTGCCTGCCGGTTGCTGATGTCGCTCGCCCAGGATCGGGAAGAGCTCGTATGCCGCTTGGAGGTCCTTGTCGATCTCGCGGTCCCGGCGCGCGAACGCCCCGAGTCGCAGGTTCTGCTCGACGGAGAGGCGCGGAAAGATGCGGCGGCCCTCCGGCGAGTGGGCGATGCCGAGACTCACGATGTCGTGCGCCGCGACGTTGTCGATCCGCTTGCCCTGGAAGCGAATCGAGCCTGCACTCGGTCGCATGAGGCCAGAGATGGTCCGCAAGGTCGTCGTCTTCCCGGCACCGTTGGTGCCGATGAGGGTGACCACCTCACCCTCGTCGACCGTGAAGCTGATCCCCTTGACCGCCTTGATCTTGCCGTACGAGATGACGAGGTCCTTGACCTCGAGCATGGCGCTCACTCCTGCTCATCCTCCTCGTCGTCGGCGGCGCCGCCGATATAGGCCTCGATGACCCTGGGGTCGGACTGCACCTCGTGCGGGGTCCCCTCGACGAGGACCTCGCCGCGAACGAGACAGAGCACCCGGTCGCAGAGGTTGAAGATGAAGCGCATGTCGTGCTCGATGACCACGACCGCCAGCCCGCTGTCACGGATCCGGAAGATCAGGTCGCTCGCCTGCTGCGTCTCCCTGGGGTTCATGCCGGCGGTCGGCTCGTCCAGCAGGAGGAGCTTCGGGTCGGTGGCCAGGGCACGGGCGATCTCGAGGCGTCGCTGGTCCCCGTAGGGCATGTTGCGCGCCAGGTGTTCAGTCGACCTGCCGAGCCCGACGAAGTCGAGCAGCTCCTGGCCGCGCTCGCGCGACTCCCGCTCCTCGCGCCGGAACTTCGGACCACGGAGGATCGAGGTCAGCGCCATGGAGCTCGTCCGGCAATACCGCCCCACCATGACGTTCTCGAGAGCGGTCATGTTGCCAAAGAGGCGGATGTTCTGGAACGTCCTCGCCATCCCTGCGTTGACGACGGCACGCGGCTTGGGCGGCAGATCCGTGCCGAGCAGGCGGACGCGTCCCTCGGTGGGCTTGTACATGCCGGTGAGACAGTTGAAGAAGGTCGTCTTACCGGCGCCGTTTGGCCCGATCAGCCCGACGATCTCGCCTTCCTGGACACTCATCGCGACGTCGTTGACGGCGGTGAGGCCGCCGAAACGCATGGTGACCCCGGTCGCCTCGAGTACGGGCGTGCCCGCCGTGCGGTCGCTGGGCGTGATCTCGTCGACGGCGGTCATGCCTTGGCCTCCTGTTCCTCGACGAGGTGGACTTCCTCGATGCGGGTGGCGAGCTCCTCATCCGCCTCGTGGAACTCGAGCTGACGCCGCTTGCTCGCGATGATGCCCTCCGGCCGGAAGCGCATCATGAGGACGAGCAGCAGACCGAAGATGAGCAGCCGGTAGTCAGCGACGAAGCGCAGCTTCTCGGGGAGCAGCTTGAGGATCGTGGCGCCGATGAGCACTCCGGCGACCGTGCCCATGCCACCGAGGACGACCGCCGCGAGCAGGAAGGCCGACTCGAGGAAGATGAACTGGTCCGGTGTGACCGACACGTCGTGGTGGGCCTTGATCGTGCCCGCCAGGCCAGCAAGGAAGGCACCTCCGGCGAAGGCGAAGAGCTTGAGGGCGAAGGTGTTGACCCCCATGGCCTCGGCTGCCTTCTCATCCTCACGGATCGCGATCCAGCCTCGACCGATGCGGCTGTTGTTGAGCCGCGTGAAGACGGTGATGACGAACGCGAGCAACACGAGGAGCGCGAAGTAGTAGTTGGCGAAGCGGCCCAGCGTGATGCCCAGGACATCGTGCGTCTCTCCGAAGTTGAACGAACCGATCTCGAGGTCGGGGATGGCGGGGATGCCGTTCGGCCCATTCGTCAGCTTCGGGCCGTCCTGACCGTCGAGGTTGCCCATCGAGAGTCGGAAGATCTCACCGAAGGCCAGCGTGACGATGGCGAGGTAGTCACCCGAGACTCGCAAGGTCGGTGAGCCGATGATCAGGCCGAGAGTCGCCGACACGCAACCACCGATGAGCATCACGACGAGGAACGGCGGCTTCCATCCGATCGTGGCGAAGGTTGAGTAGGACATCGTCGCGCCGACGTAGGCTCCGGCGCCCAGGAAGGCGATGTAGCCGAGGTCGAGCAGGCCAGCGAGCCCGACGACGATGTTGAGGCCAAGGGCCGTGGCCGCGAAGATCAGCACCTGGGTGGCGATCGACATGTTCGCATCCGAGCCGCCCTGAGTGAACGGGAACAGGAGCGCCACGGCGACAGCGCCGAGCATGAGGACGCGCCGGTGCGTCTGCGCGATGACGCCGACCCAGGTGAAGAACCCGGCTCTGGCGAGGGCCAGGCAGACGATGCCGACGAACAGGACGACGAGCGAGAAGACCGTCCCGTCGTCGATGCCCAGGACGTAGGCAACCCCGAAGAGGACGATGGCCAGCAGCACGACGATGGTGAGGATCTCTACCCACGACGGCAGGCTCGCGTGTAGCGGGTCGCGGTGGGCCCGGGGCGTCAGGCCGGCCGAGCCGATGAGAAGGATGACGGCCCCGGCGAAGGAGACCCAGGCACCCGGCATGACGTTGACCAGCCCACCTGACTGGATCGCGATGAGCGCGATGACGAGCGCCATGAAGATGGTGCTCCCGAGTCCGAGGGTCCGCAGGGCAGTTGCCGAACTGAGCCACTCGCCGAGGTGGCTCAACGGGCCTCGGTACATCAGGGCGAAGAGCACCGCCAGCACGGCGGTGATGATCATCAGGATCTGGACGGCGCCGGGATAGAAGTCGATCGACAGGTCGCCCAGGACGTCGCTGGTGTAGCTCCACGAGAGGAAGCAACCTGCGCCGAGGACGACCGCACCCGCCAGCGTGAGGGGCCACGCGAAGGGGGCGACCGGTCGACCGACGCGGTCCCAGAGACTGACCCGCTCCGTGTCGTCGTGCGCTTCTTCGATGTCGGTGTCGATGCTCATGCGCGGTCCACCACCCTTGCGCCGAGAATGCCCTGGGGCCGGAAGACGAGGACGACGATGAGCAGCACGAAGGCCCAGACGTCCTTCCACGCCGACCCGCCGAACTGGCCCGGGATGAAGCCCACGGCCAGGGCCTCGGCGACACCGAGGACGAGACCGCCCACGACCGCGCCCATGATGTTGCCGATTCCACCGAGCACGGCAGCGGTGAAGGCCTTGAGGCCGGCGAGGAAGCCCATCCGGAAGTCGATGTTCGCGTTGAGCAGGCCCTGCGCGAGGCCCGCGATCGCGGCGAGGAGCGCGCCGATGGCGAACGCGATCACGATGATCCGGTCGACGTTGACACCCATGAGTCGCGCGGTGTCGGGGTCCTCCGAGACCGCCTGCATTCCGTGTCCCGACCTGGTCCTGTTGATGAACCACCAGAGGAACGCCGCGGACATCAGGAGCGCGCCGACCGTGAACACGGCGGCACGCTGCACGGTGACGCCACCGAAGGTGAGCGCGGGACCCGTCACCACGTCGATCTGCGGGAACGGGATCTTGCTCTTCGCGCCGGGGTAGAAGAGGCGGATCGCCTCCTGGAGGGCCACGGAGATGCCGATTGCGGTGATGAGCGGGGCCAGCCGTGGCGCTCCGCGCAGGGGACGGTAGGCGAAACGCTCCATCAACACGGCCGTCGTCACCGAGGCGATGACGGCACCGAGGAGCATGATGGGAAGCACCCAGAGGGCGGTCGTGCCCTCGAAGAGCAAGGTCCACGTGGCCAGGGCGCCGAAGGCCCCGATCATGAAGATCTCACCGTGGGCGAAGTTGATGAGCTGGATGATGCCGTAGACCACGGTGTAGCCGACCGCAATCAACGCGTAGAGGGAACCGAGGGTCAGGCCGTTGACCAGCTGTTGTAGCAATTCGGTCATGTGTGCCGGAACCACCTTTCGATGTCGACGCGTTCGGCCAGGGACGGTAGTGCCCGCCCCTGGCCGAACTCTGTCATTTGATGATCCGGATCAGGCGAGGTTCTCCGACTTGACGAAGGCCCACTTGCCGTCCTCCACCTTGTAGCCCGAGATGACCTTGACCTTGGTGTCGCCGAACTCGTCGAAGGCAACCTGGCCCGTCACACCGGCGAAGGAGACCTTGCCGACCGCGTCGATGATCGCCTGACGCTGGTTCTTGACGTCGGACGCGTCCTTGAGGGCGACCTTGAGGCCCTCGATGATCGCCTTGGCGGCGTCGTACGAGTAGCCACCGTAGGCAGCGGCCGGTTCGGCGAACTTGGCGGCCTCGTAGTCGGCGAGGAACTTCTTGCCCGCGTCGGACTTGTCGGTCGGCTCACCGACCGAGGTAGCGAGGTCGCCGTTGGACGTGGCGCCCGCCAGCTGGATGAACGTCGGGTCGAAGATGCCGTCGCCACCCATGAGGGGGACGTTCAGACCGGCGGCCTTCATCTGCTGCGAGAGCGGCCCGGCCTGCGGGTACTCACCGCCGTAGTAGACCGCGGCGGGCTTGGCCGGAGCGACCTTGGAGACGACCGGGCCGTAGTTGGACTCGTCCGGGTTGATCGTCTCCGCGGCGACGATGGTGCCGCCGCCGGCCTTGAAGGCCTCGGTGAAGTACTGGACGAGGCCCTGGCCGTACGTCTTCTTGTCGTGGATCGTCGCAACCGACTTGATGCCCTGGTCCAGCAGGAACTTCGCAGCGAACGCGCCCTGCGTGATGTCCGTGGTGCAGGTGCGGAAGAAGGTCTTGTAGGGACGGGTGTTGCCGTCCGCGCCACGTGTGAGCGACGGGCCGGTGTTCGCCGGCGAGATCTGCACGATGTTGGCGGCCGCGAAGACCGGCTGGGTCTGCTGCGACACGCTGGAGTTGAGGTTGCCCACGACGCCGGCGACCTGGTCGTCCGCGGCGAGCTTGGTGGCGCCGTTCTT
Source organism: Intrasporangium sp. (assembly GCF_036566125.1). GTDB lineage: Bacteria > Actinomycetota > Actinomycetes > Actinomycetales > Dermatophilaceae > Intrasporangium. The sequence continues at coordinate 22,508 of NZ_DATCWX010000077.1, forward strand.
GCCGACGTCGGCCTTGCCCTCGTCGTCCACGGGCTCGACCTTGATCTCCCAGCCAGGGATCGCATTCTCCTGGTTGGCTTGCATCACTGCGAGTTCGACCGAGTGCTGGATGCCCTTGCCGAGCGCGGAGAGGTCACCGGACAGCGGCGCGATGACGCCGATCTTGACGGTCTTCTTGGCGCCGCCGGTCGACCCGGCGTTGGAATCCTCGCCGCGAGTGCCACAGGCGCTCAGGGCCAGAGCGGCGACCACGATGGGCACCGCAAACTTCATGTGGGAACGCACTGCTTGTCCTCCTGATGTCACACATCCCTCGGTCGAGGGGCTGAGGAGGACATTAGAGCCATCGCGGCGCCACGTCACCCCTCTTGGCCGGATCGGTGACCGTGTCGTGACCTGAGGACCTCAACCCGGTGGCGTATCCGCTCACCGGACGCCTCTCGCTCAGTTCGTCGGGAAGCCGTTGATGACCGCCTCCGCAACCTCCTTCATCCCGAGGCGGCGGTCCATGGCGGTCTTCTGGATCCAGCGGAACGCGTCGGCCTCCGACAGTTTCAGCTGCGTCATGAGCACGCCCTTGGCACGGTCGACGAGCTTGCGCGTCTCGAGCCGCTCCCCCAGATCGGCGACCTCCGCCTCCAGAGCCGTCAGCTCGAGCCACCTCGAGTGGGCGATGTCGATGGCCGGACGCAGGTCGTCGGCCGTGAACGGCTTGACGATGTAGGCCATCACCCCCGCGTCCCGGGCGCGCTCGACGAGCTCGGTCTGGCTGAATGCCGTCAACATGATGACCGGGCACACCTTGGCCTCGTGGAGCTGCTCGGCAGCGGAGAGCCCGTCGAGGACCGGCATCTTGACGTCCATGATGACGACGTCCGGCCGGAGCTCCTTGGCAAGCTCGACCGCCTGCTCGCCGTTGCTCGCCTGGCCGACGACCTCGTAGCCCTGCTCGCCGAGCATCTCGACGAGGTCGAGGCGAATCAGGGCCTCGTCCTCCGCGACGAGGATGCGGGTGGCCCCGCGGTCGCCAGCGTGGTTGTCCCGGGTGGTGCTCTGCTCTGTGCTCACGGGTCAAACCCTATCTGTGTGCCGGGAGCGGGACTTGAACCCGCACGACCTTGCGGCCAAAGCATTTTGAGTGCTCCGTGTCTGCCATTCCACCACCCCGGCAGAGGTGCCGGGCCAGCATACCGGGGTGGCTCCCTCCCGAACGAAACCGCGGGGACCCAGCGACACCAATCGAGTGAACAGCTTTCGGGGTGCGCGGCTCCGCCGGGCGGCCCGAAAGCTGTTCACTCGATCGGTGAGGGGCTGGCCGTCCACATCGCCTCGCTCAGGCGGTGACCTCGTCGGGGTTGTACGCCGGCGCGGCCCGGCTCACCGCGTCCCCGATCCGATGGACTCGAAGGGCGTTCGTCGAGCCGGGGATGCCGGGCGGCGACCCAGCGACGATGAGGACGCGGTCGCCGACTGCGACTCGACCCTCGGGGATGAGGTTGAGGTCCACCTGCATCGCGAACTGGTCCGTGTGCGACATCCGTGACACGAGGTAGGTCTCGATGCCCCACACCAGGGCGAGCTGCGACCGCGTGCGTTGCTGCGACGTGAAGGCCAGCATCGGCCGCTTGGGGCGCAGCCGCGCCTGGCGGCGCGCCGAGCCCCCCGTCTCCGTGAAGGTGATGAGGAACTTGGCGTCGATGACGTCGCCGATCTCCACGGCCGCCTTGGTGACCGCGCCCGCCGCCGTCGTGATCGAGGCACGTACCGGCGAGATCTTGTCGAAGCCGTGCTCCTCGGTCGACTCGATGATGCGAGCCAGCGTCGTGACCGCCTCCATCGGCCAGGCTCCCACGGAGGTCTCGCCGGAGAGCATGATGGCGTCAGCACCGTCGAGCACCGCGTTGGCGGCGTCCGACGCCTCGGCCCGCGTCGGCCTCGGGTTCTCGATCATCGACTCGAGCACCTGGGTCGCGACGATGACCGGCTTGGCCTCCCGCCGCGCGAGCTCGCAAGCACGCTTCTGCACGATGGGCACGTCCTCGAGGGGCATCTCGACGCCGAGGTCTCCTCTCGCAACCATGATGCCGTCGAAGGCCTGGACGATCTCCTCGAGGTTGGCGACCGCCTGGGGCTTCTCGATCTTGGCGATGACGGGGACCCGGTAGCCGAACTCGTCCATGACCTCGTGGACGTCCGTGATGTCGCTCGCGGAGCGCACGAAGGACAGGGCGATCATGTCGGCGCCCAGGTTCATGGCGAAGCGGAGGTCGTCGCGGTCCTTCTCCGACAGCGCGGGCACGCTCACCGCAACCCCGGGCAGGTTGATGCCCTTGTTGTCCGAGACCGGGCCGCCGATGACTGTCTCGGTGATGATGTCGGTCTCGGTGACGTCCACCGCCCGCAGGCACACCTTGCCGTCGTCGATGAGCAGGACATCCCCGGGCCGGACGTCCGTGGGCAGGCCGGCGTAGGTCGTGCCGACCTCCGTGTCGTCACCTTCGACGTCACGGGTCGTGATGGTGAATCGCTGGCCCGGCGAGAGGGTGATCGGGCCGTCCGAGAACCGCCCGGTCCGGATCTTGGGACCCTGGAGGTCGACGAGGATGCCGACGGCGCGGCCCGACTCGTCACTCGCGGCCCGCACGTCCCGGTACACCTGCGCGTGGAGGGACTGCTCCCCGTGCGACAGGTTGAGGCGGGCGACATCCATGCCCGCGTCGACGAGGGCTCGGATTTGCTGGGGGGACGAGGTCTTGGGTCCGATCGTGCAGACGATCTTGGCGCGACGCATGACTCAACCTTATGGCTCGTGTGACCTGGGTCACGTGGCGGGGTTCACCCTTGGACGAAGTGCGGGAGTGCTGGGACCGCGGGTACCCGCGGACGGAGCTCAGCGGCATACGAACAGGTCGTATGCCGCTGAGCTCGCTCACGCTCGACCCTCAGACCGCGAGGGGCCGCTCCGTGGGGGCGATCGGGCGCGGTAGGGAGCTCGAGCCGGTGAGCCAGGCGTCGACTCCGGCGGCAGCCGCCCGACCCTCGGCGATGGCCCACACGATGAGGCTCTGCCCACGCCCCGCGTCACCTGCGACGAAGATGCCCGGCACGGAGGACATGTAGTTCTTGTCCCGCCGGACGTTGGACCGCTCGTCGAGATCGACGCCGAGCTGTTCGACGACGCCGGGACCCTGGGGACCGAGGAAACCCATGGCGAAAAGGACCAGCTGAGCCGGGATCTCGCGCTCGCTTCCGGCCTTGGGCTGGGGGCGACCGTCCTGGAACTCGACCTCGACGAGCCGCAGGGCGGCGACGTTGCCCTCGTCGTCCCCGATGAACTCTGTGGTGCTCACCGAGTAGATGCGGTCCCCACCCTCCTCGTGCGCGCTGGCGACGCGGAAGATCATCGGGTAGGTCGGCCACGGCTGGTTCGCAGGGCGGTCGTCACCGGGCTGCGGCATGATCTCCAGGCTGGTGACCGACCGGGCGCCCTGCCGGTGTGCGGTGCCGATGCAGTCGGCTCCGGTGTCGCCGCCACCGATGACGATGACGTCCTTGCCCGTGGCCAGGATCTGGTCCTCGACCACCTCGCCCAGCGCGGCGCGGTTGCCCTGCGGGAGGTACTCCATCGCCTGGTGGACACCGCGCAGCTCGCGGCCGGGTGCGTTCAGGTCGCGCGGCACCGTAGCCCCGATGGCGAGGACGACGGCGTCGTAGCGATCGCGGAGCTGCTGTCCCGTGAGGTCGACGCCGACGTCGACCCCGCTCCGGAACCGGGTCCCCTCGGCCTTCATCTGGCTGAGGCGCCGGTCGAGCACCGACTTCTCCATCTTGAACTCCGGAATGCCGTAGCGGAGGAGTCCACCCGGCTTGTCGGCGCGCTCGAAGACCGCGACCGTGTGTCCGGCGCGGGTCAGCTGCTGGGCGGCCGCGAGACCGGCGGGGCCGGAGCCGACGACGGCCACCGTCTTGCCGGACAGTCGCTCGGGCGGCATGGGCCGGACCAGTCCGCGGTCGAACGCCTGCTCGATCGTCGACACCTCGACCTGCTTGATGGTGACGGCCGGCTGGTTGATGCCGAGCACGCAGGCCGTCTCGCACGGGGCGGGACAGAGTCGGCCGGTGAACTCCGGGAAGTTGTTCGTCGCGTGCAGCCGCTCGATGGCGGCCGCCCAGTCACCGCGCCAGGCGTGCGTGTTCCACTCCGGGATGAGGTTGCCGAGCGGGCAGCCCTGATGACAGAACGGGATGCCGCAGTCCATGCACCGACCGGCCTGTCGCTGGAGCTGGCCGAGCTCCTGCTCCTCATAGACCTCCTTCCAGTCCCGGATGCGCACCGGGACCGGACGGCGGGCGGGGAGCTCGCGCTGCCTCGTGGTGAGGAAGCCTTGCGGGTCAGCCATGGGAAGCCTCCATGATCCGGTTCCACACGTCCGGGCCGTCGACGTCGAGGCCCTCCGCGACCGCCTCGGCCCGGACGTCGAGAACTCGCTGGTAGTCACGCGGGAGGACGAGGGTGAACCGCCCGCGGGCGCGGTCCCACTCATCGAGCAGGGTCTCTGCGACCGGCGAGTCGGTCCAGGCGACGTGGTCCGTCAGGAGCCGCCGGACGGTCGTCTCGTCATCCGGCCGCAGAGGCGAGAGGCGGACCAGCTCGGTGTTGACGAGCTCGGGTCGCAGGTCGAGGACATAGGCAACGCCGCCGGACATGCCCGCCGCGAGGTTGCGGCCGGTCGGGCCGAGGATGAGGACGGTGCCCCCGGTCATGTATTCGCACCCGTGGTCGCCGACACCCTCGACGACGGCAGTCACTCCGGAGTTCCGGACGCAGAACCGCTCCCCGACGACCCCCCGGAGGAAGAGCTCGCCCGCAGTGCCGCCATAGCCGATGACGTTGCCGGCGATGACATTCTCCTCGGCGATGAGCTTGGCCGCGTGATGCGGGCGGACGACGATCCGACCACCCGAGAGGCCCTTCCCGACGTAGTCGTTGGCATCGCCGAGGAGGCGCAACGTCACCCCGGCGGGGAGGAACGCACCGAAGGACTGGCCACCGGACCCGGCCATGGTCAGCTCGATCGTGTTGTCCGGGAGGCCGTCGGGATGTGCCCTGGTGACGTGGTGGCCGAGCATCGTGCCGACGGTTCGGTTGACGTTGCGGACCGCGATCTCGCTCCGGACCTGCTCGCCGCTCTCGATCGCCGGCAGCGCGCGGGTGATCAGCTCGTTGTCGAGTGCCTTGTCGAGGGCGTGGTCCTGTGCGGTCGTCTGGTGCAACGTCCCGCCCGTGGGGTTGTCGGCGACCGCCAGGATCGGCGCCAGGTCGAGCCCGGACGCCTTCCAGTGCGCAATCGCCTTGTCGAGGTCCAGGCTGCCGACCTGGCCCACGGCCTCCTCGATCGAACGGAACCCGAGGGCGGCGAGGTGCTCTCGGACCTCCTCGGCGACGTACTCGAAGAACGTCTCCACGAACTCCGGCTTGCCCGTGAAGCGCGCGCGCAACTCCGGGTTCTGCGTCGCGATCCCGACCGGACACGTGTCGAGGTGGCAGACCCGCATCATGATGCAGCCCGAGACGACGAGCGGCGCCGTGGCGAACCCGAACTCCTCTGCCCCGAGCAGGGCCGCGACGACGACGTCCCGCCCCGTCTTGAGCTGGCCGTCGACCTGCACCACGATGCGGTCGCGCAGACCGTTGAGCACGAGCGTCTGCTGCGCCTCGGCGAGCCCGAGCTCCCACGGCGCTCCCGCATGCTTGAGCGACGTGAGCGGCGATGCGCCCGTGCCGCCGTCATGACCCGAGATGAGCACGACGTCTGCGTGGGCCTTCGACACCCCAGCGGCTACCGTCCCGACCCCGACCTCCGCGACCAGCTTGACGTGGATCCGTGCGGACGGGTTGGCGTTCTTGAGGTCGTGGATCAGCTGGGCGAGGTCCTCGATCGAGTAGATGTCGTGGTGGGGCGGCGGCGAGATGAGGCCCACGCCGGGGGTGGAGTGCCGGGTCCTGGCCACCCAGGGGTAGACCTTGTGGCCGGGCAGCTGGCCGCCCTCCCCGGGTTTGGCGCCCTGGGCCATCTTGATCTGGATGTCGTCCGAGTGGGTCAGGTAGAGGCTGGTCACACCGAACCGCCCGGACGCCACCTGCTTGACGGCCGATCGCCGCTCCGGGTCGAGGAGGCGGTCGATGTCCTCGCCGCCCTCGCCGGTGTTGGAGCGTCCGCCCAGCCGGTTCATCGCCACCGCCAGGGTCTCGTGCGCCTCCTGGGAGATCGAGCCGTAGCTCATCGCACCCGTGTTGAACCGTTTGACGATCTGGCTGACCGGCTCTACCTCGTCGATCGGCACGGGCAGGCGGCCGGTGACGCCCGCCGACTTGAACGCCATGAGACCACGCAAGGTCATCAGCCGCGCCGTCTGGTCGTCGATGCGTCCGGTGTACTGCTTGAAGATGTCGTAGCGGCGCTGCCGGGTCGAGTGCTGCAGGCGGAACACCGTCTCGGGATCGAACAGGTGCGGCTCCCCCTCGCGCCGCCACTGGTACTCCCCGCCGACCTCGAGCACGCGGTGGGCCTGGTACACCCCGTCGGGCGGGTAGGCCGTCGCGTGGCGCTCGGCCGTCTCCCTGGCGATGACGTCGAGCCCGACGCCCCCGAGCTGCGACACGGTGCCCGTGAAGTAGCGGTCCACCAGGTCCTGGGCCAGGCCGATCGCCTCGAAGACCTGGGCTCCCCGGTAGGAAGCGACGGTGGAGATGCCCATCTTGGACATCACCTTGAGCACACCCTTTCCGAGCGCCTTGATGAGGTTCTTGACGGCCTGCTCCGGCGTCACGCCCTCGAGCTGGCCCGACCGGACGAGATCCTCGACGGACTCCATCGCGAGATACGGGTTGACGGCGGCTGCCCCATAGCCGATGAGCAGCGCCACGTGGTGGACCTCGCGCACGTCGCCGGCTTCGACGAGCAGGCCGACCTGGGTCCGTGTCTTCTCCCGGATGAGGTGGTGGTGGACGGCCGCAGTGAGCAGCAGCGACGGGATGGGCGCGAGATCGCGACCCGAGTCGCGGTCGGAGAGCACGACGAAGCGGGCCCCTCGCGAGATCGCCTGGGAGACCTCGGCGAAGATCTCCTCGAGCCGCTCGCGCATCGCGGCCGCTCCACCGGTCACGTCGTAGAGCCCGCGGATGACGTGGGTCGCGTAGCCGGGCAGGTCGCCGTCGGCGTTGACGTGGACGATCTTGGCCAGCTCGTCGTTGTCGATGACCGGGAACGTGAGGACGATCTGGCGGGCGTGCGCCGGGGATGCCGACAGAGCGTTGCCCTCGGGGCCCATGGTCGTGGAGAGCGAGGTGACGAGCTCCTCACGGATTGCGTCGAGCGGAGGGTTCGTCACCTGCGCGAAGAGCTGGGTGAAGTAGTCGAAGAGGAGCCGGGGGCGCGACGAGAGGACGGCGATCGGCGTGTCCGTGCCCATCGACCCGAGGGCCTCGGCCCCCGACCTCGCCATCGGCGTGAGGAGGATGCGCAGGTCCTCGGTCGTATAGCCGAAGGTCTGCTGGCGGCGCGCGACCGAGGCCGCGGTGTGGACGATGTGCTCCCGCTCCGGCAGGTCCTCGAGGCGGATCAGGCCGGCGTGGAGCCACTCGCCGTAGGGCTTGCCCGCCGCGAGCTGGCCCTTGATCTCGTCGTCGCCGACGATCCGGCCGTGCTCGGTGTCGACGAGGAACATCTTCCCCGGCTGGAGGCGTCCCCGCTGGACGATCGTCGCAGGGTCGAGCTCGAGGACGCCGGACTCGGACGCGAGGACGACGAGGCCGTCGTCGGTGACGGTGTAGCGCCCGGGACGCAGACCGTTGCGATCGAGCACCGCCCCGACGAGGGTGCCGTCGGTGAAACAGACGTTGGCCGGACCGTCCCATGGCTCGAAGAACGTCGAGTGGAACTCGTAGAACGCACGCCGAGCCGGGTCCATCAGCTCATGGTTCTCCCAGGCCTCCGGGATCATCATGAGGACCGCGTGGGGCAGCGACCGCCCGCCCAGGTGCAGCAGCTCGAGGACCTCGTCGAAGCTGGCCGAGTCGGACGCTCCCGGTGTGCAGATCGGGTAGAGCCGCTCCAGGTCACCCGGGATGATGTCCGACGTGAGCAGGCTCTCCCGGGCGCGCATCCAGTTGCGGTTGCCCTTGACCGTATTGATCTCGCCGTTGTGTGCGATGAGGCGGTAGGGATGCGCGAGCGGCCAGGACGGGAAGGTGTTGGTCGAGAACCGGGAGTGCACGAGTGCGAGCTCGGTGGCAAAGCGCGGATCGGACAGGTCCGGGAAGAACGGCTCGAGCTGGCCCGTGGTCAGCATGCCCTTGTAGACGATGGTCCGGGCCGAGAGAGAGGCGAAGTAGACGTCGACCTCGTGCTCGGCACGCTTGCGCAGGCAGAAGGCGAGCCGGTCGAGCCCGAGCGCAACCTGGCGCCCCATGGCCGAGCTGACGAAGAGCTGCTCAAAGTGCGGCATGCAGGCGCGCGCGGCAGCGCCGACCAGGTCGGCCTCCACAGGCACCTCGCGCCAACCGAGCACCTTGAGGTGCTCCTCGGCCGCAAGCGCCTCGATTCTCGCCTTGGCGGCGGCCCGAGCGGCCGGGTCCGTGGGCAGGAAAGCCAGCCCAGCGGCATACGCCCCGGAGTTGGGCAGCGTGAAGGGGACGGTCCCGCGGAAGAACGCGTCCGGCAGCTGCGTCAGGATCCCCGCCCCGTCACCGACGAGGGGGTCGGCGCCGGTGGCACCACGGTGGTCGAGGTTGCGCAGGGCGGTGAGCGCGTGCTCGACGATGTCGTGGCCCGCCGATCCCCTCATCGTCGCGATGAGGGCCACCCCACACGCGTCGTGCTCGAACTCGCGACGGTACAGCCCCGAATCGTCGGGATGGGTACTGAACAGTCCACGCGTGCGGGTGTGCGGCGACATCTTCACCGTCCTTACCAGTTGTCGATCCCCTGACATGGGTGAGGGCGTGTGGACGGCCTTGGCCACAAGCTGTGCAGAGAAAATACTGCCCGCTCCGGCGTGTCCTACTCTTTGATACGAGTCGTTTCGGATGGTGAGACGCTGTGGGCCACCTGATCGGTGTCGTCGGGCTGGTCGGTCTCCTCCGCCGTGTCCGCCGTGTCCGCCGTGTCCGCCTCGTCGAGCGGTGAACCCGGTGCGCCTACCGCCGGGACGGCTCGCGCGTCGGCCCGACGGCCGAACCAGCGCCAGAGCCAGAGGCCGAGGAGGAACACCAGGATCGAGGTCCAGGTGTTGACCCGCTGACCGAGGATGTGGGTGGCCGGGTCGGTGCGCATGTTCTCCACGATGATCCGGCCGATGGGGTAGCCCATGACGTAGGCGGCGAACACCTGTCCTCGCGCCAGGTCGAAGCGCCGGCCGAGCCAGATCAGGAAGGCGGCGAGGGCGAGCACCCACAACGCCTCGTAGAGGAACGTGGGGTGGAAGTAACCGAGCACGACGGGGTTGCCGTCGGGTCCGACCACCGCTCGTCCCGCGGACTGGTCGAACTCGTAGACCTTGAGCCGCCACGGCAGGTCGGTCGGCGCGCCGTGCAGCTCGTTGTTGAACCAGTTGCCGAAGCGGCCCATCGCCTGGGCGATCGCCACGCCCGGAGCCGCCGCATCGATGAAGTCGCGGAAATCGACGCCCGATCTGCGGCAGCCGATCCAGGCACCGACGGCGCCGAGGGCGATGGCACCCCAGATGCCGAGTCCGCCCTCGTAGATCTTGAGCGCGTCCGCCGGGTTCTTGCCGGGCCCGAAGTAGAGGTGGTTGTCGGTGATGACGTGGTAGATCCGCCCGCCGATGATGCCGAAGGGCACGGCCCACGCGGCGATGTCGACGGCCGCACCGGCCGGAACGCCCCTGGCGGCAAGCCGGCGCTGCGTGAGCCAGACCGCGACGATGATGCCGGCGAGGATGCACATGGCGTAGGCGCGGATCGGCACCGGCCCGACGTTCCACACCGACTGTGTCGGCGACGGGATCTCGGACGCAAGAGATGGGAGTATGCCGCTGAGTTGGATCACGCGCGTCCCCTCCGTACGCCGTCGGCGAGTTCACGAGCGAGGGCGCCGAGGGCCTCGAGCCCGTCCTGCGGCGTGGCAGCCTCGGTGAGGCAGCGCACGAGCGCCGAGCCCACGATGACACCATCGGCGAATCGGCCGACCTGGCTGGCCTGGTCCCCGGTGGAGACACCCAACCCGACGCAGACCGGTAGGTCGGTGACCGCCCTGGTCCGTGACACGAGGTCCTCCGCGGCCTCGTCGACGCTCGTCCGTGCCCCCGTGACGCCCATCACGGCGGTCGCGTAGACGAAGCCACGGCAGTTCGAGGTGACCTCCGCAAGGCGCTCCGCGGTCGAGCTCGGCGCGACGAGGAACACCTTGTCCAGCCCATGCCGGTCGGCCGCGCCGATCCAGTCGGCCGCCTCGTCGGGGATGAGGTCGGGGGTGATGAGCCCGGCGCCACCGGCGGCTGCGAGGTCGGCGGCGAACCGGTCGACCCCGTACCGGAGGACCGGGTTCCAGTACGTCATGACGAGCGCTCCCGCGCCGGCTGCGGTGACGCCGCGCACCGCCTCGAAGGTGTCCTTGAGCCGCACGCCGCCCTCGAGGGCCCGGACGGCGGCATCCTGGATGACCGGCCCATCCATGACGGGGTCGCTGTAGGGCACGCCGATCTCGATGATGTCGACGCCCGATCGGACGAGAACCTCCATCGCCTCGATCGAGTCGGAGACTGTCGGGAAGCCGACGGGAAGGTAGCAGATGAGCGCGGCGCGTCCCTCACGACGGCACGCCTCGATGATGGGACCCACGCTCACAGCTGCTCCCCCATCCCCTTGGCGCCGGGCTGGTCGAACGGCTCGATGGGGTGGTCGTCGATCAGCCCGAACCACTGCGCGGCTGTGTGGACGTCCTTGTCGCCGCGGCCCGAGAGGTTGACGAGGATGACCGCATCCGGGCCCAGCTCCCGACCGAGCTGCATCGCGCCGGCCAGGGCGTGGCTGCTCTCGATGGCCGGGAGGATCCCCTCCGTGCGGCTGAGCAGGCGGAAGGCCTCCATGGCCTCGACGTCGGTGATGGGACGGTACTCCGCACGCCCCGACTCCCGGAGATACGCGTGCTCGGGTCCGACGCTCGGGTAGTCGAGGCCGGCCGAGACGCTGTGCGACTCGATGGTCTGTCCGTCCTCGTCCTGGAGGACGTACGTGAAGGCGCCGTGCAGCACGCCCGGGATGCCGGTGGAGAACCGGGCCGCATGCTTGCCGGAGTCGATGCCCGACCCCCCTGCCTCGAGCCCGACGAGGCGCACCGATGCGTCGTCGATGAACCGGTGGAAGATGCCCATCGCGTTGGACCCCCCACCGACGCAGGCGCACACGACGTCCGGAAGTCTCCCCACGAGGTCCAGCACCTGTTGCCGGGCCTCGATCCCGATGACGCGGTGGAACTCGCGGACCATCTCCGGGAACGGATGCGGACCTGTGACCGTGCCGAGCACGTAGTGCGTCGTCGCAACGTTGGCGACCCAGTCCCGGAACGCCTCGTTGACGGCGTCCTTGAGGGTCTGGCTGCCATGCTCGACGGGCACGACCTCGGCGCCGAGCAGGCGCATCCGCGCGACGTTGAGGGCCTGGCGCTGGGTGTCCTTCTTGCCCATGTAGACGACGCACTCGAGCCCCAACAGCGCCGCCGCCGTCGCCGTGGCCACGCCGTGCTGCCCCGCTCCCGTCTCTGCGATGACCCGCGTCTTGCCCATGCGCTTGGTGAGCAGCGCCTGACCCAGCACGTTGTTGATCTTGTGCGAGCCCGTGTGGTTGAGGTCCTCGCGCTTGAGCAGGACCCGCGCGCCCCCACAGTGCTCGGCAAACCGGGGCACCTCGGTGATGATGCTCGGCCGTCCGGTGTAGGTCCGGTGCAGCCGCTCGAGCTCGCCGACGAATGCCGGGTCGACGGCAGCCTTGCGCCAGACCTCCTCGAGCTGCTCGAGTGCAGGGATGAGCGCCTCTGGGACATAGCGGCCCCCGAACGCGCCGAAGCGCCCCACGGACAGGGTCTGGGACATCGTCACTCCTCGTGAGACACCGCGCGAGCGGCCTCGATGAACCGCCGCACAGCGTCGGACGGTGCGCCGCCGGTCACGAGGGCCTCTCCGACGAGCACGGCCCGTGCACCGGTTCGAACGTAGTCGGCCACATCGGAGGGTCCGGCGACTCCCGACTCTGCGACGCTGACGACGTCGTCCGGAAGCTGTGGCAGGAGGCGGGCCACGACCTGCCGGTCCACCTCGAGGGTCTTGAGATTGCGAGCGTTGACCCCGACGAGCGCCGCGCCGAGCGCCAGCGCCCGCTCGAGCTCGTCGGCGTCGTGGACCTCGACGAGCGAGGTCATGCCGAGGTCGGTGGCCTGGTCGTGCAGGTCACGCAGCAGGGTGTCATCAAGAGCGGAGGCCATGAGCAGGATCAGGTCCGCGCCATGGGCGCGCGCCTCGACCACCTGGTACGGGTCGACGATGAAGTCCTTGCGGAGCACGGGAATCCGCACGGCGGAGCGGACGGCGTCCAGATCGGCCAGGCTTCCACCGAACCGGCGCGGCTCGGTCAGAACGCTGACGGCGCTGGCCCCACCGGCCTCGTAGGCCGAGGCGAGCCGCCCGGGCTCCGGGATCGCGGCCAGCGAGCCCTTGCTCGGGCTGCGGCGCTTCACCTCTGCGATGACGGCAACCCCCGGGGCTGTCCGGAAGGACGGCAGCGGGTCGATCGGCGGCACGGCATCCACGGCTCGGGCCTCGACCTCACGAAGGGGCGTGGCGGCACGACGACCCGCGAGATCCTCGCGAACGCCGTCGATGATCCCGTCGAGAACCGTCGGCACAGCTCTCAGCTCTTGCCGACGGTCGAGGTGCCGCGCTCGTCCGGAGCATCCGCGACGAGGCCCTCGCCCTCGCTGTCGTGCGGCTTGCTGCCGTAACCAGCCATAGCGAGGACCTTGCCGACGATGGCACCGCCGACGATGACCACCGCGGCGATGATGCCGAGCAGCATGCTCGGGATGACGACGGCGATGCTGCCGATGGCTGCGCCGACCAGCATGATGCCCACCGCTGCCCACGCCGCAACGCTGTGTCCGTGGTCCTCGTGCTGCTCTTCCATGACGTTCTCCCATCCGGTCGGCGTCTCGTGCCGGTCGCCGCTGCGTCGTCCGGCGGCTGCTCCTGGCCGCCTTCGGGTCATTCTGTCAGGTCCGGTCCGGGCCGTCGCGAAGGGTGGGGTCGTGGCCCTCACTGAGCTCGTCCCACGTGGTGCGGATCTCTCCCCGGGGCCCGCTGGCCGGCTTCGTGCGGTCGTAGCGGGCAGAGAGACCGAACCAGGTCCGGCTCGACGCCGCGGCGACAACGGTCCCGCAGACGAGGACCACGGCAGCGACGACCGCAGCCCAGCCCCATCCGGTCGTGACGCCGGTCGCGTCCGGCGCCGTTGTCCTCGCGAGCTGCCGGGACAGGGCGTCACCGACGACCACGCTTGGCCGTAGCGCCACGAACGCCGTCACGGCCAACGCGCCCAAGGCGGACCCGACCATGACCACCGCCGAGGCATTCCGGATCACCCGCCCCCCGGTCATGAGGGCGAGGAGCGCGACCACGCAGATGACGGCCAGTCCGACGGCACCCGGAGCGGCCGCGGCTCCGGTGACGTCCACCGCGCCCCCACTCAGCACGTCACCGGTCGTGCCGCGCACCCAGACCTGGGTGGAGAGGGCGAGGAGGACGACCGCGGGCAAGGCCACGGCCAGGGCCGCGCGGCGCTTGTCGAGCCTCATCGGACCACCGGCCTCAGGCCTTCGGCCGCGGCCACGGCACGCAGCGCGGCAGCCGCCTTGTTGACGGTCTCCTCGAACTCGAGGTGCGGAACGGAGTCCGCGACGATCCCCGCCCCTGCCTGGACGTGCGCCTCCCGATCCTTGATGAGGGCGGTCCGGATGGCGATGGCCATGTCGAGGTCGCCCGCGAAGTCGAGATACCCCACCACCCCGCCGTAGAGCCCGCGTCGAACCCCTTCGTAGCGGTCGATGAGCGCCATGGCGCGTGGTTTCGGCGCTCCGGAGAGAGTCCCGGCCGGAAAGGTCGCGACCAGGGCGTCGTACGCCGTGCACTCAGGGCGGAGCTCGCCGACGACGGTCGACTCGATGTGCATGATGTGGCTGTAGCGGCGCACCGACATGAAGTCGACGGTGTCGACGGTTCCGGCCCGGCAGATCCGTTGGAGGTCGTTGCGCGCGAGGTCGACGAGCATGAGGTGCTCGGCGCGCTCCTTGGCGTCCCCGAGCAGGTCCTCGGCGAGATGGGCGTCGTGCTCCGGGCTCTTGCCGCGCGGACGGGATCCGGCAATGGGATGGGTGATGGCCTGGCGCTCCGTGACCTTGATGAGCGCCTCCGGGCTGGAGCCGACGACGTCGTAGGACGATCCGTCGGGATGCGGCAGCCGAAGCAGGTACATGTACGGGCTCGGGTTGCTCACCCGTAGGGCGCGATACACGTCGAGCGCGTCGGCGCTGCACGGCACGGTGAAGCGCTGGGAGACGACGACCTGGAAGGCCTCCCCCGCCCGGATGGCCTCCTTGGCCTGCTCGACCATCGCCTCGAACTCCTCCTGCGTGTGACTGCTACGAGGCTGCGCGGCCAGGGGTTCGATCGTGGCGACGGTGCTCGGCGCCGGCGCGGCGAGCTCCTCGGTCATGCGGTCGAGCCGGCGGACGGCGTCGGCCCAGGCCTGCTCGATCCGCTCGTCCGTGGCGTCGTGGTTGACGGCGTTCGCGACGAGCAGGAGCGAGCCGTCGCTGTGGTCGAACACGGCGAGGTCGGTCGCGAGCATCATGGCCAGCTCCGGCAGCTGCAGCTCGTCCCGTCCGGTGTCCGGAACCCGCTCCCACCTGCGCACGGCGTCGTAGCTGATCGCCCCGACGAGGCCGCCTGTCAGCGGTGGCAGGCCGGGGGTGCGCGGGGTGGCGAGCGCCGCGACGGTGTCACGGACGGCTGCCGTCGGGTCGCCGGATCGGGGCAGGCCGACCGGCACGTCGCCGATCCAGTACGCCTCGCCGTCGCGCTCGGTCAGGGTGGCGGCGCTCCGGGCGCCCACGATGGAGTACCGGGACCAGACGCCGCCGTGCTCGGCCGACTCGAGCAGGAACGTGCCGGGTGAGTCCTTGGCGAGTTTTCGGTACACGCCGACGGGGGTCTCGGCGTCCGCGAGCACGCGCCTGACGACCGGGATGACCCGACGGTGCTGCAGCGCCAGCTCGGTGAAGACGTCGAGGCTCGGCCACGTCGTCCCCCACGTCAGGTCAGCGTGCGGGACCGGCGAGGGGGTCGCGGCACTCACAGTCGTCGGCTCGCTGGTCGGCTCCGTGGTCGTGTTGGACACGTGCGCCATTCTCGCGCACCCGGTGCCGGCGTCCTGCCCCGCCCGGGATCCGGGATGCGGGACCGGCCTCAGCCCGCGGACTGTCCAGCCGGGCCCTGCCCGACCACCGCGGGCAGGACGCGGGCATCGAAGCAGGTTCGGTCGCCCGTGTGGCAGGCCGCCCCGACCTGGTCAACCTGGACGAGCAGCGCATCCCCGTCGCAGTCGAGCCGGACGCCCCGGACCCACTGGACGTGACCGCTCGTGTCGCCTTTGCGCCAGTAGGCCTGACGGCTCCTGGACCAGAACGTGACGCGCCCGTCAGCGAGGGTGCGCCGCAGCGCCTCCTCATCCATCCAGCCGAGCATGAGGACCTCGCCCGTGTCATGTTGCTGCACGACGGCCGCGACGAGCCCGTGCTCGTCGCGCTTCAGCAATGCCGCGATGGCGGGATCGAGCGCGGGCGTTTCGGTGCTGGTCGACTCGGTCACCGGCACATTCTGCCCCGACGCCCTGAACCCAGGCCAAACCATGAGTCGTATGCCGCTGGGCTGGCTGGGCCGTGCCTGCGCCGTCGGCGCTGCGGCCGGGTCCACCGGGTCACAGGGCCCGTTGCTGCGCGGACCACGACTGGTGGAGGCTGGTGTACACACCACCGAGGCCGACAAGTTCCGTGTGGTGCCCGCGCTCGACGATGCGTCCAGCGTCGACGACGACGACCTCGTCGGCCGCCTCCGCCGTGGAGAGGCGGTGCGCGATGGCGATCGAGGTGCGACCTCGCGTCAGCGAGTCGAGGGCGCGCTGGAGCCGCACCTCGGTGCTCGGGTCGACCGCCGAAGTCGCTTCGTCGAGCACGAGCAGGTCCGGGTCGGCGAGGTAGGCGCGCGCGAGGGCGACGAGCTGGCGTTCACCGGCGGAGAGCGACTCGCCGCGCTGGCCGACGTCCGTGGCCAGGCCGAGCGGAAGCGTGGCGACCCATCCGTCGAGGCCGAGCTCGCTGAGGGCCAGGCGGACGTCATCTGCGCTGGCGTCCGGCCTCCCGAAGCGGATGTTGTCGAGCAGGTTGGCGTCGAAGAGGAAGCCCTCCTGCGGCACGAGGACGACCCGTTGTCGCAGCGACGCGAAGCTGATGGTGCGCAGGTCGGCCTCGTCGATGAGGACGCGCCCCGTGGTCGGGTCCATCAGCCGGGTGAGCAGCTTGGCGAGCGTCGACTTGCCCGAGCCGGTCTCGCCCACGATGGCCACCCTCGTGCGTGGGGCAATGGCGAGGTCGATGTCGTGGAGCACCGGCTCCCCGCCCGGGTAGGCGAAGCCGACCCCGTCGAAGCGCACGGAGATCGGCCCGCGGGGCAGCGTCACCCCGTCGGTCGGATCGGCGACATCGGCCGGGGAGTCGATGATGCCGATGACGCGACGCCAGCCGGCGACGGCGTTCTGCATCTCGTTGAGGATCTCGGTGGCCTGCTGGACCGGCATCGTGAAGAGGTTGACGAGGAAGAGGAAGGCGAGCAGCTCCCCCAGGGTCAGCCGCCCGTTGGCTGCGAGCACGGTCCCCACGACGAGGACGACGGCAGTGGTCAGCCCGGAGACGAGCTGGCCCGACGTGAAGGCCATGACGGCACGGGCCTGGGCGCCGATCGCCGCCTTGCGGTGGCTCTCGATGGCCTTGTCGATGCGCTGTGCCGTGCGGTCCTCGACGCCATAGGCGCGGATCGCCTGGGCGCCGACGACGGCCTCGGAGATGGCACCGAGCATGTCGCCGACCCGCTCGCGCACCGTGGTGTAGCTGCGGCCGACGATTCCCTGGAACCTGCGGATGATGAGGAAGAGCGGCACGAAACAGACCCACACGACCAGACCGAGAACCGGGCTGTAGACGAGCATGAGGACCGTCGCGAGCGTGATCTGGGCGACGTTGATCATGAGCATCAATCCGCCGAACTGGACGAACATCGAGATCGTGTCGACGTCGGACGTCACCCGCGAAACGAGCGAGCCTCGGCGCTCCGTGTTCTGCGTCAGCATCGACAGGTCGTGGATGTGCCGGAACGCCTTGAGCCGCAACGTTGCCAGCCCGCTCTCAGAGGAGCGGAAGAGCCGCACGTTGACGAAGTAGGCCGAGAAGACGGTCACGACGACCCCGCCGAGCGCGAGCGCGATGTAGGCGAGGACGACATCGACGTCCGGACCGCCTGTCGCCAGGATGCCCTGGTCCGTCACCCGCTGGACGACGAACGGCACGAGGACCCGTCCCAGGGTCGCGAGGACGGCGAGCAGCACGGTCACGCCGATGCCCCTGCCCAGCTCGGGCGACAGCTGGACGCCGCGCCGGAGGGTGCCCCACGTCGTCAGGTCCCGCCCCGACGCGATGCCGTGGTGCTCGACAGGTGGTGCGAACCGCATGCTCATCGGGCCACCTCCTCGGCGGCGATCGCGGCCCGCTCTGCGGCTTCGCGAGCATAGGCCGTGACGAGCCGTTCGTAGCCGGGGCACCGTCCCAGGAGCTCGGCATGCGTCCCGTGGTCCATGACGCGTCCCTCCTCGACGTAGACGACCTCGTCCGCCAGCAGGATCGTTGCCATCCGGTAGGCGACGACGAGGACCGTGGTGCCGGAGCTCGCCTCGCGCAGTCTCGAGAGGATCGCCTGCTCGACGGATGGGTCCACCGCAGACGTGGCGTCATCGAGGATGAGCAGCTGCGGGTTGCGGACCACCGCTCTGGCCAGGGCGATCCGCTGGCGCTGCCCTCCGGAGAGGCTGGCGCCTCGCTCTCCGACGCGGGTGTCCAGCCGCTCCGCCAGACCGCCGACGAAGGCCGCTCCCTGGGCGACCTCGAGGGCGCGCCACACCGCGCTGTCGTCGTGGTCGGCGCCGAGCGTGATGTTGCCCCGAACGGTGTCGTCGAACATGAAGGTCTGCTGCGCGACGAGGGCCGCGACCTCGGAGACGCCGCCGCGTCGCACCTGACGGAGATCGATGTCGTCGATGAGCACGGCCCCTGAGTCGGGGTCGACGAGCCGCATGAGCAGGCTCGTCAAGGTGGACTTGCCGCTGCCCGTGGGACCGACGAGAGCGACGGTCGACCCAGCCGGTAGGTCGAGGGTCATCCCGACGACGGCCGGGTTGACGCCCGACCCCCCGTCCTCGGTCTCGATCTGGTAGGCGTAGGACACGTCGTCGGTCGTGACCGCGCTGGGCCGGCCGATGGGCAGCGTTCGGTCGCCGTACCGCAGGCCGCCGCTGGCATCCAGCACTGCCGAGACCCGGTGCCACCCCACGACGGCCCGGGGCAGCTCGGCGAGCACCCACCCGAGGGCCCGGACGGGGAAGGCGGTGATCGAGAACAGGTAGGCGATCTGGGTCACCTGCGCGGCCGAGAGTTCCCCGGCCCGCACACGCAGTGTGCCGATCAGCAGGACGGCAAGGGTCCCGAGCGTGGGGATCGCCTCGACCGCCGGGTCGAAGCGGCCCCGGGTCCGCCCCACCTCGATGTTGGCGTCACGCAGCTCGTGCGTCACGGTACGGAACCGGTCGGTCTCGTGGTCCTCCCGACCGAGCGACTTGACGATGAGAGCGGCCTCGAAGCTCTCATGCGCCACCTCGGACACGTCGGCGCGCAGCTGTTGGGCTCGAGTCACCCGCGGGGACACCGCCCGTTGGAAGGCGACGTTGGCGACGAAGAGCATCGGGTACACGGTCAGCCCGACGACGGCGAGGATCGGGTCGACGACGAGCATCTGGACGATGCCGAAGAGGAGCATCACGAGGACCCCGATCGCCATCGGCAGCGGGGCGAAGACGTTCCACGTCGCCTCGACGTCGGCGTTGGCGTTCGACAGCAGCTGCCCCGAGGGGTGACGGTGGTGCCAGCTGAGGGGCAGCCGGAGGTACTGCCGCGTGACATCACGCCGGTACCTCGCACCGAGGTTGTACATGGCGATGCCGCCGGCGAGGCGGCGTCCGACCACGCCGATGACGGTGACGAGGACGACTGCGGTCAGGACACCACCGATGAACCACAGCTGGCTCGTCGTGACGTGGCGAGCCTCGATCGCGGGCGCCACGGCCTTGTCGACGACCCAGCCGATGGCCCAGGCCATCAGGCCCGTCATGACGCCGTAGACGGTGGCCCCGAGGACAGCGAGGGCGAACCAGCGCGGCTCCCCCGCGATGCCGCGCCGAACGACGGCCAGGCCCTCACGCAGCGTCGACGGGGCAGGCTGCTTCGGCGCCGCTGGAGCCGAGCTGCTCACCTGTGGCGCTCCCGATCAACAGCACCGACAGCACCGACAGCACCGCCCGTGGGCACCCAGTACCGGCGGCTCGTGCCACGAACGTCCTCGAGCACACCGGCGTTCGCCTCGATCGTGCGAGCGGAGGCGACGTTGTCGTCCTCGCACGTGACGAGGGCGGGGTCGATGCCGAGGCGCCCCGCCATGCCCAGCGCGAGACGCAGGGCGGTCGTGGCTACCCCTCGCCGACGGGCACTCGGCCGAACGGCGTAGCCGACGTGCCCGCCGACGACGAGGAGCAATTCGTTGAGCCGGTGCCGCACCGTGATGGTCCCCACGAGCCGTTCGTCGTCGAGGATCCAGCGATATGACGCCGGGACCCACCCCTCCGGCAGCGGTGTCCCGGGCACCTCGTACGAGGCGAGCAGGTCCACCCACGCCTCGAGCCCGCCGGGCCGCTCGAGCTCGGCCCGCTCGTCGGAGCGGTACGCCGAGCCGTGGATCGGCGCGGCACCGAACTCGTCCACCATCTCCCACCACGCCTCGGCGAGGAGGCTGGTGGGGCGAACGAGCTCGATCATCCCTCGACCCTAGGTCGGGGCAGGCCGTGCCTGCCACCGGGTTTGGTCCCGCTGATCCGGGGACTGAGAGGATGAGGCTCATGACGCGCCATGCCTGGTCCGAACGCCAGCAGCTGTGTGACGAGCTGGAGCGGCTCGGTCCGGACGCCCCGACCCTGTGCGAGGGGTGGGCGACGCGAGATCTCGCGGCCCATCTCTTCGTCCGCGACGCTCGCCCCGACCTCAGCATCGGCGCCTACGTAGCCCTCCTCGGCGGACGCCTGCAGCGGGAGCGAGACAAGCTGGCCCACGGCGACTACCACACGCTGGTGGACCGGGTCCGCGCCGGCGCGCCCGCCTGGAATCCCATGTCGCGTCCCCGGGTCGACGAGCTGGCCAATCTCGTCGAGTTCTTCGTCCACCACGAGGACGTCCGTCGGGCCCAGCCGTCCTGGGCACCTCGGGACCTCCCCGACCACGAGCAACGCGCCCTGTGGGGAGCCCTGCGCAGAATCGCTCGGCTCATGTTCCGCAGGTCACAGGCAGGAGTCGTCCTCGTCGCCCCCGGCATCGGTCGCCACTCGGCGAAGCTGCCCGACGAGCACGGCACCGTCGTGCTCCGGGGCGCGCCCGCCGAGCTGGTCCTCTTCGCCTACGGGCGCGGCGACCACGCTGACGTGCAGTTCGAGGGCAAGGCGGACGACGTGGTAGCGCTCCGCGAGTCCAAGCTGGGCCTGGGCTGAGACGAGCACGATCATCCTTTTCGTCGAGTGTGCTTCGTGCCGCTCGGGATGGGAGCAATGACGGGACCAGACCTGGTCGGGCAGCCTGCCCACGCACGAGCCGCACCACCCCGTCCCGTCACTCATCCCGCACGGGCGGCGTTTGCTGCACATTCGACTGGCGCGGGCCGAGCCGACTAGCGGACGACGACTCCCGCATCGCGCAGGGCCTGCTTGACCTGGCCGACGGTCAGCTCGCCGAAGTGGAACACACTCGCCGCCAGGACGGCGTCCGCCCCCGCCTCGACCGCCGGAGCGAAGTGCTCGACCCGGCCGGCACCACCGCTGGCGACGACCGGCACGGCCACGGCCGCGCGCACTCGCCGGATCAGCTCGAGGTCGTAGCCGTCCTTGGTCCCGTCCGCATCCATCGAGTTGAGCAGGATCTCACCGGCGCCGAGCTCCGCGGCCCTGGCGCACCACTCGACGGCGTCGAGGTCGACGGGCGTGCGGCCGCCGTGGGTCGTCATGACGAAGTCCTCCGTCCGGCGACCGGACTCGTCCACCCTCCGGCGGACGTCGGCCGAGAGGACGAGCACCTGGGCGCCGAACCGATCCGCGATCTCCGAGATGAGCCCGGGACGCGCGATCGCGGCGGTGTTGACACCGACCTTGTCGGCTCCGGCCCGCAGCAACCGGTCCACGTCGTCGACGGTGCGCACTCCCCCGCCGACCGTGAGGGGGATGAAGACCTGCTCCGCGGTTCGCCGGACCACCTCATAGGTCGTCTCGCGATTCCCGGAGCTCGCCGTGACGTCGAGGAAGGTGAGCTCGTCGACGCCCTGCGAGTCGTACAGCTGGGCAAGCTCGACCGGATCCCCGGCATCGCGGAGGTTCGCGAAGTTGACGCCCTTGACGACCCGGCCCGCATCGACGTCGAGGCAGGCGATCACGCGGGTGGCGACGGTGCTGCGGCTGGTCACGGGGTCAGCGTAGATCGCGGGTAGGGTCGCGCTCATGTGGGACCAGATCACGGAACCCGCCGACCCGGTGCACGTCGAGGCGGTGGTCGAGCTGGCCCTGGACGCCCAGCCACGCTGCGGCGACACGACGGTCGTCGCCATCGACGGCCGGAGCGGCGCGGGCAAGACGACGCTCGCGCTCGGCGTCGCCGCCGACCTGAGGTCCTACGGCACCACGGCCATCGTCCACATGGATCACCTCTACCCGGGCTGGGACGGGCTCGGTGAGTCGTCCGAGATCCTCGCCACCCGCGTCCTCGAGGCGATCTCGCGAGCGAGCTCAGCGGCATACGCCCAATGGGACTGGGAGGCGGGCGGCTGGGACGGCACGGTCGTCCTCGAGCCGACCGACTTCCTCGTGATCGACGGGAGCGGCTCCAGCGTCGGGCCGGCCCGCGCGTACGCGGCGGTGGGGGTGTTCGTGGACGCCGACCCGATGCTCCGGATGTCGCGCGGCCTCGCGCGCGACGGCGACACGTACCGGCCGCACTGGCAGCGCTGGGCGGCGCAGGAGGACGCCATCTTTGCCGCGGACGACACGAGGGCCCGCGCGGACCTCGTCATCGACACGACGAGACGTGGTCTACGGTCAGCCGGGTGGAACCAGCCGACGTGACCGAGGGCGCCGGGGTCGGCGTCCGGGTGAGGCCGCTGCCGCCAGTCTGGATCACCGCGGTCGCACTCCTCGCCGTGGCAGGCAACCTGCGGACCGCGATCACGAGCGTGCCGCCCTTGATCGACGCCATCTCGCGCGACCTGGGGCTGAGCCACGCCGCCGCCGGCGCCCTGACCACGCTGCCCGTTCTCTGCATGGGCGTGTTCGCGCCCATCGCGTCCGCGATCGCGCACCGCCTCGGCGCTGTCGCGGCCGTCCTCGCCGCCGTGGCCTGCGTCGTCGTCGGCACCGGGAGCCGGTGGTTCGGCGACGACGTCGCAACGCTCTACCTCGGGACGTTCGTGGCCGGCATCGGGATCGCCGTGGCTGGCTCGCTCCTGCCCCGCCTCGTCAAGGCGTTCTTCCCACCGGAGCGGGTCGGGCTGGTCACGGGGCTCTACATGTTCGCCATGATGGGCGGAGCGGCTCTCGCGTCCGCCGTCTCGGCTCCGTTGGCCGACCGCCTCGGGTCCTGGCAGGCGTCCCTCGCGACGTGGGGGCTGCTGGCCCTTGTTGGCCTGGTCGTGTGGGCCCCGTTCACGCTGCGCGCGAACCCGCACCACATGCAGGGCGAGGGGGGTCGCGGCCGGCTGCCGTGGCGACACTCCACGGCATGGCTCGTCGCCGGATACCTCGCCCTGCAGTCCTGGTGCTTCTACTCCGCGGTCACGTGGCTGCCGCCGACCTATGTCGAGCTCGGCTGGGACCGGTCCGCGGCCGGCTACCTCGGCGCGGTGTTCAGCGGGGCACAGGTCATCTCGGGGCTGCTCGGGCCGGTGCTCAGCGACCGGGCCACCGACCTGCGGCGGCTGCTCCTCGTCTCGGCCGCACTTGGTGTCCTCGGCTGCCTCGCCATCTTCACGGCACCCGAGGCGGCGCCGTGGCTGTGGGCCGTGGTGCTGGGTCTCGGCCAGGGCGCAGCGTTCTCACTGGCCCTCGTCCTGCTCGTCCGCTACGCGCTGACGCCGGAGGCGAGCGGGCGGCTCACCGGCATGGCCTTCCTGTTCTCCTACAGCGTGGCCTCGGTTGGCCCCTTCGCCATGGGCCTGGTCCGCGACGTCACCGGCGGGCTGTCACTCGTCTGGATCGTGCTCGCTGCCATCGGCGTGGTGCAGGGCCTCGTCGTCGTGCGGATGCGTCCGGACCTGCGCCGCGTCACCTGAACCTGAGCGTTGTGGCGGCGCCGGCGCCGCTCAGCCCCAGTAGTCCTCGACGGCCTCGGCGTCGGGCCCCTCGGCCTCAGCGGTCTTCTCCGTGACGGTGAACTGGCCGCGGTAGAACAGCATCGGGCGGCCAGCACCCGTGTCGTCGAGGCTGAGTGCCCGTCCAATGACGACGTCGTGGTCACCGGCGACATGCACCTGTTCCACCGAGCAGTGGATCCGCATCAGGGCGTCGGTCAGGCTGGGGCCGCCGTCCGCGGAGGGATACCAGTCCAGCCCGTCGAACCGGCTGCCGGACGGCGACCCGAAGCGCTCCACGATGTCGTGCTGCTCGTGGTGGAGGACGTTGACGGTGAACAGCCCGGCGTCGCGCATGCGCGGCCAGGAACGACCGCGGTGATCGGCGCAGAAGAGCACGAGCGGCGGGTCCAGCGACACCGAGGCGAACGACTGGCACGCGAAGCCCACCGGGTCCCCGTCCAGGGTCGTTCCGGTGACGACGGTGACGCCCGTCGCGAAGTGGCCGAGCGCATGGCGCATCTCCTCGGCGCTCGGCTGGGGACTCATGACGAGGACCCCTTGCGGAACTCACCGAATGCCTGGACCAGCGCGGCCAGCCGGGACGCCTCGCGGCCGGAGATCTCACCGTCGGCCTTCTGGATGGCCATGACGGCGAGGGTGTCGCCGTCGACGAGATCGAGGCTGACCCATGGCTCACCCCCGCCGAACTGGATCCCGACGATCTCGGGCCACTCCAGGGTCCTCGTCAGGACGAGATTGCGGACCATGAGCCCTTCACGGCTCGGAATGGCGATGATCGAGGCATACCGCCAGGCCAGGGCAGCGATGACGACGCCGAGCCCGAAGAGCATGATCCGGTCCGCCACGCCCCATCGGCCATCCTGCTCGGGCATGATCACCGCGATGAGGCCGAACAGCAGCAACGACGCCCACACGACGCCCAGGGCGACGACGCGGCCGCGCCTCGGCCGGAACGGCGCCAGGGCGTCCGCGGGGGTGCTGGTCGGGGTGTCGCTCACAGTCGGCAGGCGGCGATGTCGGTGACGAGGATGGCCCGCGCGCCGAGGTCGTAGAGCTCGTCCATGAGGCGGTTGCGCCCCATGCGCGGAACCATGGCACGGACGGCGACCCAGGCCTCGTCCTGGAGGGGCGAGACGGTCGGGGACTCGAGCCCGGGCGTCAGCTCGGTCGCCTTGGCGACGAGGTCCTTCGGGCAGTCGTAGTCGAGCATGACGTATGTCCGGGCTGTGATGACGCCCGCAAGCCGGCGCTGGAGCACAGACGTCGCCTGGTGCTCCCCCGGTCGGTCGCCCCGGATGAGGACGGCCTCGGAGCGCAGGATCGGCTCGCCGAAGACTTCCAGGCCTTGCTGGCGAAGCGTGGTGCCGGTCTCGACAACATCCGCGATGACGTCGGCCACGCCAAGGGTGATCGCCGTCTCGACCGCGCCGTCGAGCCGCACGACCTCGGCGTCGATGCCGCGCTTGGCGAGGTCGGTGCGCACGAGTCCCGGGTAGGAGGTGGCGACGCGGTTCCCGGCGATCTGCTCGACCGACGTGACCTTGCCGGGCCGCGCCGCATAGCGGAAGGTCGAGGCGGCGAAGCCGAGGGTCATCACCTCGAGGGCGGTCGCCCCCGAGTCGAGCAGCAGGTCACGGCCGGTGACACCGGCGTCGACGGTCCCCGACCCGACATAGACCGCGATGTCCCGGGGACGCAGGTAGAAGAACTCGACGTCGTTGTCCGGGTCGGCGACGACGAGCTCCTTCGCGTCCCGACGGGTGCGATAGCCCGCCTCGCGGAGCATCTCGACGGTCGCATCGGAGAGGGAGCCCTTGTTGGGCACGGCGATTCGCAGCATTGGGATGTCCTCAGAGGTGAGCGTAGACGTCGTCGAGCGTGATGCCCTTGGCGAGCATGAGGACCTGCAGATGGTAGAGCAGCTGGCTGATCTCCTCGGCGGTCTCGCCGTTCGACTGGTACTCGGCAGCCATCCACACCTCGGCCGCCTCCTCGACGATCTTCTTGCCGATCGCGTGGACGCCCGCGTCGAGTGCGGCGACCGTCCCCGAGCCCTCAGGGCGCGTCGCGGCCTTCTCGGCCAGCTCGGCGTGCAGCTGCTCAAAGCTCTTCACGGTCTAGAGAGTACTTTCCGTATGCCGCTGGGCTCGGGGCCGCCCGATCCGTGGCCACCCAGCCGCCTTCCGTTCGAGGGCCCGTTCGAGGTATCGCTCCGGTTGGAGGTATTCGTTCGTTCTCGAGAGCGACCCGATACCTCGAGCCGCGTTAGGCCCGGAGGGCGACGACCGTGGCGACTGCCGCGGTGGCGGCCTCGTGACCCTTGTCCTCCGTCGAGCCGGGCAGGCCGGCGCGCTCGATCGCCTGTTGCTCCGTGTCACACGTCAGCACGCCGAAGCCGATCGGGGTGGCCGTGCGCACCGTGACCTCCGTGATGCCGACCGTCGCTGCCTGACAGACGTACTCGAAGTGCGGGGTGCCGCCGCGGATGACGACGCCCAGTGCGACGAGGGCGTCGTAGCGAGGGGCGAGCGCGGAGCAGGCCACGGAGAGCTCGAACGTGCCCGGGACGCGGACCTCGGTGACGTCCGTGACTCCCGCGTCGGCCAGTCCCCGGCGTGCTCCGTCGAGCAGACCTCCCATGACCTGGTCGTGCCAGCTGGCAGCGACGACGGCGACCTTGAGGCCACGGCCGTCGACGGTCAGGGCCGGTGCTCCGTCCTTCATGGGTCTCCTCTCAGGCTGACTCTGGCTTGGCGCGGACGATGGCCGGCAGGTCGTGGCCGAGCCGATCGCGCTTGGTCATGAGGTAGCGCTCGTTCTGGGGCGCAACCTCGGTGTGCAGCCGCTCGACGGCAACGACGTCGATCTCGAAGTGGCGCAGGGCTGCGACCTTGTCCGGGTTGTTCGTCAACAGGATGATGCGGGTCGCACCGAGGTCATGGAGCACCGCGGCTCCAGCGGCGTACTCGCGCGCGTCGACCGGCAGGCCCAGGGCCGTCTGCGCGTCGACGGTGTCCGCGCCACGATCCTGCTCGGCATAGGCCCGCAGCTTGTCGACGAGGCCGACGCCGCGACCCTCATGGCCGCCCAGATAGACCACGACCCCGCCCTCGCGGCCGACCCGGGCCAGCGAGGCCTGCAGCTGGGGTCCGCAGTCGCACCGGAGCGACCCGAAGGCGTCGCCCGTCAGGCACTCCGAGTGCAGCCGGACCGGGGCTGGGGCCCCTGGCCTGGTGCCGTGCAGCCCCCGAGCGCTCACCAGAGCGACGTGTTCGTCGCCGGTCAGCGTGTCCCGGTAGCCGTGGGCCGTGAAGGTGCCGTGGCGCGTCGGGATCATCGTCGTCGCGAGCCGCTCCACCCGGTCGTGCTGCTGGCGCCAGGCGATGAGCTGCTCGATCGTCACGACGGGTAGCCCCGTCTCATGGCCGAGGGCGACCACCGCCTCGTAGCGCATCATCCGGCCGTCGTCATGGACCAGCTCGCCGATGACCCCGACGGGTGGCAGGCCGGCGAGGCGGGTCAGGTCGACCGCCGCCTCCGTGTGCCCGGGCCGGGTCAGGACGCCTCCCGGCCGGGCCCGCAACGGCAGCACGTGACCGGGGCGGATGAGGTCGGAGGGCTCCGACGCGGGGTCGGCGAGGACCTGGACGGTGCGGGTCCGGTCCGCGGCGCTGATGCCCGTCGTCACCCCCGCGGTCGCATCGACGGAGATCGTGTAGGCGGTCCGCAGGGGGTCGCGGTTGTCCGAGACCATGAGCGGCAGCTCGAGCCGGTCGGCCACGTCGTTCGGCATCGGGGCGCAGAGGTAGCCGGACGTGTGCCGGATCGTCCAGGCCATCCACTCCTCCGAGGCGGTCTGGGCGGCGAGGACGAGGTCGCCCTCGTTCTCGCGGTCCTCGGAGTCGAGCACGAGCACCGGGCGTCCGGCCCTCATCGCCTCGAGGGCCTCCTCGATCGTCGACAGGGTCGACAGCGCGGTCATGACTCCTCCTTGGTGTCAGCGGCGCCGGCTGTGCCC
Organism: Intrasporangium sp.; assembly: GCF_036566125.1. Classification (GTDB taxonomy): domain Bacteria; phylum Actinomycetota; class Actinomycetes; order Actinomycetales; family Dermatophilaceae; genus Intrasporangium. The sequence continues at coordinate 50,367 of NZ_DATCWX010000077.1, forward strand.
GGCCCGTGCACGAGCAGGCGCTCGACGTACTTGGCCAGGACGTCCACCTCGAGGTTGACCTCGTCGCCGACCCCCTTGCGGCCCAGCGTGGTCTGCTCGAGGGTGGTCGGGATGAGGGAAACGGAGAAGGACGCCGGTCCGACCGCGGACACGGTCAGCGACACGCCGTCCACGGTGATCGAGCCCTTCTCGACGACATAACGGGCCAGCGCGTCCGGGAGGGTGAACGACACCACCTCCCACCGGTCGCCGGGAACACGCTCGGTCACGGTGGCCGTCCCGTCGACGTGCCCCTGCACGATGTGCCCACCGAACCGGCTCGACGCCGCCATCGCCCGCTCGAGATTGACGCGGTCACCAGTTCGCAGGGAGCCGAGGCTGGACCGGCTCAACGTCTCGGCCATGACGTCGACGCTGAACCCGTCCGCATCGTGGGAGGTGACGGTGAGGCACACTCCGTTGACCGCGATGGACGCACCATGGACCGTGTCGCTGGCGACGAGCGGGCCCTCGATCCGCAGTACGGCGGACTCGGTCCCGTGCTCGATGGACCCGACGGTCCCGAGCTCCTCGACGATTCCGGTGAACATCTCCTGCTACGCCCTCTCGTCCAGAGCCACCAACACCCGCCGGTTCGACCGGTGAACGACGCCCATGCCGCTCGCGGGGACATCGACCGGGTGTGGGATGGTCCCGTGGATCCGGAGGTCCGCGCCGACGCGCTGGACGTCCCCGATGTCGAGTCGCCTGATCCCATCCATCGACGTGATGCCAAGATCCCCCACCGCCGGACGACCGGCGCCGAGCAGAGCCGGCGCGAGGTAGGCATAGACCTCATCGACGAGCCCGGCCCTGAGGAACGCGCTCGCGAGCGTCGGGCCGCCCTCGAGCCAGACGTCACGAATTCCCGCGTCCCACAACACCGCGAGCACGTCATGCGGATCGCGGCTGCGGATGTGAAGCACCTCTCCCGGTCCCTCGCGGACGCGAGCCGACGCGGGCACGTCCCGCAACCCGACCACGACGCGAGACGGCTGTCGTCCCGCGAGCGAGCCCAGCGGCATACGGCCCGGTCCCGTGCGCACGGTGAGGCGCGGATCGTCGACGAGGACGGTCCCCGTGCCCGCGACGATGGCGTCGCGTGACGCCCGCAGGGCGTGCACGTCGGCCCGCGCCTCCTCGCTGGTGATCCACTGGCTCGTGCCGTCGGCCGCGGCGCTGCGCCCGTCGAGGGTGGCGGCGAACTTCCACGTGACCAGCGGTCGGCCCAGGGCGATCGTGCGTGCCCAGCGCTCGTTGAGTGCGGCGGCCTCGTCGGCCAGGACGCCGGCCACCACGTCCACCCCGGCCGCGCGCAGCACGTCAGATCCTCCGGCCGCATCACCGTTGGGGTCGTCCTGCCCGTAGACGACCCGGGAGACCCCGGCCGCGACGAGCGCGTCGGCGCACGGGCCGGTCCGACCGGTGTGGGCACACGGCTCGAGCGAGACGTAGGCCGTTGCACCGCGGGCCCGGTCACCGGCGACGCCCAGCGCTGCCGCCTCGCCGTGGGGCGTGCCGGCACCGCGGTGCCAACCCTCCCCGACCAGCTCGCCACTCGCGTCGACGACGACGCACCCGACGCGGGGGTTCGGGTCGGGCCAGGATCCCCTCGCGGCCAGTTCCAGGGCGCGCCGCATGAAGGCTGCGTCCCTGGCATCGGAGGTGTAGGCGGCAGCCATCGGTCAGGTCCCGTGGGCCGCGACGAGCACGGGCTCGACGTCGCGGTGCTCGGTCCTGGACGCCTTGACCCACTGGGTGAAGCCGTAGACCACGAAGAGCCCGTAGAAGATGTAGAGGACGGCCGTCGGCACGTAGCCGGTCGCGAAGCCGAACGGCACCCCGACGAGGTCGACGCCGATCCACGCGAGCCAGAACTCGTTCCAGCCGCGGGCCATGGCGTACGTGGCCACGATCGATCCGACGAAGATCCACGCGTCGCACCAGAAGAACCACCACTGCGGCGTCCAGAACGGGTTCGGGGCGAGGCTCCACAGTGACGCGAAGACCTGGTGCACGACCACGGTGCCGACGAGCCAGAAGCCGACCACGGCGGCGCGCTCCCGCCCGGTCGCCCAACGCGGCGTGATCGCGGCGCCGGTGGCGTCCTGGGCGTGGTTCAGTCGGCGCACCTGCGTCCACCGCCACCAGCCGTAGATGCTGGTGAGGATGAAGAAGACCTGCCTGCCGGCCTGGCCGAAGAGCGGGATCCGCTCGTCGGCGCCGAAGAGCGCGCCGAGGTACACGAAGAAGAGCATGATGTTGGCGAGGATGCCGACGGGCCAGGCCCAGACTCGGCGCTTCATGCCGAACCAGGCCGAGGCGACGCCGATGAGCACGGCGATGAGCTCGATCCAGTGCAGCTGGTAGGGGCCGACGGGGATCGCGGCGTCGATGACCTGCTGGAAGACGTTCTTCGTCTCGTCTGCGAGAGCTAGCGACTGCATGTGGTGTTCGTCCTTGGAGTTCGTGGTGCTGGTCGGACGAACTCCGGGGAACCTCCACAGCTGCCGCTGCCGTGCTCCGCGCCCCGATCAGGGTGCGCGAACCACCACAGACGCCAGTCTGTTTCGTGCTGCCTCCCATCCGGACTTTCACCGTCGGTCCTGGAGTTCCACCAGGTCAACCGGCCACTCGTGAAGCACAGTGAGTGGTCGGGTCGCGGACTGTCACCGCCGGCTCGGAATTACACCGACCCCGGAGCACGTAATCATCAGTATGCACCGCGGTCTCGGGAACTCCCACCCCGCGTCCACGTGACGGCGGCCACGCTGGAAGGTGCCGTATGCCGCTGAGCCGGCTCAGCGGCATACCGTCGCCTGGCCTTGGGGCTGGGACCCGGCCCGCTGCTCAGTGGGCGTGCGACGTGGCCAGGGCGCGCAGCTCCTCGACGGCGGCAGCGGCGTCCTCGGCTCCGTAGACCGCCGAGCCGGCGACGAAGACGTCGGCGCCCGCCTCGGCACACTGCTCGATCGTCTCGGCGCTGACGCCGCCGTCGACCTGGATCCAGATCTCCCCGCCGTGACGCTTGACGGCCTCGCGGACCTGGCGGACCTTCGGCATCTGATCAGCCATGAAGGACTGCCCGCCGAACCCCGGCTCGACCGTCATGACGAGCACCATGTCGAGCTCGGGCAGCAGCTCCGCATAGGGCGCGAAGTCCGTCTTCGGCTTGACTGCCATGGCCGCCCTCGCACCGGCTGCACGGAGCGCTCGGGAGAGGGCTCGGGGATCGTGCGCAGCCTCGATGTGGAAGGTCACCGACTGACACCCCGCCTCGGCATACATCGGCGCCCACCGGTCCGGGTCCTCGATCATCAGGTGAGCGTCGACCGGGATCGGGCTGACCTTGATGAGCGCCTCGACGACGGGCAGACCGATGGTGAGGTTCGGCACGAAGTGCCCGTCCATGACGTCGACATGGGCCCAGTCGGCGTTGGCGACCCGCTTCAGCTCACTCTCGAGGTTGGCGAAGTCGGCCGACAGGATGCTCGGGGAGATCTGCACGGGCCCAGCCTAGGGGCCGGGTCTGCGGGACGATGTCGGCATGAGCGACCTGGTCGGATGGACCCGCGGCAGCCACACGGCACGCGGAGAGACCCATGACACCTACCGCAAGGGCAGCGGGCCGGGCGTGGTGCTCGTGCACGAGATCCCGGGAATCACACCCGAGGTCATCAGGTTCGCGGACGACGTCGTGACCCGCGGCTACACCGTGGTCATGCCGCGCCTCTTCGGCCGGCCGGGCGCGCGGGCCACGACCGGACAGCTCGTGCGATCGATCGGCCAGATCTGCATCAACCGGGAGTTCGTCAAGCTGCGAGCCGGCGTCACGTCCCCCGTGACGGACTGGCTGAGGTCCCTCGCCCGCAGTCTGCACGTCGAGCTCGGCGGACCGGGCGTGGGAGCACTCGGGATGTGCCTAACGGGCGGGTTCGCGCTCGCGATGATGGTCGACGAGTCGGTTGCCGCCCCCGTCGTGGCCCAGCCGGCCCTCCCCGCGGCGATCGGAGCGGTCCGCAAGGCCGACCTCGGCCTGAGCCCGACCGATCTCGCGACCGTCCGTCGCAGGGTTGCCGAGGGCTGCCCGGTCCTCGGGGTGCGCTACCGCGACGACCCCGCCACCGGGACGCGGTTCGAGACGCTGGCGACGGAGCTGGGTGATGGCTTCATCCGGGTCGAGCTCGAGGGCAAGGGCCACGCCACCCTGACCGCCCACCGGCAGCAGGTCGCGGTCGACCGGGTCCTCGCCTTCTTCGACGAGCGACTGCGGCCGGGCGGCTCCTCCGCCTAGCGGGCGACACGGCAGGATCGGTCCATGAGCAACGATCCGAGCAGCGATCCGGGCAGCGACCCCGTCATCCAGGCGTTCGACGGGGAGGTCCTCGTCATGACCCTGAACCGCCCGGAGAAGCGCAACGCGCTCAGCCTGGGTCTCTGCCGAGCGCTCGAGTCGGCCGTCCGAGATGGGGCGGCGCGGGCACGGGCCATCGTCCTCACCGGCGCCGGATCGACGTTCTGCGCCGGAGCCGACCTGGACGGCGTCTACGGCGAGGAGTTCCTCGAGGCCCACTACGGCATGCTGGGCGCGATCACCGGGTCGGCCATCCCGGTGATCGCAGCC
>NZ_DATCWX010000105.1:0-2449 GCF_036566125.1 Intrasporangium sp.
CCCTGCCAATCGATCAGCCCGGCCGGCGCGCTCTTCTCCTTGCCTTCCCACCACGGGACCCCGTCGGAGGTCATCGCCACGTTCGTGAAGATGGTGTCGTGGCTGATGGTGGCCATGGCGTTGGGGTTGGTCTCCGGTCCCGTCCCCGGCACCACGCCGAAGAAGCCCGCTTCGGGGTTCACCGCCCACAGCCGGCCGTCCGGCCCCGGGCGCAGCCACGCGATGTCGTCGCCCACCGTGCGCACCTTGTAGCCGAGGGCCTCGAAGGGCGAGACCATCATCGCGAGGTTGGTCTTGCCGCACGCGGACGGGAAGGCGGCCGCGATGTAATGCGTCTCGCCTCCCGGAAGCTCCAGCTCGAGGATGAGCATGTGCTCGGCCATCCAGCCCTCGTCGCGAGCCATGGCGCTCGCGATGCGCAGGCTGTAGCACTTCTTGCCGAGCAGGGCGTTGCCGCCGTATCCGGAGCCGTAGCTCCAGATGACGCGCTCCTCCGGGAAGTGGGTGATGTACTTCGTGTCATTGCAGGGCCAGGGGATGTCCTCCTCGCCCTCGGCGAGCGGCGCACCGACCGAGTGCAGGGCCGGCACGAAGGCGGCATTGGTCTCCTCGATCTTGCGCAGCACCTTCTCGCCGCACCGGGCCATGATGAGCATCGAGACCGCGACGTAGGCGGAGTCGGTGACCTCCACCCCGAACATCGGGATCTTCGCGTCGAGGTGTCCCATGACGAAGGGGATGACGTACATCGTGCGACCCTGCATCGACCCCCGGTAGAGGTCGGTCATGAGCGTCTTCATGTCGTCCGGCGCCATCCAGTTGTTGGTCGGGCCGGAATCCTTCTCCTCGACGGAGCAGATGAAGGTGCGGTCCTCGACGCGGGCGACGTCGCTCGGGTCGGACGCGCACCAGAAGGAGTTGGGCTTCTTGTCCTCGTTGAGCCGCACCAGCGTGCCGGCCTCGACGAGCTGGTCGGTCAGCTCGGCCCACTCCTCCGGGGTGCCGGTGATCCAGCGGATGTCGCGCGGCTGCGTCAGCTCGGCGACCTCGTCGACCCAGGCCTGCAGGCCCGCATGGGTCGAGGTATGCGTGGTATCTGTCGTGGTCAACTTGCCCATCCCTTTCGCGCGGTGGTCGGGCACCGCGTCGTGCCGGTGGTCGTCCGCCATGTGGTCATGGCTCCGTCGCGGCGTGCGGGGAGCAGGTGTCCGCATGGTGAACAAATGACGTGATGCAACCAAGGTACCCAGCGCCCGAGAGGGCGGGTGACCATGCTCTTGGCGCCATGCGGTGACACCGCTCACAACCGGGTCGGGTTGCAAGATTCTTGACGGCGAACTGTCGGTTTCTTGCATGCCTTGCTCTCGGGGCAGCTGCCCAAGGCGCCTTGGGCGACCGAACTGCAACAAGCCCATGCCGTATGCCGCTGGGCTCGTCTCGCTCACCGCTGACGAGCGCGCGTGGCCGGGTTCATTCCCGTGGGCCACCCTCTTTAGCGCTCAGGTCGCGCGTGCCGGCGGCAAGGTCACACCGAAGCCCGCCACGGCGAGCCGCAGCAGCACCTGGCCTGTCGCCAAGAGATCGGCGATGCGTGCGGCACTGAGCACCTCGAGCTCGGCCAGCCGTGCGTCGTACGACTGTTGGCCGGCGAAGCGCGCCCGCTGCAGCTCGACCGTGTTGTGCCACACCTTCTGTCGCGCCTCGCGAAGGAAGCGCCTGGAGCTGAACCGGTTCACGGGTTGGAGCAGGCGGTCGAGCAGGGTTCTGGTCGAGATGGCGCCGAGCTCGTCGTCCTCGGCGGCCACGCGGCTCGCGAGGACACCGTCGATCCGCTCGTGGTCTCGCCTGTGACGGGCGAGGACGACCGGGTCTGCGAACTCGTCATCGCTGATCACCGCCAGCAGCGCTTGGGGCAGGTCATAGTTGAGGTGCGCATTGATGCCCAGCAGCACGTGCCGCAAGGCCGGCAGCGAGGCCGGCGCGTCGAAGGCCAACCGCCACGGTCGCGGCACGTCAGCGCGGCCGGCGAGGTCGCTGTCCAGCGCAGCCAGGTAGAGCTGGGCGAACGCGACGTCCCATCGCTCGACCCAGTCCGGGTCCTCGAACAGCGCATCGTTGATCGCATTACCCACGGCCACGGTGGTCCGGCGATACGTCTGCAGGAACAGCCGCTGGGCAGCCCGTTCTGCAGGCATCGCCGCCAGCCGGGCGTCCATCACGGCGACGACAGCGCCGATGTCGCGCTCGGGCATCTGGACCCCCTGACCGGGTGGGCCTTTGGGCCACAGTATCGAGGCCGTTTGGCCGGGCGGCGACCGTCGGGGTCGAGGACGGCGGGCCACGTTGAGTGCCCCTGCCCTAGGGGCAGTCACGGGCCGACCCGATGGACCTGGTGTCGATTTCGTGGTTCGGGCGGGGAGGCGATAAAGTAACGCTTCGTCCGCCCCCG
>NZ_DATCWX010000138.1:0-4894 GCF_036566125.1 Intrasporangium sp.
ATGCGCAAGAAGCTGGGCGATGCGTCGTTCCTCCTGGAGGGCGCGGGCGTGTGGCCGAAGATCGTCAAGCAGTTCTCGCCGATCAATGGCGCGATGTGGGGCGAGGCTGTCGACATTGGCCCCACTGACGGCACGAAGCCAGACGGGCTCGGCGTGGACATGTCGCACGCTCGCGAGATCAGCGTCGGCGCGTGCTGGCTCGAGGGTGACTCGGCGCACGTCGAGGAAGTCTGGGCGGGCGTGGACGAGCGTGCGGCGGTCGATTGGATCGTGGAGCGGGCGAAGCGGCGTATCCGGGTCGTCATCGACTCGCAGTCCCCGGCCGCGTCGATGATTCCGGCTCTCAAGGCGCGCGGGGTGAAGGTCCACTCTGGAAGCTCTGGCGACATGTCCAAGGGTTGCGGCCTGCTCGTCTCCGATCTCGAGGCAGACCGGCTGACCCATGCAGACCAGGAGCCATTGAACGCAGCCCGTGAGGGTGCCCGGAAGCGCACGATCGGCCAAGCCGGCGGCTGGGGCTTCGACCGCGCGGACCCTTCCGTGAAGATCCACCCGCTTGTTGCGGTGACCATGGCGCGTCTCGGCGCCGCAATGACCAAGAAGCCGACCGGTGCGCAACGAAAGGTGGTGGTTCGGTCGTGAGTGCCCCTGCCTTCCTGTCGCTTGCGTTCGCTTCCGACGACGACGCCGCCCTGATCAGTCGCCTGATCAATCGGCTGACCGTGGTCAACACGGCCAACGAAGAGGCGCAGGCGCGTTACGAGGGCTCTTGGGCCGCCAAGCAGTTCGGGATCAGCATCCCGCCGAACATGCAGGGCTTGCGCACTCCGACTGGCTGGGACGGCACGGTCGTGGACGTGCTCGAGGAGCGCCTCGACTGGCTCGGCTGGACGTCGGACGGTGACGACTTCGGGCTCTCGGAGCTCTACGCGCAGAACGTGCTCGATGTCGATGGTGGCATGGCTCACCTCGACGCGCTCATCTTCGGGCTGTCGTTCGTGTCTGTCGGCTCCGGCTTCGAGGATGAGCCGCACCCGCTGATCACTCCTCACTCGCCGCAGTCGATGACGGCCACGTGGGACCGGCGCACCCGCCGGCTGTCGTCTGCGCTGGCGACGGTCACTGAGGACGGTCAGACGGTCGAGGTGACGCTCTACACGCCGACGGAGACGGCCACGTATGCCGCGAACAATGGCATGTGGCGCACCGTGGACCGTGACCAGCACCAACTGGGCCGGCTGCCTGTTGTCCTCGTCCCGAACCGTGTCCGCGGCTCGCGTGAGCTGGGCCGATCGGAGATCACCAAGGCGATCCGCTACTACTCCGACGCCGCGGCGCGCACACTGCTCGGGCTTGAGGTGAACCGGGAGTTCTACAACGCCCCGCAGCGCATCGGCCTGAACGTCGACGACTCGATGTTTGTCGACGAGACGGGCGCCCCGGTGTCTCCGTGGTCCTCGATCATGGGCCGCGTCTGGAACATCCCGGCGAACGACGACGGGATGCCCGCGCCGGACGTGAAGCAGTTCTCTCCTGCGTCTCCGGCGCCGTACATCGACCAGATCCAGGGCTACGCGCTGCGCGTGTCGGCTGAGGCTGGCATCCCAGCGACGTACTTCGGCGTGAACACGGACAACCCCGCGTCGGCTGACGCGATCCGGGCGGCTGAGTCGCGGCTGGTGAAGCGTGCGGAGCGCCGACAGGCATCGTTCGGCCGGGCGTGGCTCGAGGTGGGCCGGCTGGCCCTGCTCGTGCGTGACGGAGGGATCCCGGCCGAGTTCGATGCCGCCGTGTCGACGAAGTGGCGCGACGCCGCGACGCCTACTCGCGCTGCCGCTGCGGACGAGGCGCTCAAGCTTACGTCTGGCGACAACCCGATCCTTCCGCCTGACTCGACAGTCACCTACGACCGGATCGGGCTTTCCCCGGCAGAGCAGCGTCAGGTGATGTCGGACAAGCGCCGGGCCGCTGGCCGCAACGTCTTGGCCGCCCTGCCGCAGCTTCCGAATGCCAACGGCCAGTGAGTCGCGCCGGGCGCTGACGCTCGTAACGAGCGCTGCCGTGTCGACGGTGGAGCGCCTGCTGCGCTCGCTGTCCGGCTCGCCTGAGTCGCAGCGTGCGGACCTGCTCGACGCGGTCCCGTCGCTCATCGCTTACTACGCCGACGGAACCTCTGCCCTGGCGGCTGACTTCTACGACGACGAGCGCGAGCGGGCTGGTGCGCGTGGGCGGTTCACGGCTGAGCCGGTGGTTCCTGACCGCGTGGAGAAGATCCGCCGCGGCATCGCGTGGGCCGCTCAGCCGCTCTTCGAGGAGCTCGACGTCACGCCTGCGCAGCGCCTCGCCGAGGTGGTGCAGCTGGAGACGGCGCGCCCCTACCGCGACACGATCACGACGAACCGTAAGCGCGATCCCGAGTCGGTCGGTTGGCGCAGGGTCGCTGCTGGCGGCTGCAAACTGTGCTCGATGCTGGCCAGCCGCGGCGCGGTCTACAAGGCCGAGACTGCCCGGTTCGCCTCGCACCCCAACTGCCACTGCACGGCGCAGCCTGTCTTCCGGTCGAACGATACGGGCGACGAGGCCAACGTCATGCAGTACGTCGCCTCCAAGCGGCGCCGAAGCGACTCGGAGAAGGCCGCCCTGCGCAAGTACCTGACCGAGCACTTTCCTGACGCTCCCGGCTGAGCGTCCGAAAGCCTCCCGCCCCGGTGGCGGGCTAGCACAAAGCCCCAGGAGGGTCCCTCATGTCCGAATCCACCACGCAGGCAGACAGCGCCGAGCAGCCCCAGGTGGGCGCCGCGGCTGAGCAGGCCAAGACCTTCGATGCCGAATACGTCGAGAAGCTCCGCAAGGAGAACGCGAAGTACCGCACCGAGGCGAAGGCTAACGCTGACGCCGCCGCACGTCTCGCTGAGATCGAGGAGGCGAGCAAGTCCGAGTCGCAGAAGCTGGCCGAGCGTCTGTCCGCTGCCGAGAAGGCCGCTGCAGATGCCCAGCGTGACGCGCTCCGCTTCCGCATCGCTTCCAAGTTCCAGATCTCCGACGAGGACGCCGAGCTGTTCCTGACGGCCGGTGACGAGGACACGTTGACGAAGCAGGCCGAGCGGCTTGCCGCGCGCAACGAGGACGCGGGCAAGCCCCGCACCCCCAGGCCCGACCCCAACCAGGGGCGCTCGGGCTCGAGCTCGGCTTCCACGGCCGATCTCTTCGCGGCTGCCGTCGAAGGCAGCTTCACCCGCTGAACTCTCCCGAAAGGTAGGTATCCGGCATGGCTGCTGGCGACCTCAAGAGGGGCACCTCCGGTGTCGTCCTCCCGGCGCAGGTCTCGTCCGAGATCTGGGCATCCACTCAGCAGGCGTCGGCTGTCATGGCCGTCTCCCGCCAGATCGCACTCCCCGGCTCGGGCATCACCATCCCGCTCATCACCGGCGACTCGGTGGCCGCGTGGGTCAACGAGTCCGCTGAGAAGCCGGTCTCGCACGCGACCCTCGGCAACAAGTCGATGACCCCCTACAAGCTGGCCGTCATCGAGACGTTCTCGATGGAGTTCCGCCGCGACCTGCCCGGCCTCTACGGCGAGCTCGTCCGTCGCCTCCCCGGCGCGCTGGCCAAGAAGTTCGACGAGACGGTCCTCGCGGGGACCGCTCCCGGTTCGGGCTTCGACGTGCTCTCCGGGGCGCCCTCGCTCACGGTCGACGGCACGAACACCTACGCCGACCTGGCCGCCGTGTTCACCGCCGTGGCTGCCGCTGGCGGCAACCTGTCCCACTGGGTCGCCTCTGCGGGCTTCGAGGGCCTCCTGCTCTCGCAGGTCGCGTCCGACGGTCGTCCGCTGTTCATCCCGGACGCCACCACGCAGGGTCGCGTCGGGTCGATCTTCGGCCGCCCGGTCTACTCGACCAACGCCGCGCTCAAGGCGTCGACCACTGTCGGCGACGACACCGCGGTTGCCGGCGACTTCGCCAACTCGGCAATCTACGGCACCGTCGAGGGCGTCCAGGTCGACATCAGCGACCAGGCCACCGTGAACGACGGCGGCACGCAGGTCAACCTCTGGCAACGGAACATGTTCGCCGTCCGCGCCGAGATCGAGGTCGGCTTCATCGCGCGCAACGTGAACCACTTCGTGCGCATCACTGACGGAGTGGTGGACACGCCGTGATCGAGCTGACGCATCGCACGACGGGTCACAAGGTCCGAACCGACGAGGCGTCTGTCGAGTTCTGGCAGGCCGCGGGCTACCGCGAGGGCGAGGACGCCAAGAGCGCCAAGCCGTCGCGTCGGCGGACCACCAAGAAGGCGGCAGAGAAGCCGTCTGCAGACGAGTCCTGATAGGAGGGGGCCGGCATGGCATTCACGACGACGGTCACGCCCGCCATGGTCGCGGTCGCTCTCGGCCAGTCGGCCCCCGCCTCAGGCTCGCCCACCGAGCAGCAGTGGCAGATGTGGATCGACGACGCCCTGATGCTCATTCAGTTGCGCGCGGACGATCTGGCAGTGGCGGTGATCGACCAAGCGCGCCTTGACTATGTGGTGCGCGAGGCGGTCGTGGCCCAGGTCAGGCGCCCGGACTCGGCCACGCAGGTCACGGTCAGCGTGGACGACGCATCGACGTCGAAGACGTATCGGTCGAGCACTGGCCGCATCGGCATCCTCGACGAGTGGTGGTCCATGCTGGGGCTCACGCCTCGCACGGGTCGCGCGTTTGAGGTCGACACCATGCCGGCCGGTGCCGGCGTGAATGGTGTCTATGGCGTCGACTACGTGTGGGTGTCGACGACGGAGACGGGCCCGGTTCTCTGATGCTCGCGGACGACGTCGCCGCGGCACTCCCCGAGCTCCGCGCCCACGCAGCCTCGCTCATGGTCGATGCCTGCATCGTCACTCGCGGCGG
>NZ_DATCWX010000155.1:0-13698 GCF_036566125.1 Intrasporangium sp.
GAGGCGCACCCGAGGACCGAGCATTTCGCGCCGCTCTTCGTCACCTTGGGCGCGGCCTACGCGTCCGGAGGCCTCGACAACAAGAGCGTCATCGAGGGCTTCTGGTTCGGCCTGTCGAAGAGGTCCTGGCAGTTCAACTGATATGTAGCTGTTCCTGTCAAGTGGGCAGGGTGAAGCGGGGTCCTCTCTGGCCGGAGGGGACCCCGCTTCGTCGTTCACGGGGGTGGCGTGCGGAGGCGGCGTGTCAGGCGACGCGCGGTCAGTCTGATATGCGCGGATTGGTTACCGCAGGGCCCTTGTTTCGGCTGGACAGTGCTGGCGTGTCTGAGGTCGAGCGTGCCCCCGGCGGGGTGCTCACAGTTGACTCGCTGATCCTGTCCTCGCGCTGCTGCCGGACGCCACGGGGAGTGTCCGTGAACGGGTCGTGGTGGCTAGTGGCCCATGACGGCCAGGGACCAGCACCAGCCGGCCAGCTCGCGGGCGATGGCGGTATTAGCCACGGTGTGCCGCTTGTTGTGCGCGGTCAGGACGGTCCAGCGGTGGTGCAGGCGCCGGTTGCCGGCGTCGCCGCGGGCCGCGGCTTCAGCCGGCGCCAGAGCCCACCGGTCGCGCATCGTCTTGCCGGCGACGTACCGGGGCTTGTGGTGCCAGGCCGCCTCGATCAGCAGCCGGCGGGCGTGGCTGTTGCCGGTCTTGGTGATCCCGCCCTGGCTCCGGGAGCCGCCGGAGGAGGACTCGGACGGCACCAGCCCGAGGTAGGACCCGATCGAGGCGCCGGTGAGCCGCTGCCAGTCGCCGATCTCCACGGCCAGGGCGAACCCGGTCGTGGTTGAGACTCCGCGCAGACAGCACAACCGCCGGGTCACGGCCGTGAACTCGCTGTCCGCGGCCAGCGCCGCGATGTCGGCGTCGAGCCGGTCCCGACGAGCCAGGGTGTGCACGACCGCGTCGTAGGCGTCGTCGAACGCCGCCAGCGTGCCACCACTGCCGGGTAGCAGGTGCTCCTTGCGGGTCCGGCGCAGCCACGCGTCGTGCTTGCCGGTCCAGGCGTCGCCGCCGTCGTAGACGAACCCGTGCCGCAGCAGCAGCTTGGACAGCCGGTGTCGCCCGCTCATCAGTGTCATCCGGGCGTCTTCGCGGGCCCGGACCAGGTCCCGCGCCGACTCCTGCTGCGGCGTGGGGACCGACACGGCGACGATGTCGTCGTTACGGGCCAGCCGCGCCAGCAGCAGCGCGTCCCGCCGGTCGGTCTTGACCCGGTCCCCGACCGGGCGCAGCAATTTGCTTGGAGCCGCGACCTGGCAGGCGTGCCCGGCCGCCAGCAGCGCCCGCGCCAGCCCGTACCCGGTTGGGCCCGCCTCGTAAGTCACCCTGACCGGGCCGTGGTCGACGGCGAGCTCATCAACGAACGCGACGACCTGATCGGTGACCGGCGAAACCGTCCGCTCGATCAGTTCGCCGGACTCGGTGTCGATCGCCGCGGCCCGCACCGATCGTGCGTGAACATCCAGCCCAACACTCGTACGCTCTATGAACACCGGGGCCTCCTATGCATGTCGGCACCGGCCAGCCACTCTGGTCGGTGATCCACGAATCACTGCATACGCGAGGCCCCGGCCTCAAGACCCAGACACCCCACGACCCTCATAGGGTCTGACCCGGGCGACCCCTCACGGAGTGTCGCCGTCGACCCAGTCGAGCGTGCGCTGGACGGCCTTCTTCCAGTTGCGGTAGAGCCGCTCGCGCTCGCCCGGGTCCATCGACGGCGACCAACGCCGGTCCTCGCCCCAGTTGTCCCGCACCTCGCTGGGACTGGACCAGTAGCCGGCAGCCAGCCCAGCGGCATACGCCGCTCCAAGGGCTGTCGTCTCGGCCACCCTCGGGCGGACGACGTCGACGCCGAGGAGGTCGGCCTGAAACTGCATGAGGGTGTCGTTGACGACCATCCCGCCGTCGACCTTCAGCTCGGTGAGCGGGACGCCGCTGTCGGCGTTCATGGCGTCGAGCACCTCGCGCGTCTGGAAAGCCGTCGCCTCCAAGGCCGCTCGCGCGATGTGTCCCTTGTTGACGAACCGCGTCAGACCGACAAGCGCCCCACGCGCGTCGGCCCGCCAGTGTGGCGCGAAGAGACCGGAGAAGGCCGGCACGAAGTAGGCGCCCCCGTTGTCCTCGACCGACGCGGCGAGCGCCTCGACCTCGGATGCGTCGGCGATGATGCCGAGGTTGTCACGCAGCCACTGGACGAGGGACCCGGTGACGGCGATGGAGCCCTCGAGCGCGTAGACCGGTGGCGCATTGCCGAGCCGGTAGCAGACGGTCGTCAGCAGGCCGTGCTGGGACGGCACGATCTCCTCGCCAGTGTTGAGCAGCATGAAGTTGCCCGTGCCATAGGTGTTCTTGGCGGTCCCCGGCTCGAGGCACGCCTGCCCGAACGTTGCCGCCTGCTGGTCGCCGAGGATGCCGGCCACGGGCACGTCGAGGAGGATTCCCGGCTGGCAGGTGCCGTACACCTCTGAGGACGAACGGATCTCCGGGAGCAGGCTTGTCGGGATGCGCATCTCCGCCGCGATCTCCTCGTCCCACGCGAGGGTCCGAAGGTCCATCAGGAGCGTCCGCGAGGCGTTGGTGACGTCGGTGACGTGGACTCCGCCGTCCGGACCGCCGGTGAGGTTCCAGAGGATCCAGGTGTCCATCGTCCCGGCGAGCAGGTGCCCCGACTCGGCGCGCTCCCGGGCGCCCTCGACGTTGTCGAGGAGCCAGCGGATCTTCGGCCCGGCGAAGTAGGTCGCGAGCGGCAGCCCGGTCTGCTTCTTGAAGCGCTCAGGGCCCGCATCGCCGGCCAGCTCGTCGCAGATGCCCTGGGTCCGCGTGTCCTGCCAGACGATCGCGTTGTGGATGGGCCGGCCGGTCGCGCGCTCCCACACGACGGTCGTCTCGCGCTGGTTGGTGATCCCGACGGCGACGACCCGCTTGGCGCTGAGGTTGGCCTTGCCGAGGGCACCGCCGACGACCGCGCGGGTGTTCTCCCAGATCTCCATGGGGTCGTGCTCGACCCAGCCGGCGCGCGGAAAGATCTGGCGGTGCTCACGCTGGTCGCTCGCGACGACGCTGCCCGAGCGGTCGAAGACCATCGCGCGTGTGCTCGTCGTGCCCTGGTCGATCGCGACGACGTAGTCCATGGGCAGACGCTATCCCCGACCGTCACAATCGAGTGAACAGCTTTCGGGTCTCCTCTCCAATCGAGTGAACAGCTTTCGGGCCGGCAGCAGCCCGGAAGTTGTTCACTCGATTGTCTGGGGAGGGCACCCAACGGCGCGGAACTCCCGGACTCAGCTCAGCGGCATACCGGAAATGCTGTCCCGGCACGTTGGTTAGGGTGAGAGCGTCGGCACGGATGTGAGGGGAAGGGCATGACGACTCCCGTGCGCCTCGACGCGGACTACCGCGCAGCGGCTTGGAGGCGACTTGCCTCGAAGGAGTTCGACGTCCTCGTCATCGGCGGCGGTATCACCGGAGCCGGAGTCGCACTGGACGCCGCCACTCGCGGACTGTCGACGGCCCTCGTGGAGCAGCGGGACTTCGGCTCCGGCACGTCCTCGCGCTCGTCCAAGCTCTTCCACGGCGGTCTGCGCTACCTGGAGCAGATGAACTTCGACCTCGTCCGCGAGGCGCTCAAAGAGCGGGACCTCATGCTCAAGACGATCGCGCCGCACCTCGTGCGGCCGGTCTCCTTCCTCTATCCCCTGACGAGCCGAGGCTGGGAGCGGCCGTACGTCACGGCTGGTCTGACACTCTATGACTCCATGGGGGGCGCCCGGTCGATGCCCCGGCACAAGCAGCTCACCCGCGCCGGCGCGCTGAAGCTCGCTCCCGGACTCAAGCGCGAGTCCCTGACCGGAGGGCTGCTCTATTACGACGCGCAGACCGACGACGCCCGGCACACCCTGACGACGGTCCGGACGGCGGCCGCCTACGGAGCCAGCGTGCTCAGCTCGGCCCGCGTCGTCGGCATCCTTCGCGCGGGCGAGCGCGTCATCGGAGCGACCGTCGAGGACGTGGAGACGGGCGAGCGGCACGACGTCAACGCGTCCGTCGTCATCAACTGCACCGGCGTCTGGACCGACGACATCCAGTCGATGGCGGGCGGGCGAGGCCGCTTCCACGTGCGCGCCTCCAAGGGAGTCCACATCGTCGTGGCGCGCGACCGGATCAACTCAGAGCCCGGCCTGATCCTGCGCACCGAGACGTCGGTGCTCTTCGTCATCCCGTGGGGCACGCACTGGATCATCGGCACGACGGACACCGACTGGGAGCTCGACCGGGCCCACCCGGCAGCGACGCGCGCCGACATCGACTACCTGCTCGAGCACATCAACAGCGTCCTCAAGGTCCCGCTGACCCATGACGACATCCAAGGCGTGTTCGCGGGGCTGCGGCCGCTGCTCTCCGGCGAGTCGGAGCTGACCAGCGAGCTGTCCCGCGAGCACGCCGTCGCCCGGCCGCAGCCGGGCCTCATCTCCATCGCCGGCGGCAAGTACACGACCTACCGGGTCATGGCCCAGGATGCGGTCGACGCCGCTCGGGCCGACATCGGCGGGGACGTCAGCGACAGCGTCACGGAGTTCATCCCGCTCTCCGGAGCCGAGGGCTACGTCGCGCTCGTCAACCAGGTCGACCGGCTCGCCCGCAAGCAGGACCTGCCAGCGTGGCGGATCCGGCACCTGCTCGAGCGCTATGGCTCGCTCGTCCACGAGCTGTTCGCGCTGGCCGAGAACGATCGCACCCTCTACGAGCCGCTGCCGGGAGCCGAGGAGTACCTCAAGGTGGAGATCCGCTATGCGGCCACCCACGAGGCGGCCCTCCACCTCGACGACATCCTCACGCGCCGCACGCGTGTGTCCATCGAGACGCGGCACCGCGGCACGGAGAGCGCGCGCGCTGCCGCCGACATCGTCGCCCCGGTGTTCGGGTGGGACGAGGCTCGGGTCGAGGCGGAAGTCGCCGCGTACCTGGCCCGGGTCGACGCCGAGCTCGAGTCCCAACAGGAGATCGTCGACACCGAGGCGAATGCCGAGCGTCTCAGCGCCCCGGATCCGCGCCGGATCCCGGTGAGTCGCGAGTAGGCCGGACGAGGCGGGAGGCGCTCCTACACTGGCCCGATGAGGACCCGTCGCAGCCTCGTCGCGCTCGGCGCGGCCCTGGGCCTGCTCGTGGCCGGTTGCAGCGCGGTCGGGCCGACCCCAGCGACCCACCCCGGCACCATCCCCGCCGCCTCCGCCCCTTCCGCCGCTTCCCAGACCCACCACGACACCAGCCCGACGACCGCCAAGCCGGCGCCCGCTCCCTTACGGGACAGCGAAAAGGTCCAGCGGATCGCGATGCCTGCGACATACCTGCCGAAGGCGCCCAGCGGCGGCACGGATGACTACCGATGCTTCCTGCTCGACCCCAAGCTCACGCGGGACAGTTTCGTCACCGGCTATGACGTGGAGCCCGGCGACGCCTCCATCGTGCACCACGTCATCCTGTATCGGGTCCCGGCGAGCAAGGTCGGCCTGGCCCGGGCGAAGGACGCACAATCGCCGGGCGACGGGTGGACCTGCTTCGGCGGCACGGGCATCGAGCAGCAGGGCGCGAGCCTCGATGACGCGCCCTGGGTGGGTGCGTGGGCACCCGGCGGGACGGAGACCGTCCTCTCGCCGGATCTCGGAATCCCGCTGGACAAGGGCTCCCAGCTCGTCCTGCAGGTCCACTACAACCTGCTCAACGGTCCCAAGCCCGACCGGACCGCCGTGGACCTGCGCCTGTCGACCTCCGCCAAACTGACGCCGTTGGAGACCGTGCTCTACCCGGCGCCGGTCGAGCTGCCGTGTCGGCCGGGCAAGTCGGGCCCGCTCTGCCACCGCGATGCCGCGGTGTGGGACGTCGCACAGCGGTTCGGCGAACGGGCCTCGTGGCTGGTCGCCGGCCTCCTGATGCTCTGCGAGGGAGCGGTCACCCCTCATCCGGGCCCGACCCAGTCGTGCACGCGGACCGTCGACGAGCCTGCGGTGGCCCGGGCCTCAGCCGGGCACATGCACCTGTTGGGATCGAGCATCCGCATCGAGCTGAACGCCGGGACTCCGAAGGCCAAGACCCTGCTCGACATCAAGGAGTGGGACTTCGACGACCAGGGGTCACGGCCGCTGCCAGCCACCCCCATCAGGCGAGGTGACCGGATCACCGTGACGTGCACGCACGACCAGGCTTGGCGGGACAAGCTCCCGGCCCTGCAAGGGATCCCAGAGCGCTACGTGGTCTGGGGAGAGGGCACCACCGACGAGATGTGCCTCGGCATCCTCAGCGTCACGCGGTCATGAGGTGCCCGGGAGCTTCCCTCGACCTGCGAGCCCGAGGCAGCGACTCACGTGCATGCCGACACCGTATGCCGCTGGGCTGACATCGTGACCCCGTCGCATCAGGCGTCGGGGTTGACTCCGTCACCACCTGCCCCCGCCGACCACGCCGGCAGCTCCTGCAGTGCCCACTTGTTGCCGTCGGGGTCGGAGAAGTAGACGAAGCGACCCCACGGCTGCTCGTCCACCTGCGACACCTCGATGCCCCGTTCGACGAGCCCGGCCCGGGTCGCCTCGGCATCGGCGACCACCATCTGGAGGTTGTCCAAGGACCCCGGAGCCATCTCCGTCAGGCCCTGGCCGATGGCGATCGAGCATGCAGAACCGGGTGGGGTGAGCTGGACGAAGCGGACCTCATCACTCACCGTGTGGTCGTGGTCGGCATTGAAGCCGACCTTGACGTAGAACTCCTTGGCCCGGTCGACATCGCTCACGGGCACCGCTACCAGCTCCAGTCGCATGTCCATGCCCACGACGCTACGCGCCGGGTCCGACAGCCCCGCCCGTCACGTTGACGACTCTGGGGGCGGCAGGACTACCTCGTCCGGGGACTGAGCGCGGCGGGTGCCAGCTCCGTCGCCAGGGCGCATCGAGCTGAACGCCGGGACTCCGACGGCCAGGACCGGATCACCGCGACGTGCACTCACGACCAGGGTTGGCGCGACGGACTCCCCGGCTCGACAAGGGATCCCGGAGCGCTACGTGGTCGGGGGTGAGGGCACGACCGACGAGATGTGCCTCCTCAGCGTGATGCGGTCATGAGCCACCGGGGGAGGAGTCTCCCGCGATGTTGACCATCCAACCGATGCCGAACTTGTCAGTGCACGAACCGAACACGTCGCCCCACATCTGCTTCTCGAGGGGCATGGACACGGTGCCGCCATCGGAGAGCTTGTCCCAGTAGCCACGCAGCTCATCGCCGTCGTCACCGCTGAGGCTCACGGTGATGTTGTCCCCGGGTTTGTACTCCATGCCCTGCGGCGTGTCCGACGCCATGAGGGTGTAGCCGCTGTCCGTCTCCAGCTGCGCGTGCATGATCTTGTCGGCGTCTGGGGAGTCGGGCTGGCCGAATTCGCCGAAGGTGCTCAGGTTGAGGGTGCCGCCGAACACGTCCTTGTAGAACTCCATCGCGTCGCGCGCGTTGTCCTTGAACGAGATGTACGGGTTGAGTCGCGAAGCCATCTGATCCTGCTCCTTGGTTGCGGTGCTGATCGGGCGTCTACCAGCGTAGGCCGCAACACCGACGGTGAGCCGGTTCAGGGGCGGAGCACTCGCTCGGGTGCGACGATGTCGCCGTGGCCGAAGTGGACATTCCGGAAGTCACCGACTTCCTCGCCGAGCACGCCCCCTTTGCCGCGGTCCCCCGCGGGGACCTGGAGCGGCTCGGCCGGCGCCTCACCGTGCGCTACGCCCGCCGTGGCACGCATCTGATGAGCGTCGGCAAGGGCAACGACGAGGTGTTCGTCGTGCGATCCGGCGCCGTGCAGATCACCGACGAGAACGGCTCGCTGGTGGCACGCGGCGGCGAGGGCACCGGCTTCGGCACGACCGCTCTGGGCGGCCGGCCGTCCCGCTTCGACGTGGTGGCCATCGAGGACAGCCTCCTGCTCGTCATGTCGTCCGACGTCTTCGAGGCATTGGCAGACGGGAACGCGGCGGTCCGAGACTTCTTCTCCGAGCAGCGCGAGGCCAGGCTGCGCCACGCGCTCCAGTCGCTGCCGCACCACGACCGGGCCAACGCCGTGCTCCAGACCCGGCTTCGTGACCTCCTGCGGCGCGAGCCGATCACCACGACCAGCGACGCGACGATCCGCGAGGCAGCCGAACTCATGGCCCGGGAGCAGGTCTCCTCGCTGCTCGTGGTCGACGGCGAACGCCTCACCGGGATCGTCACCGACCGCGACCTGCGGACCCGAGTGCTCGCCTCGGGGCTCGCGACGACCCAGCCGGTCAGGGCCATCATGACAACGGACCCGGTGACGGCCGCACCGGACGATCTCGCCATGGAGCTCGTCCTCGAGATGACGTCACGCAACATCCATCACATGCCGGTCGTCGAGGACGACCGTCCAGTCGGCATGGTGACCAGCACCGACCTCATGCGGCTCGAGCGAGCCAATCCCATCCACCTCGCCGGCGACGTGGCCAAGGCGAAGGACCTCGACGCCCTGGTGCTGCTCAGCCAGCGGCTGCCCCGGATCGTCGACCAGCTCGTCCACGAGGACGCGACAGCGGACGGAATCGGGCGCATCGTCACCGCGGTCGGGGACGCGATCGAGCGACGGCTCATCATGCTTGCCGAGCAGCACCTCGGACCCGCACCCGTGCCCTACGCCTGGATCGTCCTCGGCTCCCAAGCGCGGCTCGAGCAGGGCCCGGGCAGCGACCAGGACAACGCACTCGTGCTGTCCGACGATGCGACCCCGGAGCACGACGCCTGGTTCGCGTCGTTCGCGTCCTTCGTCGTCGACGGCCTCGTCGCCTGCGGCTATCCGCGGTGCCCCGGCGGGATCATGGCGACGAACCCCCAGTGGCGCCAGCCCCTGCGCGAGTGGCGCCGGATGTTCGCTCGCTGGCTCGACGAGCCGACGCCGGAGGCCGTGCTCCGGTCGGCGATCTTCTTCGACCTGCGGCTCCTGCACGGCGAGAGCAGGCTCGTCGACACGTTGGACCAGCAGATCGCCGACTCGGCACCCGAGAGCGGCCGCTTCCTCGCCCACCTCGCCCGCAACGCTGCGAGCAACGAGCCACCCCTCGGGTTCTTCCGCGGGTTCGTCCTCGAGCGTGAGGGCGAGCACAAGGACCGGGTCGACCTCAAGCGGGGTGGCGTGCACGCCATCGTCGAGGTCGCCCGTGTCCAAGCCCTGTCCCGAGGGTTGCCGCAGGTCAACACGCTCGCCCGCATCAGTGCCGCCGCCGGCGCGGGGGCGCTGTCGACGGCGACGGCAGCGGACCTGCACGATGCCTTCGAGTTCATCCGCTACGTTCGCCTCACCCACCAGGCGTACCAGCTGCGTCAGGGGCAGGAGCCGGACAACTTCGTCGCGCCGAGCGAGCTGAGCAGCTTCGAGAAGCGGCACCTGCGCGATGCCTTCCAGATCGTCCGGTCGGCCCAACAGCTGGTGGTCCAGAGTTATCCCCTCGGATTCGTGACGTGATCCGGTCGCTCCTGCGTCCCGACCGGCGGCGGTCCCGGCTGGCCGAGCAGGCCCCTCCCGGGCCGGTCCGGGACTACCTCGCGACGCCGCTACCGGGACCGCGCACCGCCGTGGAGGACCTGCGGCTCCTCGCAGTCGACATCGAGACGACCGGCCTCGATCCCCGGACCGACCACATCCTCTCGGTCGGCTTCCTGCCGCTCGACGGCCTCGTCATCGACCTGTCCGGCGCGACGCACCTGCTCTGCCGGGCGGACGCCGAGGTGGGCCAGAGCGCCGTCGTCCATGGGATCACCGACGACGCACTGGCGGCGGGCCTCCCGCTGTCAGAGGTTGTCGAGCGAGTCGCCGCGGCCCTGCAGGGCCGAGTCCTCCTCGCGCACCATGCCGCCATCGAGACCGAGTTCCTGTCCGCAGCGAGCCGCGGCACTCATGGCGTGCCCTTCCCAGTCGAGGTCGTCGACACGATGGACCTGCAGGCACGTGTGCTCGGCAGCCACACGGGCGCGGACCTTCCGCCCGGGGCACTGCGCCTCGCGACGGCACGTGCGCACCTCGGCCTACCGCGCTACGGGGCGCACGAGGCCCTCACCGACGCCCTCGCCTGTGCCGAGCTCTACCTCGCCCAGGTCGCCCGGTTGAGCGGTGGACGCGCCATGGTGCTCAAGGCGCTGCAGCGTTGACCGACCGGGTGATCCCGAAAGCTGTTCACTCGATTGGGAAGGGCGACCCCGAAAGTTGTTCACTCGATTGGGGAGAGGCTTCAGGGGCGGTAGCGGCGACGGGCGCCCGCCCGACCGTCCTGCCTCGACTCGGACCCCAGCGGCTGTTGGGGCCGACCGTCGTCGGTCGGGCCGAGACCGCCCTGGCATCCGGGGCAGTAGAACATCGTTCGTTCCCGGGTGGGCTGACCGATGGGCGCGACCCGCACGGTCGCGCCGCAGCGCCGGCACGGTCGGCCGCTGCGGCCGTGGACGTACGTCGTCTCGCCTCGGGCCCGGGAGCCGGTCGTCGACTGGACCGCATCTCGTCGTCCACTGTCGATGAGGCGGTGCGCACGCTCCACGACCTGTTCGACGAGCGACCGCTCCAAGCCGGACGCCGCCGCCCAGGGCGATACCTGGAGCGCGAAGAGTGTCTCGGCCGTCCACAGCGTGCCGAGGCCAGCGAGGTTGCGCTGGTCGAGCAGCGCCTCGCCGATGGGGACCGCCGCAGCCCCGACGTTGTCGACCGCACGGGCAGCGTCCCAGTCAGGACCGAGCAAGTCCGGGCCCAGGTGTCCGACCAGCTCCCCCTCGCGATCCGTCTGGACGAGGTCGAGCATCCCGAGCCGCAGCCCCAGTGCAGTCCAGTCCGGTGCGGCCACGAGGGCGCGCAGGTCCGGTGAACGCCGCCAGCCAGGTTTCAGCCCCGCCGTCGCCTCGATCCGCCACTGGCCCTCCATCCGCAGGTGCGAGTGGAGGGTCAAGCCGCCCTCGACCCGGTGGAGCAGGTGCTTGCCGCGGCTGACCACGTCAAGGGTCCGACGGCCGGTGAGGTCCGCCGTGGCGATACCCGGCCAGCGGAGGTCCGACTCGACGATCTCGTGTCCAGCCAGGGCCTCGCGCAGGCGGCGCGCCGTCCGCCACACGGTGTCTCCCTCGGGCACGGCATCCTCCTCCCGGATCCGCCGCCGCACTGACAACGGTGAACGGCGTTCTCGCACGACACATTGTGAACCCAGCGGCATCCGGCCAAACGCCACTTCCCACACGAATCGCCCGCTGCTGCGTCACAATGGGCACATGCGCTGGGGCACTGTCCTCACGCCGCGGCGGGGACTCCAGACAGGATGGGGACTCACCAGCGCGGCGCGGCTCTTCACGCCGGTGGTGCTCGTCGTGCTCGCCTACGAACGAGGCGGAGCCGGCCTGCTGGCCGGGACCTCGGCCGCCCTTGCCGTCGTCGGCGCGGTCATGTCCGCGGTCGTCGGCCGCCTCGGGGACCGCGGCCATCTTGGCCGCGTCATCCGATGGATCGTCTGGGGGTCAGCCGCGGCCCTCGCGCTCGCGACCCTCGGCGCAGTGGCGCAGTGGTCCGTGCTCATCGTGCTGGCGCTCGGCGTCATCTCCTGCGGGCTGCTCTACGTGTACCGACCGCTCCAGGCGGCGACGCTGCCCTGGCTCGTGCACACGCCGAGAGAGCTCGCCGCGGCCAACGTCGCGTCGACCGCCATCGAGAGCGTCGCCTCGCTCGTCGGACCGGCGCTAGCGGGCGCCGCCCTGCTCCTCCTGTCGCCCGACGAGGCGCTGGGGATCGGGGCCGCCTGCCTCCTGCTCGCCCTGCTGCCCGTGTCCCGGATCCAGCTGCCGGCCGCGTACCGGCAGCGCCGCGTCGAGCCTGAGAGAAAGAGGTCGTATGCCGCTGGGCTGGGTGTGCTCGCCCGCGTCGTTCGCGGGGGCGGGGCTCCGGTCCTCGCGTTCGCTCAGACGTTCGCGAGAGGTGCCCTCACCGTGCTGCTTGTCATCCTCGTCCTCGACGACCTGGCGGTCGGCGACGATGTCGTCGGCTGGTTGTGGGCCGCGCTCGGGGTCGGTGGCCTGGCCGGTGCCGCGTTGGGGGTGCGGGTCCTACACGTCTCCCGGCTCGGGCGCAGTTTCGTCTCCGGAGTCGTGTTGTGGGGTGCCGGTCTGGGAGCGCTGTCGATCGCTGGCACACCGTGGTTCGCGGGCCTCGCGATGGTCGTCATCGGGATCGGCAACGCGCTCGAGGATGCGAGCATGTTCACTCTGGTCGCCCGCCTCGCGCCGCGCGGGATGTCCGCGCAGGCGCTCGGGGCCATCGAGATCGTGGCCTGTGCCGGAATGGCGACCGGCGCCGCCCTCGCCCCCGCGATCGTCGGGATCGTCGACGTGCAGACCGCCCTGCTCGCTCTGGGCCTCGCCATCGTGATGCTCGCCATGCTCTACCTACGGTCGTTCCGCGCCGTGGACCGCGCGGCCGGACAGTCGCAAGCCACCACCGACCTGCTCACGGACGTGGTCATCTTCGAGCCGCTGCCGGTCGTCATCGTGGAGCACCTCGCAAGCCTGCTCGAGCCGCATGAGTACGGACCCGGTGAGGTCGTCATGCGCGAGGGCGAGGACGGCGACACGGTGCACATCATCGGGTCGGGGACGGCGAGGGTGACGGTTCGCGGAGCCCCACGACCGGACCTCAGGCCTGGCGATGCCTTCGGTGAGATCGCGCTGCTGCGCAGCAGTCCCCGGACGGCGACCGTGACGGCACAGGGTGATCTGACGACGTACTGTCTCGACCGCGAGGACTTCCTCACGGCCATTCAGGGCAGCTCGGCATCGGCCGAGGCGCTCGCAGATGTCCGTCTCGCCCGGGACGCCTCGAGCTGAGCGAGCCAGTCGACCGTCTCCTGCAGGACGAGCTGGAGGCCAGGAGCGCGCTGCTGCGGCTGCGCGCGGGACTGCGCTCGGAGTTGCGAGATGACGGATGGAATGGCGTCGGGAGCGACGGCAGGGAGCACCCGCAGCGCGCAGGCGCGCAGCCAGGGGTCGCGCCACCGGTCGTCCAGGTCGATCGCGATGGACCGGACGAGCTCGGCGGCGTCGCCGCCGGTTTCGTCGCCGTTCGTCCGGTCGTCCTTCGTCTCGTGGCGCTTCAACGGATGTAGATGCGGTGCGACCACGGCGAGGACGTGCGGTGCGCGGCGCCCGAGCGCGACGTCGATGAGCTCCTCCGCGAGACCCCTCGTCGTGTCGTCCTCGGCCCCGAGCCCGGCCATGACGCGCGCCGGGCTGATGCCGGGGACGACGATGCCTACGAGCACGAGGAGCCGATGCGAGACCTCGGACAGCTCATCCCGCAGGGCGTCCCTGAGCGGGGCCACCTCCTCGACTCCCTCCAGTGCCGCCAAGCCGTTCACGACGAGCTGAGCTCGGTCGAGCACTCGGTCCACGGCCGCGCCCACCGCATTCCTGGCGCGCGTGTCGACCGCTTGGGCCGAAGCGGTGGCGCGGATGCGGTGCAGGCCGGTGGCCGCTGCCTCGGCGACCTCGGGCCGCGGGTCGTGCAGTGCAGCGAGGAGCAGCGCGCGGCCACGTTCACCGCCCCCGCGCGCGGCCGCCGTGGTGAGTGCGACGAGACCGGGGCCC
>NZ_DATCWX010000194.1:0-20040 GCF_036566125.1 Intrasporangium sp.
CGACCCGCCGCCACGATTCCTGGCGGTCGGCCAGGCCGGCCTGGATGCTGGGGGCCACGAGGAGGGTGGCCAGCTGCCCCGCGGCGTACTCGTCGCTGATCTGCTTGAGCAGGCGCGCCCGGATGATGCAGCCACCACGCCAGATGCGGGCCACGGTCGCGATGTCGACGCCCCAGCCGAAGTTCGCGCTCGCCTGTCGGATCTGCTGGAGGCCCTGCGCGTAGGCGACGACCTTGGCCGACCAGAGGGCGTCGCGGACGGCGTCCACCAGCTGCTTCCGCTCGGAGCCGGCCCAGGGCGGGAGGACGCGTTCCGGGCCGGTGAGGACGCCGCGTGAAGCCTCGCGGACGGTGCGGTCGCCGGATGCCGAGCGCGCGAACACCGCCTCGGCAATCGCGGACACCGGGACCCCCAGCTCGAGGGCGGACTGGACGGTCCAGCGGCCGGTGCCCTTCTGCTCGGCCTGGTCGACGATGAGCTCGACGAGGGGCCGCCCCGTCGACGGGTCGACCTGGTCGAGGACCTCGGCCGTGATCTCGACGAGGAAGGAGTCCAGCTCTCCGGTGTTCCACTCGCGGAAGACGTCGGCGACATCGCCGGCCGACAGGCCGGCCGCCGTGAGCACGTCGTAGGCCTCGGCGATGAACTGCATGTCGGCGTACTCGATGCCGTTGTGGACCATCTTGACGAAGTGACCGGCTCCGTCGGGGCCCATGTAGGCGCAGCACGGCTCGCCGTCCACCTTCGCCGCGATGGACTCGAGCATCGGCCCGAGCGCCTCGTACGATTCCTCCGAGCCCCCAGGCATGATGGACGGTCCCTCCAGGGCGCCCACCTCCCCGCCGGAGATCCCGGCGCCGACGAAGTGCAGGCCGACCTCCCGGAGCGCCGCCTCGCGCCGCCGGGTGTCCTCGAAGTGGGCGTTGCCGCCGTCGACGATGATGTCGCCGTCCTCGAGCAGCGGTGCGAGCTGGTCGATGACCGCGTCGGTGCCCGGACCGGCCTGGACCATGATGATGATCCTGCGGGGCCGGATGAGGGAGGCGACGAACTCCTCGAGGGCCTCCGCCCCGACGAACGTGCCGTCCGCCCGATGGGCCTCGAGGTGCGCGAGCGTGCGCGCGTGCGTCCGGTTGAACACGGCGACCGTGTGCCCGTGACGGGCGAGGTTGCGGGCGAGGTTGCTGCCCATGACGGCCATGCCGATGACACCGATGTCCGCTGTCGCTGAGTCGCTCACGGTGTTCCTTTGTGGTGAAGGTTTCGAGAAGGTGCGGGAAGGTTCAACAGGAAGATGCCGTATGCCGCTGGGCTTGGTGAGCGCGGCGGTGCGGCAGGAGTCCCCCTCCCATTGAGTCAGATCCAACCGTCGCATGGAAGGCGTTTGTCACCAGTTGCCAGTCTCTGCAGCGAGGCGACGTGGGTGCAACTCATGGCAACTCGTTGGGGCACGGCGGGCCGGGGCGCGAACGTGTCCCGATCATCCCCATCCAGTTCAATGAGGAGCCACGGATCTGATGAAGACACCCCTCCGCTCGCGACGAAGTCGCGGCCTGCTCGGCGTCACTGCGGCGCTGCCCCTCACGTTCGCCCTCGGCCTTGGTGCCACCGCTGCGCCACGGGCCGACGTCGCGCCGACGTCTGACGGTGCCCGGACCGTGCTGGGTACCGGGCTGGGTACCGTGCTGGGTGACGAAGGCAACCACGGTCGACCTCCCGTTCTCGAGGCTCGGGCGAAGGCCCTGATAACAGTCAAGGGACGAACGTTCAAGGACCTCAACGCAAACGGTCGACTCGACACCTACGAGGACTGGCGCAAGCCGGTGGAGGAGCGGGTCGCCGATCTCGTCCAGCGGATGACGCTCGAGGAGAAGGCCGGCCTCATGCTCATCGACACGCTCAACGCCTCGTGCATCGTGGAGACCGGTGAGCGCGGCACGGTGCCGGCGCTTGCTGCGGACTACATCGACAACCAGCAGATGCACCGTTTCGTCTTCCGCAACACCGTGACCAGCCCGGACAAGGCACTGTGCACCGAGGAGAGTGGCGGCTTCGGGACCCGCATCTCGGTGACACCGGCTGAGGCGGCGAAGTTCACCAACGGCGTCCAGCAGCTGAGCGAGGCGACCCGACTCGGCATTCCCGCCCTGTTCAAGTCCAACGCCCGCAACCACATCGACCCGGATGCCCGCGCCGGGATCAACGAGTCGGCCGGCGCCTTCTCGGCCTTCCCCAAGGAAGCCGGGATCGCGGCGGCGGCCCTTGGTGAGGAAGCCCTCCGGACGGGTACGGCCCCCATGGCCGGCGACATGTCCGTCGTCGAGGACTTCGCCGAGGTCATGGGTGAGGAGTGGGCATCGATCGGCCTGCGCGGCATGTATGGCTACATGGCCGACCTGTCGACCGAGCCGCGTTGGTACCGCACCCATGAGACCTTCACCGAGGACGCCAACCTCGGCGCCAACATCATGCGTACCCTCGTCAGCACGCTCCAGGGTCCGGTCGGCAAGGATGGCACGGCCCTCAGCCCAGAGACCGACGTCGCCCTGACGCTCAAGCATTTCCCGGGCGGCGGCCCCCAGGAGCTCGGCCTCGACCCGCATTACGCCTTCGGCAAGACGCAGGTCTACCCGGGTGACGGCTTCGGCTACCACCTCAAGCCATTCCAGGCCGCCATCAACGCCGGCGTGGCGGCAATCATGCCCTACTACGGGGTGCCGATGGACGTCACCTACGACGGGGTCACGTTCGACCAGATCGGCATGGCCTTCTCCGGACAGATCGTCAACGACCTGCTCCGGGACAAGCTCGGCTTCACGGGCTATGTCAACTCCGACACTGGCGTCATCACTGACCGGGCCTGGGGTCTGGAGACGGCCACCGTTCCCGAGCGGGTGGCCGCGGCGATCAATGGTGGCACCGACACGCTGTCCGGCTTCCATGACGTCCAGACGATCACCGGCCTCGTGTCCGACGGGCTGGTCTCCGAGGCGCGCGTCGACCTCGCCGCGACCCGGCTGCTCGACCCGATGTTCCGGATGGGCCTGTTCGAGGACCCCTATGTCGACGAGGCGGTCGCCACGGCGACGGTGGGCAACGATGCCAACCGCGCCGTCGGACTGGATCTCCAGCGCAAGTCGGCCGTCCTCCTGCAGAACAACGACGCCCACGACGGCGGCAAGGTCCTGCCGCTCAAGCCGGGTGCCAAGGTCTACATCCTCGGCGACTTCAACGAGGAGACCGTCGCGGGTCACGGCTACGAGGTCATCAACGGCAACGTCCCGGCGGGCACGCCGCGTCCCAGCGCCGAGGGCGCGGACTACGTCATCGTCTCGATGACGGCCAAGAACAAGAACACCGCCGCCTACCGGAGCGACGACCCGGCGACCGGTCTGAACCCGGACCACCTCAACCCGATCGTCATGCCGAACACCGCCGGCCTCGACGGACAGAGCCCCTACGGCGCGTCCGATGCCTGCGTGTCCTACGGCGCGACGGCCTGTACTGACAGCGGACTGCGCTTCGGGGGCTCCTACCCGTGGGAGTCGGGCATCCTCGACTTCAGCGGGATGGAGACGTCGGAGTCGTGGCAGGTCGTCCCGTCGCTCAGCACGATCCAGCAGGTGATGGGCGAGGTCGGTGACCCGAACAAGGTCATCCTCCACGTCTACTTCCGCCAGCCGTTCGTCCTGGATGACGCGAGTGGGCTGCGGGACGCCGGCGCGATCGTGGCCGGCTTCGGGATGAGTGACACCGCGCTCATGGACGTCCTCTCGGGCGAGTTCGCGCCGCAGGGACGACTGCCGTTCGCGCTGGCGGGGACGCGGGCCGCCATCGAGCAGCAGCAGAGCGACCTGCCCGGCTACCAGGAGACCGACGACGGGGAGCTGTTCCCCTACGGATTCGGCCTCACCTACGAGGGCCAGGGCTGAGGCCCGGCTCTTCAGGTGCTGACCAGAGGGGTCCCGCGGCCGCGGGACCCCTCTGCCGTACCAGTGCTCGCACTTCCCTGCAGGGCCTGTCCGAGGTCCGACACTGGCTGTCGGTCTCGCGCCCGCGCCTCTAGGTTGGCCGAATGGATCGCCGACCGACGATCTACGACGTGGCCCGGGCTGCGGGCGTTGCCGCCTCGACCGTGTCGCGGGCCTTCGCGCGTCCGGGACGGGTCAAGGCCGAGACCGCCACCAGGATCTTCGAGGTCGCCGAGCTGCTCGGCTACCGCTCGACGGCGCTGCCCGGGCTGGTGTCGACCAGGACCGCCACGCTGGCGCTCGTCGTCACCGACATCACCAACCCGTTCTACGCCGACATCATCCACGGGGCGCACGAGGCAGCGCACGCGCTCGGCTACACGGTGCTGCTCTCGCACACCCAGGAGGACGCACAGCGCGAGCGGGAGTGGACCGAGCGAGAGCTCTCGGCCGTCGAGGGCGTTCTGCTCGCGAGCTCACGGATGTCCGACAGCGCGATCCGGATGATGGCGAAACAGAAGCCGGTCGTCGTCCTCAACCGCCGGCTCCCCGAGGTGCCCTGCATCTTCGTGGACAACGCCCGGGGGATGCGACGCGCCCTCGAGCACCTCACCGAGCTGGGCCACGACGCGGTGACCTATGTCGCCGGTCCGGAGGCCAGCTGGACCGACGGCAGGCGGTGGCTGGCCCTGCGTGAGGCCGCCGTCGAGCTGGATGTCCACGTGCGGCGGATCGGCCCGTGCAACACCCCGACCGTCCAGGCCGGTTTCGGCCGGGCGCGCGAGGTGGTCGAAGCCTCGTCCACCGCTGTCATCGGCTACAACGACGCCGTGGCCATCGGCGTCGTCAAGGGCCTGACCCGGCTCGGCGTTGCCGTGCCCGACGAGGTGAGTGTTGTCGGCTTCGACAACACGCTGCTCGCCGACATCATCGAACCTGAGCTGACGACGGTCGCGGCGCCGTTGCACGCCATGGGCGCCACGGCCGTTCGCAACCTCGTCGCCATGATCGGGGGCGCAGTGCCGAGTCGCGAGCCCATCGTCATGCCCGCCCGGCTGGTGGTTCGTCGGTCGACGGCTCAGCGCAGCCGGAACAGGACCTCTCCGGCATTCGGCACGACGAGGGTCTCCTCGTCGGCTTCCTCCGCGGCCAGGTCGATCGAGTCCGGGTCGAGGTAGCCGAGGTTGGCCGCGTGGCAGACCTCCTCGGGGATCCGGGTGGCCAGGGTGACCTTGACGCGGAGGCGCTCCTCTCCCGTCACGGCGTCATAGGTGCCGGCGCCGCGCAGGTGCGTCGAGTGAGCGAGCGTCCCCCAGTGGACGTGCTTGAAGCGGTCCCACTGCTTCACGAAGTAGTCGCGGCAGTGGTAGCCGATCTCGTTGATCTCCGGGTGGCTCGTCGAGATCTCGGTGATGTGCGGCGCATAGAGGATCACCTCGCCACCGTCCGCGACGGCCGGCTCGAGCTTGTAGAAGCCCTTCGCGCCGGTCCAGATGTCCTCGTACATCTGCGGGATGATCGAGATGACGCGACTGACCGGCTCGTCGAGGTAGGTGACGTGGGTGGCCGCGCACACCTGGGCCGCGTCGGCCCAGGCGGCCAGCGTGTCGCCGAAGGAGACCGAGTGCAGGTCGAGCGACCCACTCACGCCGACGACGCAGAAGGCGAGTTTCCGCGCCGGGACGAGGGCGGCCCCCTCGTTGATGAGCGCACGGACGGGCGTGATCCCCGTCGTGCCGATGATCTCCGCCGAGGTGATGAGGGCGCCGAGCCAGTGCGAGACGTCGATGATCGCCTGGCCGGCGACGCCGGGGAAAAAGTACTTGTTGCCGCCGGAGATGCCGACGACCTCGTGCGGGAGGACCGGTCCGACGACGAGTGCCACGTCGTGTTCCACGACGGCCCGGTTGAGCAGCACCGGGACGTCCATCGACAGGCGCCCCTCGGAGAGCTCCTCGAGGCGCGCCGCCGGGATGGTGCCGAGGTTGGCGAACGTCCCCGGGTCCCACCACTGGTGGTTGACCACCGCCATACCGGGATAGGTCTCCTCGAGCCGTCCCGCCGTGAAGCCGAGATGGCGGCCGAGGGCCTTCTCGCTCATCGGCTGGTGAGTTCCCAGTGCGACGAGCGTCGTCAGCCGGGAGGCGCGACCGTGCAACGCGCCGTGAACCGCCTTGAGCAACAGGGGCATCGGGCAGCTCCGCGTGGCATCGGGGACGATGATGCACACGCTCTTGCCGTCGAGGTCGGCGGCGTCGAGCTGCTCCGCGATGAAGCGGGTCACCGCGTCAGGCTCCAGGACTCCCTCCGTCCCCCCGAGTCGGGCGGCTCGCCGAGCTGCGAGCTCGGGCGACTCCTCTGAGGTGGGCGGCGCTGTCGTCACGCCCCCACTGTCGCGGGCGGCCTGAGCCCTGACAAGCCCCGGCGGCAACTGGTGGCAACCCATGGGAACGTCGTCAACGACATGCGGCCCGCCGTCAGGTCGATCCCGGCACCGATACCTCTCGTAGACTCGACAGCGCCTGCGTCGCCCCACGGAAGGCGTTCACGCTGTGACCAGTCAGAACGAGTCGTATGCCGCTGAGCTCGCTCCGAGCGCGCCCTCGCACACGCGCCGGCTGAGCCGTCAGACGGACGGCCGCCCGGCAGCGCCTGTGCGCATGGTGCACCTGGGAGTCGGCAACTTCTTCCGGGCCCACGCCGCCTGGTACACGGAGCACGCCAAGGACGCCACTGACTGGGGCTACGCCGCCTTCACTGGCCGGTCTCCCGCCGTCGCGGAGACCCTCGCCGGACAGGAGGACCTCTACACGCTCCTCATCCGGGGGCCCGAGGGCGCTCGCCCGGAGGTGATCTCCAGCCTGAGCGCCGTCCATCCGGGAGACGACCTCGACGCGCTTCGCGGCTACTTCGCGGATCCCCTGGTGGCATTGGTGACGATCACGGTCACGGAGGCGGGGTACCGACGGGCACCGGACGGCGGGCTCGATGGTGGTGCGGAGGACGTGGCCGACGACATCGCCGCACTCCGGGAGGACCCGGCCGCAGGCGTCGTCACGACGACTCCGGGCCGGCTCACGGCAGGGCTGCTTGCCCGCCGCGCCGCCCAGGCCGGGCGAATCGCAATCGTGCCCAACGACAACGTGCCCGAGAACGGCGAGATGGCAGCGCGCGTCGTCGGTGACCTTGCCCGGGCCGTCGACCCGTTGCTCGAGGCCTGGGTTGTCGCCAACGTCTCGTTCATCACGACGATGGTCGACCGGATCACCCCGCGCCCGACCGATGATGACCGGGCCGAGGTGGCGCGGCAGCTCGGCGTCGACGACCCGGCGGCCGTGCCGACCGAGCCCTTCACGGAATGGGTCCTGGCCGGCGACTTCCCCAACGGACGACCGGCCTGGGACACCGCGGGAGCGACGCTCGTCGACGATGTCCGGCCGTTCGAGCAGCGCAAGCTGTGGCTGCTCAACGGGTCGCACTCGCTCATGGCCTACGGCGCCTCGACGCTGGGCCATGAGACGGTCGCCGACGCCATAGCCGACCCCGAGGTCCGGTCCTGGGTCGAGGAGTGGTGGGACGCCGCCTCACCCCACCTCAGCCTCCCGGCCGAGGACATCGACAGGTACCGGCAGGCCCTGCTCGATCGCTACTCCAATGCCTCGATCCGCCATCTGCTCGCCCAGATCGCCGCCGACGGCTCGCAGAAGATCCCGATCCGCGCGGTCCCGGTCGTGCAGGCCGAGCTCGCGGCCGGCCGGGTGAACCTGGGCGCCCTGCGGCTCGTCGCGGCCTGGATCGCCCACCTGCGGGGTGCCGGGGCGCCGGTCACCGATGCCTTTGCTGACCAGGTCCTGCCTCTCGGGGCCGGCAGCGTCGAGGAGGCGACCCGCCGCACCCTCGAATGGCTCGGGATCGACGGTGGGGGTCTCCACGAGCGGGTGGTCATCGAGGTGACGGGCCTCGTCGCGAGCCTCGAGGCGCGCTGACGTCGCTGAGGCCACCGGGTCGCGACGGCGCTGACGTCGCAAGCGAGCCCAGCGGCATACGGCACCGGCTCGTTTCCCCAGCCACGCACGGGCCGCGCGCTTGCCACGGAACTGCTCCGGTCTCAACCGGGGGGCATCGCATCGCCGCGTCGCTCGTGCACGCGCGAACGCCAGGCCAGCAGCACGGCCGCGAGGACCGCCGAGAGCACCGAGGCGACCAGGATCCCCGACTTGCCGATGTCCTCCGCGCTGCCCTCGAAGGTCAACGAGTTGAGGAGCAGGGACACCGTGAAGCCGATGCCAGCGGTGCACGACACGGCGAGCAGGTCATTCCACGCTCCTCGGGCGTCGGGGTGCAGCCGCAGGAGCCGCGCG
Source organism: Intrasporangium sp. (assembly GCF_036566125.1). Lineage (GTDB taxonomy): Bacteria > Actinomycetota > Actinomycetes > Actinomycetales > Dermatophilaceae > Intrasporangium. The sequence goes on from NZ_DATCWX010000194.1 coordinate 8,333, forward strand.
CCGAGGAGGGTCGCCGAGACGATGCCGATCGGCTTCCCGAGGACGAGTCCGAGAATGATGCCGAGAGCGATCGGGCTGGCAAAGGCGTCGCCGAGCATGCCCGGAGTCAGTGGCATGCCGACCGCGAAGAAGGCGAAGACGGGCACGGCGAACCCTGCGGTGAAGGGTCGCCAGACGTGCTCGTACCGCTCGGCGAGCGACTCGGTCGCATCGTCGGGGGGCACGGCCGGCACGGTGAAAGCCAGCGCGGCCCCGGTGATCGTCGCGTGGATCCCCGACGAGTGCACCGCCCACCACGACAGCACGCCCACGATGAACAGGAGTGCGGGGCTCGTCCTTCGCCGGACCAGCCAGCCGAAGGCGGCGATGCCCGCCAGGCCGGCGAGCAGCCAGAGCAGGTTCAGTCCGTGGGCGAAGACCGTTGCGATGATGATGATCCCGCCGAAGTCGTCCGCCACCGCGAGCGTGAGCAGGAATGCGCGCAACGAGGTTGGGAGGCGTCGGCCGAAGGCGGACATGACGGCCACGGCGAACGCGATGTCGGTCGCGGTGGGCACGGCCCAACCCTGCGGTTCGCCGTCGGCCATGGTGTTGACGAGCAGGTAGATCGCCGCCGGCACGGCCATCCCGCCGACCGCGGCGATGACGGGCAGGGCCGCCCGTCGCGGGCTGCTCAGCTCGCCGACCGCGAACTCACGCTTGAGCTCGAGACCGACGACGAAGAAGAAGAAGGCGAGCAGTCCGTCCGTCGCCCAGGTCGCGATGGTGAGGTCGAGGCCGAGCCTGGCCGGACCCACGACAGTGTCCGAGATGGTGCGGTACGCCGACGCCCATGGGGAGCTCGCCCAGATGAGCGCGATGACGCTGGAGGCGAGCAGGAGCAGGGCACCGACGTTCTCGGCCCGAAGCGTGTCGAGGAAGTTGCGCTCCCCGCCCCTCGTCAGCGGCCCGAAGAGGGTCCGGCCGTTGCCATTGCTCCGGCCGGTCATCACGCTCCTCCCAGGTGGTCCAGGTAAGCGGCACCCCTTGGCGACAGCTCGTATCCGACGTCGTGGCTGATCGTGAGACCGAGGGACTTGAGCTTGCGGATGTCTGCCTTCATCGGCAGCAGCTCCACCCCTCGCAGGGCCGCGAGCTCCTTGGAGACGACGCGCGGGTTGGCGCGGATCCAGGCCAGGATTTCGTGGGTCCACGGGCCGGCCGGCCGGGCGTCGAGCCGAGCGAGGCGGCGCCCGATCTCCGCCAGCTCCGCGGCGTCGGGGAGCCGCTCGCGCAGGGCTGTTCGCGGGTCCTCCCCGGCCCAGATCACGTGGATTCGGTAGACGTTCTCGCCACCTCTGCTGCCTCGGGCGCTCGGCTTGCGGTCCCGCGGAGCGAGCGCCTTCCGAAGGGCAGCGCCATCTTTCATCCCCGCGGCCCGCGCGGCCCGGTCGGAGATCCCGTCCAGGTCCTTGATCCTCACGACCCGGGTGAAGGTGACCACCCCTGCTGACGTCAGCTGTGTGCCGCCGACCTTGACCCGTGGGACGTCCCAGCGGCGGTAGAGCGTCCTCACGCGACCGTCTCTGATTCCTTCGGCGATCGGCTTGGAGATCAACACACGGTCATCGTGCCAGAGCGCCTATTCGGCGCCCACGGAGTCGACGACCTCTCCCGTGCCTATCCGCCGCACCTGGGTCGTTCCGGGATGGCCGTCGACGAAGCCGACGCGCACCTCGAAGCCGGCGGGTGTCGAACCGACCAGCCGGACAGCCCATTCCCCGTTGATGTGCTCCTCAGCCGACACCGAGAGGCGCGCAGCCCCAGCCTCCGGAGATGCCTCTGCGACGCGTCGCCGAGCGAGGGCCAGCGCCTCGTCATGACCGATTTCGGCGGTCCCTGCCGAGGGGAACCAGTCGATGACGGAGCGGAATGCCGCCGCAACGGCGGCCTCCAGGGCCTCGTGCTGGACGTTCCGCTCGGTCGGATCCGTCTCGTCGACCCTGAAGGTCGGCCTTGGCAGCGACACGTCGATGTCGAGGACGCTGGCTGAGTGGGCGCCGAGTCGGTGCTCGCGGCCGATGCGCACGACGCAGCCATCCGGTGTGTCCACCAGCTCGACGACGGGCGACAGCGCGGACAGGTACGTCGCGTCGTCGTGGGCCGGTGCCGGATCGACGAGCTCGAGATCGAGGAGGAACACCTCAGCCGGGCCGTCGGGTGCCTCGAGCGTGACCCTGACGCGGACCGCGTCGACGAGCGCCGGGTCGCGGAGGGGCGGGGGCACCATGGCATCAGCGTCGCGTCCGGGGGCTCAGGGGTCAACGCCGGAATCCGAGCGGCGCCTGGGTGGTGTGGGGCGCGGGGGATCGCCTCGGCACGTACCGTGGGCAGATGATCAGCGTCGACCTGGCCCGCCGGCTCCTGTCGGAGGGGGTGCTCTGGGAGCCCCAGCCGGGTGATCGCTTCATGATCGACCAGCCCACCCTGCTCGACGAGGTGTTCTGGATCAGCGAGCTGACCATCGACGTGCACACCTACCAGGGCCAGCCGATCCTCGGCTTCAACGGCACGACGGAGTGGGCGCTGGACTCGGTGACCCTCGACAAGGCGATCTGGCTACCGCGCGAGGACCAGCTGCGAGACCTGCTCGGTCATCGCTTCCTCGCGCTCAACCCGATCGACGGTGGCTGGTGCGTCACCATCGCGACCGCCGACGGCGACCGGCTCTTCTCGGCCGGGGACGCCGAAGACGCCTACGCTCTGGCCCTGCTCAGCTTCGTCTGACCCGGCCTTGAGTCAGCGGTTGGCACAACGAAGGGCTCGCCGGGTGCCTGCTGCCCGGCGAGCCACACTCGTGCGGTCCGCTCCTCATCCTCACGCGTGCCGCCCGGCGGGCCAAGGGACGAAGGTCCCGGTGTCCACCGCTGCCTCAGCCGCTCGCTGGACGCACGTCGAGGACAACTTCGAACTCGAGCAGCTCCGCCGCCGTCGCCACGGGCGCGCCGTGGTCGCCCTTGTGGGCGGCTCGCGCCTCACCATCACGCCAGGCGGCATAGGACTCCTCGTCCTCCCACTGCGTGACGACGAAGTAGCGCTCGTCACCCTGGACCGGCCGCAGCAGCTGGAACCCGAGGAACCCGGGCGACCGGTCGACGACCCCGGCACGCTGCGAGAACCGGCGCTCGAGCTCGGCTGCCGCCGCCGTGGGGACGGAGATGGCGTTGATCTTCACGATGGACATGAATCAACCGTATGCCGCTGGACCCGAGCTGGGTCCTGCTGGTGAATCTGGCCTTCCCGACCCGGGTCGCGCGACCATCGTCGAGGGACATCGCGGAGGGTGATCCGGAAAGACCCCTCGTCCCAGTGTCGGATGACATCGAGTAAGGAGGACTGGACATGGGCCTCGTCGTGCGGGTGCTCCGATGAGCACCGTCGAGTCCGCTCCGCCAGCCGCCCCCGGGATCGCCCGAGTCCTGCCCATCGTCGGCTGGCTTCGCGACTACGACCGGAGCTGGCTTCGGGGTGACGTGATCGCCGGAGTGACCGTGGCGGCGCTCATCGTGCCGAAGAACCTCGGGTATGCGGGTATCGCCGGTATCCCGCTCCAGAACGGCTTGTACGCCGCCGCTGCCGGCGCAGTCCTCTACGCCATCTTCGGCACCTGTCGACAGATCTCGATGGGTCCGAGTTCCGGCTTGGCCGCGGTGGCGGCCAGCGCGGTGGCGACCGCGGGTCTCACCGCGCCGGGCGACGTCGCAACGTTCGTGGCGGGGATCACCCTGATCTCGGGGCTCCTCTTCCTCCTGCTCGCCCTCCTGCGGATGGGCTGGATCTCCCAGTTCCTGTCCCGGGCCGTGGTCACCGGGTTCCTGTTCGGCGCGGCGATCGATGTGGTCATCGGGGAGCTCGCGAAGATCACCGGCACCGATACGTCCGGCACGAACTCGCTCCAGGAATTCCGTTCCTGGCTGGGCTCTCTCGGCGAGACGCACCTGCTGACGCTCGTCGTCGGGGTCGTGTCTCTCGTCGTGGTCTTCGGCATCCGATACGTGGCTCCGCGCGTCCCGGGAGCGCTGGTCCTCGTCGTCGGGGGCCTCATCGCGTCGTACCTCTTCGACTTCGGCGACAAGGGTGTCGCTCTCGTCGGCGACGTCCCGAGCGGCCTTCCGTCTTTCGACATCCCCAGCCCGTCGCTGCTCCTCGACCACGGCGGGACCGCGATTATCGCTGCCGTCGCGCTGATGCTGATCGGCTTCTCGCAGACCGCCGGTGACGCGCGCGCCTTCGCGGCCAAGCACCGCTACCAGATCGACATGGACCAGGAGTCGGTCGCTCAGGCTGCGGCCAACATCGGTTCGGGAGTGTTCCACGGTATGCCCGTCTCGACGAGTCTGTCGGCCAGCTCCCTCAACGACCACTCCGGGGCCAAGACCGGGCTCGCGTCGATCACCAGCGGTGTCACCGTCCTGCTGACCTTGCTTTTCCTGGCGCCGCTCTTCTCGCAGCTGCCCAAGCCGGTCCTCGGGGCGCTGATCATCGAGGCCGTCGTCATGGGCATGATGAACGTCCCCGAGATGCGCCGGATCTACCGGGTGCAGCGGTTCGACTTCTGGGTCGCGATCGTTGCCATTCTCGGCACCTTGGCCTTCGGTGTGCTCGCCGGCGTCATCCTGGGGATCGGCCTGTCGCTGTTGTGGCTCATCGCCGTAGCCACGCAGCCGCAGATGCCGACTCTGGGACGGGAGCCCGGTACCCAGGTGTTCCGGGACGTCATCGAGAACCCGGACGACGAGCTGATCCCGGGCGTAGCCGTCGTCCGCCTCGACGGCGGCCTCTTCTTCGCAACCGCGGATGCCCTGGAGGACCGGATCCGCACCGTGATCCAGTCCGAGAGCCCCCGCTGCGTGGTGCTCGACTGTGAAGGCATCAACTTCCTCGATTCGCAGGGCTCGGCGACCATTGACGACCTGCTGGTGCTCTGCCGTCAGGCGGACGTCACCCTCCGGCTCGCCCGAGTCAAGCCGGGGGTCCGCGCGGTGCTGGAACGGGAAGGGGTGACCGAGCGTCTCGGTGCCGACCACATTCACGGCAACGTGCACCGTGCGGTCGAGGCACATCTCAACGGCTAGATCGCAATGGTGCCCCCGGCAGGATTCGAACCTGCGCTCCCGCCTCCGGAGGGCGGTGCTCTATCCCCTGAGCTACGGGGGCGGCCGTGCACTTTCGTGCGCCACGTGAGGTTAGCAGCACCGGGCCCGGATCGCGGAATGCACCCCGCCGCAACACACGCAGCAACACACCCGGCAGCGGTCAACCCCAGACGGCTATTTCCGTGCTGGTTTGGCTCCTGCTCGGTGTGTTGCGGGGGTGGGGGGCGGGAGGAGCGGCACGGCAGGTGACCGGGGAGGAGCTCAGCGGCATACGGCATGGTGTCTTTAGACTCGCGGGATGACTCCCGAGGCGCTGCGCCAGCTGCTCGAGCAGGTCGCCGCCACCGCCGCGCGCGTAGGGGAGCTGCCCGACGAGGCGGAGGCCGGGCCGCCCGCGGGACCGATCTTCCGGCCGGTGGACGGGCGCTCGGCAGGGGTCGTGGCGGACTGGGTGACGCCGGTTGCGCAGCGCTGGGCGCCTGAGCTCGACCTCGAGCCCCTCGAGCTCGGCCGCGTGCTCGCACAACGCCTCGTCGACCACCGATCCATCGACGCCGTGGAGGTGGCGCCGTCGGGGTTGCTCTCCCTCACGCTCGCCGACGCCGACCGCTCAGCCATCATCGACGTGGTGCTCGAGCACGAGGCGACCTACGGGCTGCCACCCGGCCAGCGCATCCCCATTGTCGACGTGGACGGTCAACGCACGGACCTGCCGGCCTGGCTCGGCAGCGATCCGGCGCTGCGCCCCGCCCAGCTGGCCCATGCGCGACTCCTCCGCCTCGTCCGCAACGCCCGCGCGGTCGGAGTCGAGATCCGTCCCTCCGACCGCCGCGAGGACCTGGGTCACGTCGCCGAGCGGCTCCTCCTCGTCGCGCTGGCGGACTTCCCCCAGCGCATGGACCGGCACGAAGGAGATCGCGCCCAGCAGCTCCGGGCCGTCACTGACCTCGCCGCCCGGGCCGATGCGTGGAACCAGCCCATCCGGCCGATGACCGTCGATGAGCGCGTGCGGGGCATCCACGGTGCACGTCTGGCCCTCGCCGCCGCCGCCGCCATTGTCTTGCGCAATGGACTCACGCGGCTCGGCGTCCCGGCCCCGGAGAGGATGTAAACATGCGCGCACATGAAGCCGGCGCCCTCCATGCCGACGGCTACCGCGGGCCGACCTGGCTCGAACCACCCGGCGACGTCAACGCGCTCGTCCCGTCCCTCTGGGCCTCATCCATTGGTCGGGGCGAGGATGGAACCCTCACCGTCGGCGGGGTGAGCGTCGTCGACCTGGCGCGCGAATTCGGCACGCCCGCCTACGTGCTCGACGAGGACGACTTCCGTTCGCGCGCGCGCGAGTTCAAGCAGACGTATGCCGAGGTGTTCGACGACCTGTGCGGCGGGGCTGACGTGTTCTACGCCGGCAAGGCCTTCCTCTGCACCGAGGTCGCCCGGTGGATCCGTGACGACGGACTGTTCCTCGACGTCTGCACCGGCGGCGAGCTCGCCGTCGCCATGCGCGCCGGCGTGCCGGGCTCGAGCATCGGGATGCACGGCAACAACAAGAGCGTCACCGAGATCCGCACCGCGCTGGAGTACGGCATCTCACGCATCATCGTCGACTCCTTCGAGGAGATCGAGCGCGTCTCCGCCGTCGCCGACCAGCTCGGCGTCGTCGCGCCAGTGCTCGTCCGCGTCACCGTCGGCGTCGAAGCGCACACGCACGAGTTCATCGCGACGGCCCACGAGGACCAGAAGTTCGGGTTCTCGCTCGCGGGAGGCCAGGCGGTCGAGGCAGTCCGACAGATCCTCGCCCGTCCGCGGACGCTCCAGCTGCTCGGGCTGCACAGCCACATCGGGTCGCAGATCTTCGACACGTCCGGGTTCGAGGTGTCCGCCCGACGCGTGCTCGGTCTGCACACGGACGTGGCGCGCGAGTTCGGTGTCGAGCTGCCCGAGCTCGATCTCGGTGGCGGTTTCGGGATCGCCTACACCACCGAGCACGACCCCCAGGCCCCGAAGGCCCTCGCCGCTGGCATGGCCGAGATCGTCGAGCGCGAGTGCCGGGCCGACGGCGTGGCCATCCCGCGCATCTCGATCGAGCCCGGGCGGGCGATCGCCGGGCCGAGCACCTTCACCCTCTACGAGGTCGGCACGGTCAAGCCGGTCGAGCTCGACGGGGGAGCAAGCCGGCTCTACGTCTCGGTCGACGGCGGGATGAGCGACAACGTCCGGACCGCGCTCTACGCGGCCGACTACTCGTGCACCGTGGCCAACCGTCGGTCCGACGCTGCGCCGATCCTCGGTCGCGTCGTCGGCAAGCACTGCGAGAGCGGTGACATCGTCGTCATGGACGAGTTCCTGCCCAACGACGTCGGGCCGGGAGACCTCATCGCGGTGCCGGGCACGGGTGCCTACTGCCGCTCCCTGTCGAGCCAGTACAACCACACGCCGCGGCCGCCCGTGATCGCCGTGCGTGACGGTGTGGCCCGGGTCATCGTGCGTCGGGAGACGATCGACGACCTGCTGGCACTCGATGTCTGAGCTCATGTCTGAGCTGGAGATCCTGCGTCATCAGGTCCGGATCGCGAAACGATGGACGTCCGGCCCGGGCACGAACGGGAGGATTCGCACGTGGACACTGATGTGAGCGCCAGCAAACCTCTCCGCGTCGCCCTCCTCGGAGCCGGTGTCGTCGGTGGTGCGGTGGCCCGTCACCTGACGGAGCGTGCCAACGACATGGCAGCCCGCGTCGGCGCCCCGCTCGAGATCGTCGGTATCGCGGTGCGCCGGGCCGGACGGGATCGCTCCGACCTCGGCGTCGACCCCTCGCTCGTGACGACGGACGCCGAGGAGCTCGTGACGCGGGCCGACATCGTCGTCGAGGTCATCGGCGGCATCGAGCCGGCACGGTCGCTCATCCTCCGCGCCATGGAGCACGGAGCCTCCGTGGTGACGGCCAACAAGGCGCTCCTCGCCGAGGACGGCCCGCGCCTCTATGCCGCAGCCGCAGAGCACCGGGTCGACCTCTACTACGAGGCCGCGGTAGCCGGCGCGATCCCGCTCCTGCGGCCGTTGCGCGAGTCGCTCGCCGGTGACGAGGTGCGCAAGGTGCTCGGCATCGTCAACGGCACCACCAACTACGTCCTCGACAAGATGGACACCACGGGTGCGGGGTTCGAGGACGCGGTCGAGCAGGCGCAGGCGCTGGGCTACGCCGAAGCCGACCCCACCGCCGATGTCGAAGGTTTCGACGCGGCCGCCAAGGCTGCGATCCTCGCATCGCTCGCGTTCCACACACGAGTCTCCGGCAGCGACGTCCACCGCGAGGGCATCACCGAGGTCACGCCGGCGGATGTCGCGGCGGCCCGCGAGATGGACTGTGTCGTCAAGCTGTTGTCGATCTGCGAGCGGACCGACGCCGGCGTCTCCGTGCGCGTCCACCCCGCCATGATCCCGCGTTCGCATCCCCTGGCCGGGGTGCGCGACGCCTTCAACGCGGTGTTCGTCGAGGCGGACGCTGCCGGGCAGCTCATGTTCTATGGCCGAGGCGCCGGTGGCGACCCGACTGCCTCCGCCGTCCTCGGCGACCTGGTCGCGGTTGCCCGTCACCGGGTCGGTGGTGGTCTCGGCCCCGGTGAGTCGAGCTATGCCGATCTGCCGATCCTGTCGATGGGCGATGCCCAGACGCGCTACTACGTCAGCCTCGACGTCGCGGACCGCTCCGGTGTGCTCGCCAAGGTCGCGGCGGCCTTCGCCGACCACAACGTGTCCATCGAGACGGTCCGTCAGGAGATGGTTCCCGAGGAGCGCGACGGCGAACAGCGCGATGGCGGAGAGGTGGCGGGCAACACCAACGCCCGAGCCAATCTCGTCATCGTCACGCACGCAGCCACGGATGCCGCCCTGTCCGCCACCGTCGAGAGCCTCCGCACTCTCGACGTGGTCCGTGGCGTCAACTCGGTCATGCGGGTGGAAGGCTCCTGATGGCTCACCAGTGGCGCGGAGTCATCCGCGAGTACGCCGACCGGCTGCCCCTCCTCGAGGGCGCCCCCGTCGTGACGCTCCACGAGGGTGGGACGCCACTCATCCATGCCGCGACGCTGTCCGAGCGGGTGGGTGCCGAGGTGCACCTCAAGTACGAGGGCCTCAACCCGACCGGCTCGTTCAAGGACCGGGGGATGACGACGGCGATCTCGGTCGCCGCCAAGCACGGTGCCCGCGCCGTCATCTGCGCGAGCACCGGCAACACGAGCGCCTCGGCCGCGGCCTACGCCACCAAGGCCGGGATGACGTGCGGTGTCCTGGTCCCAGAGGGCAAGATCGCGATGGGCAAGCTGAGCCAGGCAATCGCCCACGGTGCCACTCTGCTCCAGGTCGATGGCAACTTCGACGACTGCCTCACCCTCGCTCGCAAGCTTGCCGAGGCGTATCCCGTCGAGCTGGTCAACTCCGTCAACCCGGCTCGCATCGAGGGTCAGAAGACGGCCGCGTTCGAGATCGTCGACGCGCTCGGCGACGCTCCGGACATCCACTGCCTCCCGGTCGGCAACGCCGGCAACATCACGGCCTACTGGAAGGGCTATCGCGAGTACTGCGCCGATCCCGCGGTGAGCGACCGTCCCGGGCCTGCCACGAAGCTGCCGACGATGTGGGGCTTCCAGGCCGCGGGCGCCGCACCTCTCGTGCTCGGCCACCCGGTCGACAACCCGGAGACGGTTGCGACAGCGATCCGCATCGGCAACCCTGCCTCGTGGGAGCAGGCCATCGCCGCGCGCGACGAGTCCGGCGGCAGGATCGAGGCGGTCACGGACGAGCAGATCCTCGAGGCCCACCGGTTCCTGTCGGCCGAGGAGGGCGTCTTCGTCGAGCCCGGCTCGGCCGCCTCCGTCGCCGGCCTGCTGGCGAGCCACGCCGCGGGCCTGGTGCCCACGGGGACGCGCATCGTCTGCACCGTCACGGGCCACGGTTTGAAGGACCCGCAGTGGGCCCTGCGCACCCCAGACGGCTCCGAGGTGACCCCGATCCGGGTTCCCGTCGACGCCTACACCGCGGCGCGGGCGCTCGGGCTCGAGGGCTGATCATGGCGACCGCCGCACGCTCCGTGCGGATCCGCGTTCCGGCGAGCACCGCGAATCTCGGCCCCGGCTTCGACTCGATCGGCCTCGCGCTCGGCCTCTGGGACGAGTACGTCGCCACCGCCCTCGACACCCCGGGCCTCGAGGTGTCCGTGACGGGGGAGGGTGCGGCTGATGTGCCCACGGACGAGTCACACCTCGTGGTGCGGACCATGCGGCACACGTGGGACACGCTCGGCGCAGTCGCTCCAGTCGGCCTACGGCTGCACGCGTGCAACGGCGTGCCACACGGGCGTGGACTGGGGTCTTCTGCTACCGCCATCGTCGCGGGCGTCGTTGCGGCACAATCGTTGTCGTATGCCGCTGAGCTGGCTCCCGGGGCCACCGTGCCCGTTGACCTCGGGGTGGCCACCCACATCGCCAGCGTCCTGGAGGGGCATCCGGACAACGCGTCGGCGAGCGTCTACGGCGGCCTGACGGTGAGCTGGATGCCGGACGGGTCCGGCGCCGATCTCGGTGCGGTCACGGTGACCGCGCGACCCGTGCTCCACCCGGACGTCGAGGTCGTCGTCTTCGTGCCGGACCAGCAGCTGGCAACCCGGCACGCGCGGGCGGTATTGCCGGAGGCAGTGCCGCTCAAGGATGCCGCCGCCAACAGCGGCCGGGCAGCGCTCCTCGTCCACGCTCTGACCGCGGAGCCGGTGCATCTGCACGCCGCCACGCGCGACTGGCTGCACCAGCAGGCCCGTCGCGAGGCGTATCCCGAGTCGATGCGCCTCGTGGACGCCCTCCGGGCCGAGGGGCACGCAGCCGTCGTCTCCGGTGCCGGGCCCACCGTCCTTGTCCTGACGACCACGGCCCGATCGACGGACGTTGTCGTCCCCTCGGGGTTGGGGCACTGGGACCGGCTGACCCCTGGCATCCCGGCCAGCGGCGTCAGCGCCGTGGTCGTCGCCTGACTCCCCACCGCAACACACCCGCATATCGAGCGCTTGCCCCTGCTGCAACAGGGGTCGGCGCTCGATATGCGGGTGTGTTGCGGGTGGTCGGGCGAGCCGGGTGGTCGGCGCGATGCTAGAGTGATGGCGCACCACGGCCGCATGGAACGCAGGCTGGTGTACCACCCCCACATTGAGGCGTTCGCCTCTGGGCGCTGCGCGCCGACGTGGATCTCGATCAGCCAGTATCTCTGGCCCAGTCCGGCCTCTTGGGAATCTCCCGGGCCGCAAACGAGGGGGAAGGATCCTTCGTGTCAGAAACAACCACCCGTCCGGTGTCTGGTCTGTCCGCAATGAAGCTGGACGAGCTCAAGACCGTGGCGACCTCGATGGGCATCAAGGGCACGGCGAAGATGCGCAAGAGCGATCTCGTCGAGGCCATCAAGGCGCGGCAGTCCGGCTCCGGCGGAACGCCCGCAGCCGAGAGCGCCCCGTCGGCTCCGTCCGCTCCCGCACGCGCTCCCCGCCGGGCAGTGCGCGCTTCAGGCGCCGCCGAACCCACTGCTGCC
>NZ_DATCWX010000215.1:0-2701 GCF_036566125.1 Intrasporangium sp.
CGACCCCGTGGCCACTGGGCGGCTCGGGTCGCGGATCCACTCGCTCCACGAGCCGGGGTAGAGCGCCGCATCGACGCCGAGCTCGGCGAGCGCGAGCACATGGTGTGCCGCCGTCACGCCAGACCCGCAGTAGACCGCAACGTCGCCATCGACGTGCCTCTCTCCGGTCACGGTGGCCCAGTGGTCCGCCAGGTCCCGCCGGAAGGTCCCGTCCTCGGCCAGCCACTCCGTCGTCGGGCTGTTCACCGCGCCCGGGATGTGTCCTGCCACGGGATCGATCGGCTCCTGCTCTCCGGCGTAGCGCTCCGGGGCGCGCGCGTCGAGCAACAGCCCGGTCCGCGCCAGCCCCGCGGCCCCCTCGGCGTCGACCATGGGCATCGAGCCGGGACGGGAGACGAAGGCGCCATGGTGCCGTTCGGGCACCTCGGTACTCACCGGGAGACCGGCCGCCACCCAGGCGGCGAACCCGCCATCGAGCACGCGGACGTCCCGGAGACCGACCCAGCGGAACACCCACCAGGCCCGCCCAGCGGCATACGACTCCTTGCCGTCGTAGACGACGACACGCGTTCCCTCACTGACGCCGCAGCGGCGGAGCACACCCTCGACGACAGCGGGGTCGGGCAGCGGGTGCCGCCCACCCTCGCCGGGAGGTGCGGCGAGCTCGGTGTCGAGGTCCACGAAGAAGGCGCCGGGGACGTGACCCGCCGCGTACTCAGCCGCCCCCGGTTGGTCGGCGCCCGCCGTCGTCAGCGTCCAGCGGACGTCGAGGACGACGACCTCCTCGATCTCGTGGGCGAGCTCCGTCGCGCTGATGAGGTGGCTCATGGCCCCATCGTGGCATCCTCGGGAGGTGACGGCTCATCTCGTCCTCGTCCACGGCTCGCGGCTGTCGAGCACCCAGTGGGCGCCCCAGCTGCCCCTCCTCGAGGGCCACGTCACCGTGGGGCTCGTGGACCTGCCGGGGCATGGCGCGAGGGCGGGGGAGGAGTTCACGCTGGCCCGTTGCGTCGAGGTCATCGACGAGGCGGTCTCGGACACGCCCGCCAGCTCGAAGACGGTTCTCGTCGGCCACTCCCTTGGCGGCTTCGCCGCGATGGCGTATGCCGCTGAGCTGGGTTCGCGCCTCGACGGCCTGGTTCTCGCGGGGTGCAGTGCGTCCCCGGTGGGGCCGGGTGCCGCCGTCTACCGGGCCGTCGCGGCACTGACCGACCGGCTGGGGCCGGAGCGGATGACCCGGGTCAACGACCGGGTCCTCCGGCGGTTCTATGCCGCCGACCTCATCGATCCGGTCATCGCGGGCGGGTACTACTTCGCTCCGACCACGTCAGCGTGGCGTGAGGTGATGACTCACTGCCGCCCGTCGATGCTCGCCGCTGTCCGCTGCCCGATCCTGCTGCTGAACGGCCAGTACGACCAGTTCCGGCTGGGGACGAGGGAGTTCCTCCACGCCTGTCCGGGCGCGCGGGTCGAGATCATCCCGCGGGCGAGCCACATCTCGAACCTCGACCAGCCAAGAGCATTCGCCGAGGCGCTCCTGCGGTTCGCCGATTCGGTGGATGGCGCCTGACTTTGGGAGAATCGGAACTCGTGACCGACCTGACGACGCTCCCGGCCCAGGGCAGCCCCGTGCTGCCCCCGCTGCGCATCGGCCGCCACGTCATCCAGTCGCCGGTCGTGCTGGCGCCCATGGCCGGCATCACGAACCGGGCCTTCCGCCGCCTGTGTCGCGAGTACGGCAACGAGGGGACGGCGTTCGGTCGCGTGAGCGGCGCGACGAGTCTCTACGTCAGCGAGATGATCACGACCCGCGCGCTCGTCGAGCGCAACGCCGAGACGATGCGGCTCATCGAGCACGACCCCGACGAGAATCCCCGGTCGATCCAGCTCTACAGCGTGGACCCGGCCACGGCCCGGGCGGCGGCCCGCATCCTCGTCGAGGAGGACCGCGCCGACCACATCGACCTCAACTTCGGCTGCCCGGTGCCGAAGGTGACGCGCAAGGGCGGCGGGTCCGCCCTGCCGTGGAAGCGCAACCTGTTCCGGTCCATCGTCGGCGCGGTCGTCGAGGAGGGCGCCAGGCGCGACGTCCCGGTCACCGTCAAGATGCGCAAGGGCATCGACGACGACCACCTCACCTATCTCGAGGCCGGGCTCGCTGCGGAGCAGGAGGGCGTGGCGGCGGTCGCCCTCCACGGGCGGACGGCCGCGCAGGCCTACTCCGGCACGGCCGACTGGTCGGCGATCAAGCTGCTCAAGGAGACCGTGACGAGCGTCCCGGTCCTCGGCAACGGCGACATCTGGTCGGCCGAGGACGCTGTGCGCATGGTCGAGGAGACCGGCTGCGACGGTGTCGTCGTCGGTCGGGGCTGCCTGGGACGGCCGTGGCTCTTCACCGACCTGGCTGCGGCTTTCGCCGGCTCGCCGACCCGCGTGACGCCCACGTTGGGCGAGGTCGCCGACACGCTGCGCACCCACACGCTCTACCTCGCGGACTTCTACGGCGACGAGGAGCGGGCTTGCCGCGACATCCGTAAGCACATCGCCTGGTACCTCAAGGGGTTCCCGGCCGGATCGACGGTCCGCAACTCCCTCGCCCTCGTCGACTCGATCGATGCGCTCGACCGGCTCCTGGCCACGCTCGACCCGGACGTCCCCTGGCCGGGGGAGCCCGCGGAGGGCCAGCGCGGCCGGGCCGGGT
>NZ_DATCWX010000218.1:0-20787 GCF_036566125.1 Intrasporangium sp.
AGGGAAGTGCCCGTCGATGATCCAGTCGCCCAGGCGATGCTGGATCTCGTCGATGCCGTCGTAACCCGTCACCACCCCGTCACGGTCAGGTCGCAGCGCGACGAGCCCAGCGGCATACGACCGCTTCATGGGTTGCTCCGCGCGGCGGTGGGTGATGATGTGCGCCCACTCGCGGTAGACGTCGACGTCGTTGGCCGCCGAGTAGACGTCCCACGCGCCGACCCCAGGCGGGCGGCAGGCAATCTCGGAGAACCGGAGGCCCTTGGGCCCGTAGAACCACTCCATGTGCGTCGCCGACGTCTCGATGCCGAGGGCATCGATGACGCGGCGACCGAGCTCGCGGACCTCCTGATAGAAGGAATTGCCCTCGACCCGGTTGGTCGTGATGAACTGCGGCGAGATCCAGCGGTGCCGCATCGCCTCGAGGACGTTGGGGTAGTAGTGGGTCACCCAGTCGTGCGCGATCCGGCCGTCGAGCGTGATCGTGTCGTAGAAGCCCTCGTGCCCCTCGACGAACTCTTCGATCGCGAGCGAGGTCGCGCCCTCCTCACCGAAGCGCTGCAGTGCGCCCGCGAGGTCGTCGTCGCTGTCGACGCGCACCGTGCCCGAGGCGCCGGCGCCCGCGCGGGGCTTGACGATGAGCGGGTAGCCGACGCGGTCCGCGAACTCCTTCGCCTCAGTCGAGGAGTCGATCGCGGCTGACTCGGCGGTGGGCACGCCGGCGGCCCGGAGCGCGTCCTTCATCGACGGCTTGTCCCGGCACAGCCAGGTGGTCCGGACGCTCGTGCCGGGGATGTTCGTCGCCTCGCGCGCCTGGGCGGCCGGCATCGTGTGGGCCTCGACCGTCGCCTCGAGCGCGTCGATCCACACCTTGTCCTGGAAGAAGCGGACGGCGTCGATCAGCTGCTGGACGTTGGTCACCGAGCCGACGCGGTAGTAGCCACGGAGGGCCCCGAGGAGGTCGTCCCCAAGATGGGCCTCATCGGACTCGCCGACGCCGTAGACGTTCGCACCGACCGACGCGAGCGCATGGACGAAACGGCGCTGGTTCGCGGGGAAGGCCGGCTCGACGAAGATGATGTTCACCCCACCGACCCTAGGGGCCGATGGGGTGGACGTCACGGATTGCCGGAGCCTGGCGTCATTGTGGCTGCTCGCCGAAGTCCTCCTCCTCGAAGACACGGCGGACCTCGACGCTGACCTCGGGGAAGAGGTCCGCGAAGCGCCGTCCCATCTCGATCGCCTCGGCCTTGTCGGCCACGTTGACGAGGGCGAAGCCGCCGATGACCTCGCGGGCCTCGGTGAACGGGCCGTCGGTGACCGAGAGACCCTTGGCGTCCTTGCGGATGATGGCGCCCTCGCTGCTCTGGTGAACACCCTCGGCGGCGAGCAGGACGCCGGACGCCTGGCACTCCTCCATGAAGGCGCCCATCTTCTCGATGAACTCCTGGCTCGGGTTCCAGGCCTCGGGAAGGCTCTCGTCCAGCTTGTGAATCATGAGGTATCGCATGTCGGTCTCCTTCGTGACGGGCTGGGCCAGTCCCACCCTGTCACGGTCCCGTCGAACGCCACCTCCCGCTTTCGACACTTCGTTTTACGACATGCTGGCGTATGCCGCTGAGCTCGCTCCGCGCCCCGCCTCCCTCTTGCGGGTGGCTGGGTCAGCTCAGGTGGCTGGGTCCAGCCTGCGGGCCGTCGTAGGGTCCGGACATGGCGCACTTCGAGGTGCAGATCGACACGCGGCGCTCTCCTGGCGACGCCTGGGACCGCGTGCTCGACCTGCGGTTGCATGACCTACTGATCCCATTCACGCGAATCACGAGCGGCAAGGTGCCCGCGGCTGAGCTGGGCTCCGGGTCGGCCTTCGTGGCCAGGACCGGGCTGGGACCGCTCGGCTTCGACGACCCCATGGTGGTCGAGGAGCTGGTCCGACCGTCGGGCGGCTCGGCAGGACTTGCCCGGATCCGGAAGCACGGCAAGGTCATCCGCGGCTCCATCGAGCTTCGGATCACCCCGCAGCCGGGTGGCTCGCGCGTCAAGTGGAACCAGGAGATCACCGTCTGGGGCGTACCCCGTGCACTCGGATGGATGACGGCGAGAGTGAGCCGAGCGGCATACGGCATGGCCTTGCGCAGACTGTTGGCACACGACTGAGGCGCCCGACCCCGCGAAGGGTCGGACGCCTCAGTCGGTTCGCCTCGTTCAGGCCGGGGCGGGCGCGCCGGCGCCCGTGTAGCTCTCGGAGTCCTTGGGGTCCGCTCCGTACTTGTTGGCGCCGCTGTTGCCCGCCTGCGCGTAGAAGACGATCAACACGATGAACCCGACGAGCGGAACCAGGCCGAGGAGGATCCACCAGCCGGACCGGTTCGTGTCGTGCAGACGACGGACCGCCACCGCGAGGCTCGGCAGGAAGACTGCCAGGAAGTACAGCGTCGTGACTGGGCCGGCATAGGCAGACCAGTCCTCCCAGCCAAAGATCCGGTCGATGAGCTGCGTGATGATGCTGGCGACCATGTTGAACAGGGTGAACATCCAGAACTCGGTGCGTCGGGCGCGACCGCTGAAGCCGACGTAGTTCCTCAGTACCTTCAGGTACCACTCTAGGCAACTGCGGTGCCGTTTCTGTTGTGGCGCCGCACTTACTGCGGTAGACTTCATTCATGGCTCTGAAGAAGTCGCCGAACCCAGTTGGCTTGGCCGTCGCGGCGGCCGAGGAGGCGCTCCGACACGTCGACCCCGACCAGCCGAGCGCCGCCCTGCCGCACCTCCGGGAGGCGCAGGACCACCTCACCCGGGCGATCGACGAGGCGATGGCGGCTACCGTCCTCGACGAGGGCAGCACGATCAGGACCGCCGGAGTGCTCGCCGGGCTCTCCGAGAACGCCGTCGGACCACGCCTCGCCCGGACGACCTCGCTCTCGGCGTATGCGGCACCGGACGGCGGCCGCGTCACCGCATCCGGCGTCGAACGCGCCCGATACGACCTCGAGGAGGGCCGCCACCGACTGGCCGAGCCCGACGCGACACCACGACCGATGCGCTTCCGGGCCCGTCGCAACACCTGAGCCCCTGCACCACAGCGAGGCTCGCCCACCCAAGGAGGGACCATGACCAACTCGAACCTCACGCACATCGCCTTCCTGCTCGACCGCAGCGGCTCGATGCAGTCGATCAAGGACGACACCGAGGGCGGCTTCAACGCCTTCATCGCCGAGCAGCGCAAAGAGCCGGGCGAGTGCCGGGTTACCCTGGCGCAGTTCGACAACGAGTACGAGGAGGTCTATCGGGACCTCCCGCTCGCCGAGGTCCCCGCGCTCCGTCTCGTTCCGCGCGGTTCGACTGCCCTGCTCGACTCGATCGGGCGACTCGTGACGTCGACCGGGGAGCGTCTGGCAGCGCTGCCCGAGGACGAGCGTCCAGGCATCGTCATCGTCGGCATCATGACCGATGGTCACGAGAATGCCTCTCGCGAGTGGACCCACCCGGCGGTCAAGGCGCTTATCGAGCAGCAGACGAAGACCTACGGGTGGCAGTTCCTCTACTTGGGCGCCGATCAGGACGCCATCGAGGTCGGCTCCAGCATCGGTGTGGCAGCGGCGAACTCGATGACCTACAGCCGCGGCAAGGTTGCGGCCGTCATGGCGGCGACGTCTCGCAACATTGGACGAACCCGGGCGGCCATGGCGGCCGGCGCAACGCCCGAGCAAGCTGCGAAACTCATCGCCTTCGACGACGAGCAGCGCTCCGCATCCCGCGATTAGGGCCGCGCGCACGTTCGGCACACACGACGAAAGAGGGCGCGGAGGTAGCGTGGGCGCATGACCGCTGCGGCGCCACGGATGCTGTCCGAGGCGGATGGCCCAGTGGTCGCTGCCTCCTTCGGCCTCGGGGCCGGGGGACGGCTGACCGGCCCCGTCGCGCGCGGGCAACTCGGCCAGATCTGGCGCCTCGACGTGGACGGCACCTCCTGGGCGGTCAAGGAGTGGTTCGCGTCCCCCGACGGTGCGTCGGTCGAGGGGAACATGGAGTTCTCGGAGGCGGCCCTCGCGGCCGGCGTCTTCACGCCCCGGTCGCGATTGTCGGTCTGGGGGACGGTCATCGCCGAGGTCGAGGGCACGTCGGTCCGCGTGCTCGAGTGGGTCGACCTCGCCCAGCGCAGCAGGCGGCTCGACCCGCCCGAAGTGGGCCGGACGGTCGCGCGGCTCCATCACGCCGGCGCGCCCACGTCCGAGCGGATCAGCAACTGGTTCAGCACCGGGATGGGCACGCAGGCGTGGCGTGACACACACCGCCGACTCGTCGAGGCCGACGCGCCGTTCGCCGATGCGCTGGAGGCGTTGCTGCCCGACCTCATTGCCGTCGAGTCGATCATCGAGCCGCACGAGAGTCCGCGGGTGTGCCACCGTGACCTGTGGGCCGACAACGTCCTGGCGAGTGCTGACGGGCGGGTCTGCGTCATTGACTTCGAGAACCTGGGGCCCGCCGATCCGTCGCAGGAGCTCGCCATGGTGTTGTTCGAGTTCGGGGACGACGATCCCGAACGAGCCCGGAAGCTGCACGCCGCTTACGTTGAGGCGGGCGGCCCCGGGCGAGTCAGCCGGCGGGGCCACTTCAGCATGCTCGTTGCCCAACAGGCGCACATCGCTTCGTACGCGTGCGCCCGGTGGATCGGGGAGAGTGACCCAGCCGAGCGCGACCGGCTTGAAGCGTGGTTCCGGGAGGTCCCCGAGGATCCCGTCACCCTCGCACGAATCGACCGCATCCTCGCCGCAATCGAGTGAACAGCTTCTGTGCCCGAATCTTGTTCACTCGATTGATTGGTCGGGGCTGGGTCAGGCGATGGAGTCGGCGATGAGGTCGCCCAGCACGTGAGCCTGGCTCAGCTCGAGGTCCTTGGTGGCCGTGAGGAGCATGACGTCGTGGTCCCTTGCCTTGGCGACGAGGTCTTCGAGAGCGCCTGCCGCCGGGTCGGACTCGAGCTCCTTGCGGTAGCGCTTCGCAAACTCTGCGGACTTCGCCGGATCGTGGCCGTACCAGCGCCGGAGTTCCGTCGAGGGGGCAACGTCCTTGGCCCACAGGTCGATCCGTGCCTCATCCTTGCGCATGCCGCGCGGCCACAGCCGGTCCACGAGCACCCGCAACCCGTCGTCTGGATCAGGCTCGTCGTAGACGCGTCCCACGCGCACCGCCACGCCTCGACCATAGCCTCGACCGGCGCGAACTGCCCACTCGATCATGCGAGCCCGGCGGGAAGTGCACATTCGACTGAAGGGTGGGACAAGTGACGGGACAGGTTTCCCGTCGCGTGCGGGCACCCGGCCGGACAGAAGCGTCTGGTCCCGTCATTCGGCCCCTGCCGTATGCCGCCGGGCCGACTCTTGCGTCGACTGTGCAGTTCGCGCCGCGGGCGTCTACCGCACACTCGACCATGCGAGCCCGGCGCGAAGTGCACACTCGACGAGACGACTCAGTCGGCGTGCGTCGGCCAGTCGGGGCTCAGGCGGACCACGTCGCCAACGACGATGACGGCCGGTGACTCGACCGCGCGAGCCAGCGCCAGCTCGACGATGGTCGCCAGCGTCCCGACAGTGGTGCGTTGCGTTGGCGAGAACCCCCGCTCGACGATGGCGACCGGGCAGTCGGCCGGGCGGCCCTGGGCGACCAGCAGCTTCACCGTCTGGGGCAGCTGCGTCACGCCCATCAACAGGACGAGCGTGTGGTCCGTCCCCGTGGGCAGACCCGGGATCGCCTCGTGACCCGTGACCACGGTGAAACCGCGGGCGACCCCACGATGGGTCACAGGGATCCCCGCTGCGGCGGGGACCGACACCGCGCTCGTCACCCCGGGCACGACCTCGACCGACAGACCGGCCGCCTCGCAGGCTTGCCGCTCCTCGCCGCCGCGGCCGAGCACGTAGGGGTCACCGCCCTTGAGACGGACGACCCCGAGTCCGCGGGACGCCTCCTCGACGAGGATCTCGTTGATCCGCCACTGCGGCACGGCATGGTGGCCGGGCGTCTTGCCCACGTCGATGACGCGGACGGAGTCGGGCAGGCGGTCGACGACTGCGCGGGGAGCCAACCGGTCCACGACGACGACGTCTGCCGAGCGCAGCAGCTCGTTGCCGCGCGTGGTGAGCAGGCCGTCGATGCCGGGCCCACCCCCGACGAGGGCGACCCAGCCCGCCGAGCCACGCTTCCGGGTCCGCCGCAGGTCGAGCTCACCCCGCGCGACCGCGTCCGCCACCCCGTCGCGAAGGGAGGTCGCGAGACCAGGGTCCCCAGCGGCATACGTGCTGATGGTGACCCGGCCATCGGGGGTGGTCACGTCCGCGCGGGCCGGGATGCTGGCAGCCGTGGCGGCTGCATCGGTTGCATTGACGCACCAGGTCCGCTGGTCCTCGGCGTCGCGCGCCACCTGACGATCCACGACGGCATCCCCCGCCGCGGTGTGGACGAGCCAGGCTCCGGACAGGTCTGCGGCGCCGGCGTACTCGCGGGCCTGCCACTCCACCCTGCCCGCGAGGACGAGCTCCATGAGGTCCTCACAGACCCACGGGGAGATGACGCGCACGACGGCGCCCTCATCGGCGAGCGCACGGACGCGCCGGGCGGACACCGGGCCGCCGCCGATGGCGACGACGAGCCGGCCGGACAGGTTGAGCACGAGAGGCAGTGCGGACTTCATGGCTGCTCCACGGTGGGGAGGGCGAAGGCGGTCAGGTGTGCAGGCCGCACTCGGTCTTGGTGAAGCCGGCCCATCGTCCGGCGCGCGGGTCCTCGCCGGGCTCGACCCGGCGCGTGCACGGCTCGCAGCCGATGGACAGGAAACCGTCCGAGAGCAGTGAGTTCACCTCGACGTTGTTGTCGACGGCATAGCCCTGCAGGTCATCGAAGGTCCAGGCGGCCAGCGGGTTGATCTTGACCAGGCCGTTCTTCTCGTCCCACGCGACGAGCGGGGTCTCGGCTCGGGTCAGGGCCTCGTCCCGGCGCACGCCGGTCACCCACGCCTCGTAGAGCGGCAGCGTCCGAGCGAGCGGCGCCACCTTGCGAAGCTGGCAGCAGAGAGCGGGGTCGCGCTCGTAGAGGCGCGGTCCGTACTGCGCGTCCTGCTCGGCCACGGTCTGCTCGGGCATGACGTTGACGAGGTTGATGGGCAGGTCCTCGGCAACGATGTCGCGCGTCACCAGGGTGTCCGAGAAGTGATATCCCGTGTCCAGGAAGAGGACGTCGACACCCGGCGCGAACCGCGACACCACGTGCGGGAGGACGGCATCCGCCATTGAGCACGCCACCGCCATCGTCCCCGAGAAGTGGAAGGCGGCCCAAGCGGCGACCTCGTCGGCCGTCGGCTCGCGACGTGGATCCGCTGCCAAGGTCGCGTTGAAGTCGTCCACGAGAGCCTTGAGCTCCTCGTCCGACCGGCGGCGCCGCGGCACGACCGGCGTCTCGAGCGATACCGCGCTCACAGGAGGTCACCGTCCTCAGCGCGCAGCGCCCACGCGGCGAAGGTCTCGCCGTCCGAGCGCTGTGCCAGGAACGTGCGCACGACCCGCTCCACGTAGTCCGGCAGCTGCGCGGCCGTGACCTTGAGCCCACGCACGGTCCGCCCCAGCCCGGCCTCGTCCCGGTCGACCGTCGCGAGCCCGCCGCCGAGGTGGACCTGGAAGCCCGGCTGCTGGACCGGCCCGTCGGGCCCGTCGACGGTGACGATCTGGCCCTTGAGCCCGATGTCCGCCGTCTGGATCCGGGCACACGAGTTGGGGCACCCGTTGAGGTTGAGCTGGATGGGGGTGTCGAGCGAGCCGTCCGCGACGACATCGGCGAGGCGCCGCTCCAGCTCGGTGATCGCCGACGCTGCGGTGTCCTTTGTGTCGACGATGGCCAGCTTGCAGAACTCGATGCCGGTGCACGCCATCGTCGTGCGGCGGAACGGGCTCGGCCGTGCCGTGAGGCCGAGCTCCTCGAGGCCCTCCACGAGTCGGTCCAGGCCGGACTCGGGCACGTCGAGGACGACGAGCTTCTGGTGCGCGGTCAGCCGCACGCGCCCGGCGCCGACCTCCTCGATGAGGTCGGCCAGCCCCCTGAGGACGGGACCACCGACGCGGCCCACGGTGGGTGCCGCGCCGACGTAGTAGCGGCCGTCCTTCTGCAGGTGGATGCCGACGTGGTCGCCCGGTCCGGTCGCCGGCGCCGGAGCGGGGCCGTCAGGCAACGCGTGACCGAGGTACTCGGTCTCGAGGACGTGCCGGAACTTCTCGACACCCCACTCGGCGAGGAGGAACTTCAGGCGCGCCTTGTTGCGCAGTCGGCGGAAGCCGTAGTCCCGGAAGATCTCGATGACGGCGTGCCAGACCTCTGCGGCCTCCTCCTCGCAGACGAAGACGCCGATCCGCTCGGCGAGGCGCGGGGCGGTGGAGAGCCCGCCACCGACCCAGAGGTCGTACCCAGGGCCGAGCTCCGGGTGGACGACCCCGACGAGGGAGACGTCGTTGATCTCGTGGACGACATCGAGACTCGGATGCCCGGTGATCGCCGTCTTGAACTTGCGGGGCAGGTTGGCCAGCTCCGGGTCGCCGATCCAGCGGCGCTTGATCTCCAGGATGACAGGCGTCGGGTCGATGATCTCGTCGGCCGCGATACCGGCGACGGGGCTGCCGAGGAAGCCGCGGGGCGTGTCGCCGCAGGCGGTCGTCGTCTCCAGGCCGACCGACTCGAGCCGCCGCCAGATCTCCGGCATGTCCTCGATCTCGATCCAGTGGTACTGGATGTTCTGCCGGTCGCTGATGTCGGCGCTCCCACGGGCGAACTCCGTGGAGATCCCGCCGAGCACCCGCAGGGCCTCCGGTGAGAGTGCCTGGCCGTCCGTCCGGACCCGCAGCATGAAGTACCGGTCGCTCAGCTCGTCGTCACTCAGCTGGGCGGTGCGGCCGCCATCGATGCCGGGCTTGCGCTGGGTGTAGAGGCCCCACCACCGGAAGCGGCCGGTCAGGTCCTGGGCGGGAATCGAGTCGAAGCCCTGCTTGGCATAGATCGTCTCGATGCGCTCGCGAACGGCCAGACCGCCCTCCTCCTGCTTCCACTCCTCGTTCGCGTTCAGTGGGGTCGGCCCGTCGACCTTCCACTGACCGTTGGAGCGGTCTGCACGCGGGGGCCGGGTGGCCGGACGGGTGGGAGCCGCGGCACGAGTCTCAGTGACGGTCATGTAATGAAATGTATAACCGCCGCTTATCTATCCCTATGGCCGTCCATGATCCGGGCCAATCCCATCTCCGGGGTGGGAATCAGCACCGGCCGCTCGGCAGGACGGGAACCAGTCAGGGTCCGGCGACGAGGCCGCTCATGACGGAGTCGTAGAGGTCGAGCACGGTGGCAAGGTACCTGCGCGAGTGGTTGTAGGAGAGGATCGCCGCTTCGAGGTCCTCCCGACGGGACAGGTCCCTCCCTCCCGCGCACAGGTAGCGCCCGGCGGCGAGCGTGGCGTCCTCGACGTTCTGCGGATCAGCGACTCCGTCGCCGTTCCCGTCAGCCCCCCACAGCCGCCAGGTGCCGGGGATGAACTGCATCGGACCGACCGCGCGATCCCAAGCCGAGTCACCGTCGAGGCGACCACCGTCACTGTCCCCGATCGCTGCAAACCCTCCGCCCGACAGCTGCGGGCCCAGGACCGGCGGGACCACGTCGTGCCCCGCGTCGAGCTTCCGGCCCCGCAGCGAGCTCGACTCGACCTCACCGATGGCCATGAGCAGGGCGAACGGCAGGTGGCACCGGTCGCTGAGCGAGTCCGACGCCTTGCGGTAGGCGTCGCCGAGGATGTCGTACTTCGTCGGATCACGGGCCGGTACCGCCGGAGGGACCGGCGAGACGGGAGGGGCCTTGATGGGGGCGCGCGGCTTCCAGCCAGAGTCGCCGCCCGGGGCGACCGACCCTCCACCGGGCTGGAGCTGGGTGGCCGCGATGTAGCCGGCCGTCACCTTGACCACGTCGTAGAGCCGAAGCAGTGACTCGCCGGCACTCGCTCCCAGGGCGGGACCCGCGGGACCCGCGGGACCTGCGGGACCTGCGGGACCCGCCGATGACGTGTCCTGGACGGTGGCACCGGGCGAGGGCGTCGGCGTGCCCTCGGCCGCGGACCTGGTCGGCACACCCACGACGCCACCGAGCATGACGAGAACGCCCCCGATGGCCAAGGGCGTTCGCCACCTCCGGGCCGGCCCGCTCCGCACACCAACGACCATACGTCTCCTGAGCCGAGGGCGCTGGGGATCATGCTGCCGCGCTTCCACGAACCCCCAAAAGCTGTTCACTCGATCGGGAGGGCGGCGGGGGTGCGTGGTCAAGGGGTGCGCGGGCGCCACCGCTTCCACAGGGTGTCAGCAGAGGCCCGGACCTTCCCGTCCCACCGGAGCTCGACGCCCACCGTCATCTCCGCCTCGTCAGCGGACCGCAGCACCGCGCGCAGCTCGACGGGCTCGCGTAGCGGAGCGGGCCGCAGGTACCGCACGTCGAGTCCCGCCGTCACGTAGGGCAGCTGCGCGCCCGGCAGCTGGCCCCAGCCGCGCTGGTCCGCCTCGTGGAGCACGGCCGCCGCGCTGTGGCAGTCGAGCACCGTGGAGATGATCCCGCCGTTGAGGAAGCCGAGGCCGTTGTCGTGCTCCGGCCATGGCTCGAACTGGGCGGTCACCGCCTCGTCGCGGGCATAGCTCTTGAGCCTCAGACCTCTCGGGTTGGCCGGCCCGCACCCGAAGCAGGTCATGTCGGGAAAGAGGCGGTCCTGGATGCTGATCTCGTTGGTGCGGTCCGGCATGCGGCCACGCTATCGGCCGCGGCAGGGCGCGCCGAAAGGCAGTTGACATTGGATAGCGTCGCTATCCACTATTGGTGAGTACCGCTATCCAACTGGAGGACGACATGGACCAGGCCTTGCTCTCGGACAGCTCGCGAGTGCTCGCCGGGATCCTCTTCCTGTCGCTCGTGACCGTGGAGACCGGCGGTCTCTACCTCGTCCGCGTCGTCACGGGGCGGGCCGGCACGACACCCTTCCAGGAGAAGTTCGCCCGCGCCGGCCACGCCCACGCCGGCGTCCTCCTCGTTCTCGCCCTCGTCTGCCTGGTCTTCGTCGACCAGACGGACCTGACCGGCGCCTGGGAGTGGCTGGCCAGGGCTGGCGTCGCGGTAGCGGCGCTGCTCATGCCGGGCGGGTTCTTCTTCTCGTCCATGGGCGCGGGACGCGAACGGCCCAATCGCCTCATCGCGCTCGTCTTCGCCGGCGCCGTCCTCCTCGCGCTCAGCCTCGCCACGCTCGGGGTCGGCCTCCTCGTCGCCGTTTGAGCGGTATGCCGCTGAGCTCACTCCCAGCCCAGCCGACCACCCAGCCGGGCTGGGGCACGGGCCAAGCTCAGCGGCATACGGCCTGATGGCGGTATCACGCCTTGGCGGACGCGCGGTCGCGCAACTCCTCGACGGCGCTCGCGCCGGCGGCCACTCCTCCGGCGGCGCGGTAGCCCGCGGCCACGCGATCAGCACCTGCCTTGGACGTGATGGCCTCGCGGACCTTGTTGCGCAGTGCGATCGGGCTGAGCTTCTTCGACGCGAGCCGAGTCCCCGCGCCGGCGTGGACGACCCGGGCGGCGACCTCGAGCTGGTCGCGGCCGAACGGCACCACGCAGACCGGCACGCCACGGGAGAGCGCCTTCTGCGTCGCGCCCATCCCACCATGGGTCACCGCGGCGATCGCCCGGTCGAGGACCTGGCCGTGCGGCACGAAGTCGACGACCCGGACGTTCGGCGGCAGCGGACCGACGTCACTCACCCCTGCCGGCATCGTCGCGACGACGGTGTAGGGCTCGCCGGCCAGACCCTCCACGGCGGCCCGCACGAGCGCCTCGTCCGCCTGGTACTCCGACGACGTCGTGACGAGGACCAGCGGACCCTCGATCTCGTCGAGCCAGGGCGGCGTCTCGGTCGGCGGCTCCCAGGAGAGCGCCCCGATCATGCGGATCTGGTCGCCCCAGTCCGGGTGCGGGTACTCGAACGGCTCCGAGGTCGTGACGAGGACGAGTGGTGCCTGGCGGTAGAACTCGTCCCCCGTGCGGATCGGCGAGAGCCCGCGCTCGGCTCGCAGCGGGTTGACCATGGGCCGGAGGATGCGCTCCGCCGCACCGATGACGACGGGTCGGGCGATCGCGTCGCGCAGCCGGCCGAGCGGTCCGGCCATCGGCGCCAGGCCGGGGCCGAACGGCGGGGTGCCCTTGGAGGAGATCGGGGGCGTGTACGGGCTGAAGGTCGCCCATGGGCCGCCCCAGGCCTGCGCCGCGAGCTGGGCGCCCCAGGAGTTCGTGTCGACGATGACGACGTCGGGCCGAACCTCCGCGATGGCGCGGTCGAGGTCGGGCCCGTCGAGTCGGGCCCGATCACTGAAGGTGCGAACGGCGAGCCTGAGTCCCTGCACCGGGTTTTTCGCCTCCCAGTCCGGGTGCACGATCTCTCCGATCGCCGGATCGATCGGCGCGGCCGAGAGGCCCGCCGCCTGCACGGCGTCGACGTGGGCGCCGAGGGTTCGGACGTGGACGTCGTGCCCGCGAGCGCGAAGCTCGAGGAGCAGCGGCATCATCGGGAAGAGGTGCCCGATGGCGGGCGATGTGTAGGCGAGGATCGTGGTCATGGGTGGTGCCTTCCCTGTGGTCAGCGGCTGGAGGTGAGTGGTTCGAGCAGCTCCTGTAGCGCGATGGCCACCTCGCGCCGGTCGAGTCCGGCCTCCCGGCGGAGCAGCTTCCACGTGTAGACGTCGCACACGGCAACGAGTTGGGCGAGCCTGCGCTGTCGGACAACGCCGGTCAGGCCGTCGAGAGCCGGCGCGAAGACGCGGGCGCACCACTCGCGGTGGTAGCGCTTGCCTTCGCTCGTGATCGCGGCGATCTGGGCCGAGTTCCCTTCCTCCGCGAGGAGGCGCAGCGCGATGTCGCCGGCCGCTTCGTAGTGGTCGACGAGGGTCTCCACAATGGCGGGCACGTCGCCGATCGGCGCCCGGTCCCGCTGGGCGAGGATTGCGGCATGACCTCGCTGGGCCGCGGCCGCGATGAGGCCCTCCTTGTCACCGAACCGGCGAATGACGGTCTGCACGGTCACCCCGGCCCGCGTCGCCACCGCTGCGAGGGTGAGCTGGGAGAAGGGCCCCTCGACGAACAGCTGGGTCGTCGCCTCGAGGATCCGCTCGCCGGTCTCGGCCGTGGTCCGCGCCCGGTCACGCATCACGTAGGGGCGGGCGGTGGCCGCCTCAGAATTCATGTTAATGACATTAACGTCAAATACCGTGGCGGCACCAGCGATTAATCGCCGTCCGTCCCCTTGCCCGGGGGCGCCGTCAGCGGAAACCGGCGTAGAACGGGGCGAGTCGCTCCCGGTAGCCGCTCCACAGCTGCCGCGCGACGGTCACCGAGTCGACGAGCGGGTGCGACGCGAGCGCCTGGATCGCCACGGTGGCCGACCGCTCGCGGCAGGCGCGGATGACGAGCTCGTCGACGGCCTTGACCTGCTGGACCAGGCCGAGCTCGCGCCCCCGCAAGGGGCTCACCGGCAGCGTCGCCGGCCCGGCCCCGGTGACGAGACAGGGCACCTCGACGACCGCGTCATCAGGGAGCCCCGGCACGGTGCCGCGGTTCCGGACGTTGAGGATGAGCGTCGCCGGGTCATCGAACGCGATCGCCGCCATGAGCGCGAGCGCCACGCCCTCATAGCCGCCGCCCTCCACGTCCTCGGCCGTCCGCTGCTGGCCCTCGTCCGCGCGGGTCTCGGCCATGTAGGTGGCGTTGCGCTCGCGGCGCACCCCGTCCCAGATCTCCCACGCCCGACCGGGCGACCTGCGCACCGCCTCATAGAAGTCCGCCTGCTGCGCGAGGAGATACTCAGCGCGCGTCTGCCCGGCCTCGCTGATCTGCGCGATCGAGTCCCGCGTGAAGTCGTAGTACCAGAGGTACTCGTTGGGGATCGCCCCGATCGCTTGCAGCCAGTCGGCCCCGAAGAGGCGGCCCTCCTCGAATGACTCCAACCGCTCTCGGTCCGCGAGCAGCTCCGGCAGCACGTCCCGACCGTCGGCGCTGAGGCCGTGCAGCCAGCCGAGGTGGTTCGTGCCGGCGTAGTCGATGACGACCTCGGGGAGCCGCAGCCCGAGCGCCCCGGCCGCCCGCTTGGCGAGCCCGAGGGGGGAGTCGCAGATGCCGACGACGCGGTCCCCGAGGACGCTCTGCATCGCCTGGGTGACGAGGCCCGCCGGGTTGGTGAAGTTGATGACCCACGCGTCGGGTGCGAGCAGGCCCACTCGCTCCGCAATCGCGAGCGCCACCGGCACGGTCCGCAGCCCGTAGCCGACCCCGCCCGGGCCCGTGGTCTCCTGGCCCAGCAGCCCGAGGTCGAGGGCGAGGCGCTCGTCGACGACCCGCCCTTCGAGCCCACCGACCCGGATCGCCGAGAAGACGAAGTCGGCGCCCTCGAGTGCGTCGTCGAGTGACGTCGTGGCCGTGACCTTCGCAGGTGGCGGGCCTTCAGATGCGGCCGTATGCCGCTGGGCTTGCTCCGCGAGCACGTGCCCGATCGCGCGTAGCCGGGTGTCGTCGGTGTCGTGGAGGGCCACCTCACGAATACCGCGCGCGGTCCGTTGACCAAGCACAGCGGCATACACCAGGGGAACCCGGAAACCCCCTGCTCCGAGGATGGTGAGCTTCATGACGACACCACGCCTGCGACGGTACCAAGCAGGCGGCGACCGGCCGTTAAACCACGGGCCACCGTCTCCGCCATGCGCCATCATGAAGGGGATGCCGCACTCGTTCGACCCGCTCGGTGCGCGTCGGGTGCCCGACGCGCCGAAGGTCGACGTCTTCCTCTGGGGGACCGTCTTCCTCGACCTGGTCTTCGCCGGGCTGTCGAGCGCCCCGAAGCCGGGCACGGAGGTGTGGTCCGAGGGGCTGGCGTCGTGCCCGGGCGGCATCGCCAACCTCGCCGTCGCCGCCCGACGGCTCGGCCTGCGCACCTCGCTGGCCGCTGCGTTCAGCGACGACGACTATGGCGACTTCTGCTGGCGCACCCTGGAGGAGCAGGAGGGGATCGACCTCAGCCGAAGTCGGCAGTTCCCCGAGTGGCACAGCCCGGTCACGGTGTCGATGACCTTCGGGGGCGATCGGACCATGGTCTCGCACGGCCACCCGTCACCCGTGCCGTCCGTTGACCTCATCGGCGACCCGCCCCGGTCCCGCGCGGTGATGGTCGATCTCGCCGAGCCGGGTCCGTGGGAACCCTGCGGCTCCGGCGATCGGTCGGGCGAGAGCTGGGTCGACGCTGCGCGGCGCCGAGGAGCGCTCGTCTTCGCCGACGTCGGCTGGGACCCCGAGGAGCGCTGGGATCGCGCGGTGCTCGACCGGCTCTCGCACTGTGACGCGTTCCTGCCCAATGCCGTCGAGGCGATGGCCTACACGGGCACGAGCTCTGCGCACGACGCCCTCTTCGCGCTTGCCGACCGCGTCTCGATCGCCGTCGTGACGAATGGCGTCGACGGTGCGGTCGGGATTGACACGAGGACCGGTGAGGAGGCTCGGGTGCCGTCACTGCGGGTCCGGGAGGTCGACGCGACGGGGGCTGGTGACGTCTTCGCGGCCGCCATGCTGGTCGGCACGCTCGCGGAATGGCCACTCGAGCACCGGATGTCCTTCGCGAGCCTGGCTGCGTCGCTGTCGCTGCAGCAGTACGGCGGTTCGCTGGCAGCGCCCGGCTGGGGCGACATCGCAGACTGGTGGACCGCGCTGCGCTCGGAGACGTCCGAGGACGCCTACCACCGGTCGCTCCGGCGCCGATACGGCTTCCTCGACGACATCGTGCCGCGGGTCCCCGTCACCGCGTGCCGGCGGGCCACGGCGACGATCGCGCGCCGGGCGGACGTGCAGGACCTCCACTGACCAGCTCGGCGGTCAGCGATGGTCAGGCGAGGACGCGCTTCAGCTCCGCGTCGACGACGGTTCGGAGCTGCTTGATCTCTGACGCCGGGTCGGCCCCGCCGATGACGGCGTCCATCATCGCCTCGAAGGCACCGACGCACGTCCTCGTCCAGAGCAGCTTGCTCTGCGGCATCCCGTAGTCGAGGGCGACGGCCGTGGCCTCCGCAGCCGGGCCCGACTTGAGGCCGTCGGCCCGGTCGATGAGGCTCGTCCGCGAGGGAATGTGCAGGCCGTAGGCCGTGGCGAAGTCGAGCTGGAGGTCCCCCTGCTCGACCCAGAGCCAGCGCACGAAGTCCTTCGCGCTCTCGACGTCCTTCGCCTGCGCGCTGACGCAGGCGCCGTACGCCCCGAGCGGCACGGACGGGTTGCCCATGTCGTCCAGAGCCGGCCACGGCAACACTCCGACGTCGTCCCCGAGCCCCTCGGTGAGCTGCGGGAAGGTCCAGAGACCGGTGAACTGCATGGCCGTCAGCCCGTCGATGAGCGCGGCCGGCTCGAACCAGTCCTTGGGCGCCTGCGGGAGGACCGCCCCGGACTCGTGCAGCTCCGCGTACTTGCCGAGCGCCTCGGCCGCACGAGGATCGTCGAATCCGACCTTGTTGTCGTCGGTCAGGTAGTCGAGCCCGGCCGACCACAGGGTCGGTCCGCCGAGATGTGTGGCCCCGCCGCGGTTGCCGAGATAGATGCCCTTGACGTCCTTGCTGGTGAGCGCGCGGGCGGTCTCGATCAGCTCGTCCATCGTCCGGGGCGGAGCAACCCCCGCGTCGTCGAGCAGGGACCTGCGGTAGACGAGCACCTGGGTGTCGACGACCTGGGGGATCGCCCAGATCCGGCCGTCCTGGGACATCCGGCCGAGGATGCTCTCCTGGAACTCCCTTCGGGCCGCTCCGACCGTCTCAGTGAGGTCGACGACGAGCCCGTCGCGGATCATGTCGATCGTCGGTCCGTTGGCGTACTCGAAGACGTCGGGACCCGCGCCCGAGCGCAGCGCGGCTGGAGTGGTGGCGTCGTAGTCGCCCGCCTTCCACGCCACCTTGACGGTTGCCCTGGAGTAGGCGGCGGCGTAGCGGTCGACCGCTTCACGAGCGCCGGCCTCCGAGTAGGCGTGGTACCACTGGTCGATCACCGGCTTGCGCTGCGTTGTCCCGCTCGCGCCCACCGGTCCCGAGTCGGCAGCCGTGCATGCCGCGAGGGCTCCGGCGGCGGCGGCGCCCAGGCCAAGGATGGCGCGCCGACCGATCCGGGGCGCGGAAGGTCCCGCAGCTGCGTCGTTCATGGGTACCTCCTGCCTGCCCGCGCCGTGGCGCACCATGAGCGATCGTACGGACAGCGCCGCTCGGACTGGGGGCAAACGAGTGCAGCTCGGCTCGAACGTGCTGGCCCTCGGCTTTGCTGGCAGAGTTGGGCGAGTGGCACAACGATGGCTGAAGATTCGGGTCGACCTGGTCTCCGGGCGTGGAGACACCCTCCGGCCGTCCCCGGGCCGGGTCATGCTCGTGCCACCCACGGCCACCTTCGCTGACTTCGGTCTTGGTGTCGATCTTGCGTTCGGACGCTGGGACGTGACCCGGCGGCGCTCGTTCCGCGCCGGCTGGCACGGGCGACACGAGCGGCGCGGCTCGGGCAGGGGAGACCTGCCTCCCGAACGGATCGTGCACGGATCAATGTCCAGGGGGACGCGTTTCGAGTATCTCTTCGATGACGACGAGAAGTGGGTCCACGAGTGCGTCGTCGAGGAGCTCGTCGGCAGACGGGAGACCGTCAGCCGGGCACCGATCCCGGTGCCGATCCTCGGGTGGGGGACGATCCCGGACCAGTTCGGTCGGCAGACCGCCGAGGACCAGGACGTCGCCACGCCTCGCCCACCCGCGAGGCGGCATCGCGGCACGGCGAGGCCGCTCGACCTCGCGGCCGTGCGGGAGGCCTCGCGCGCGGACGACGTCGCAACGCTGCTGTCCGCCGTCGAGGGACGGGACCTCGGTGCGGCCCTCCAGCAGGTCGGCGATGCGCTCATGCGGGCCTACCGATCCGCCGGAGCAGCCGACCAAGCGCCGCTCGTGGGCGCCCTGCGCGAGATCGAGACTCTACTCGGTCACCGCGGCTGGGAGGGCGACGACGTGCTGGCGGAGGAGATCGGCGCTCTGCTCAGCGGCTCCGAGCGGCGCGGCCGCACCTTGAGCGTGGACATCGAGGAGCTGGCCGAGGTCATGGCAAACGGTGGTGAGGACCCCGGCGGCTACCTGCACCTCGATACGGGTGAGGTCGTGCACGCGTTCCTGCACCACGGGATGGAGGATCTGACCGCCGACCACTCCCAGGACGAGGACGACAACCTCTGGATCTACGTCGACCACGACGCGTCGGCCGCCTACGCGGACATGGCCGCCTTCGCAGCGACGGCGCCAGACCGGCTCGGCGGCATCCTCTCGGTCGCGATCAGGGGCAGGGGTGCGATCGCACGTTTCCGTCGGACTGTCGACGAGCTCGACCTGTGGAACGACTGGCAGGCCTTCTCGGACGACCGGGCTTTCGGTCGGGCTCGAGCGCTGCTGCGCTCGCAGGGCATCCGACCGGTCTGAGCCGCGCCGGTCAGAGCGGGTTAGACGAGACGCCAGGCCACGACGCCGAAGAGGACACCGAGGGCGTTGGTCGCCCAGTGCATGCCAACACTCGCGAGCAGGCTGCCGCTACGCCGGCGAAGCTCGCCGGCCACGAGGCCGCCGAAGGCCGTGAACAGGACCGTGCCGGCGACGCTCGCCACGTGCTGCCAGGCGCCGAGGCCGACCATCATCGCGCCGAGCGCCGGGTTCGCGGCCACCGCGGCATTGGCGGGCAGGAGGTGCCAGAGCCCGAAGAGCAGCGAGGAGCCGAGGGCGACCTGCCAGACGCGGGCGTGCCGGGACAGGAAGCCCCAGAGCACGGAGCGGAAGGCAACCTCCTCCAGCAGGATCGTGCCCACCGGGATGATGACGAAGGCGGTCAGCAGGGCGCTGGCCGGAGGCAGGTGATAGCGCGCGTCGAGAAAGGCGGTGCGGGTCGAGGGGAGCAGCACCCCGATGAGGTAGACGAGTGCGACGACGCCGATGATCGCGGCACCCCAACGCAGGCCGGACGCGTGGGTGCGGCGGCTCAGGCCGAGCTGGCGCCAGCTGAGGCCGGAGAAGCGGGCGAAGGCGAGCAATCCCGCGGCGCCGATCGGTCCGAGCCAGATCGAGCCCCAGCCATACACGTGGTTGGCGACGTTGAGGCCGACCAGCACGAGGACCACCGCGACCGTCGCCCAGAGCCCCGGACGGCGCCGTGACGTGGCGATATGGGCGGGGGCGGCTGTGGCGGTCATCGCGTCGAGGGTCGCACGCATACCTGTGAATTACCCAATCGAGCGCTGTCCGCGACCTCAGATCAGCGCCGGCGCTCCAGCAGACCCCGCACGTACTCGGCCTGCCCGAGGTGCTTGGCCGCGTCGTCCAGGACAGAGACGATGCGGACCGCCACCGTGACGGGCGGGTCCCAGTTGGGGTCGATCACCGTCGTCAGCTCCGCGGCGCCGAGCCCACGCAGGACGCCGACCGTCAGCTCGTGGACGGCCTCGTGGTAGTCGAGCAGGAGGGCCGAGTCGGAGACGGTGAAGGCGCCGACCTCGTCGGACGTCATTCCGTAGCCGTTGGCGTTGGGCGAGTAGGGCAGGTTGAAGCGCCGGGACCAGCCGCCTGACCGCCACGCAGAGGTCGCATCGCCGATCTGGGCCATCTGCTCGTCCTGCTGGCGCGCGAGGTGCCAGACCAGCCAGGCGATGTGATTCGCATCGCGGTCCGGCCGCCAGACCAGCTCTTCGGTGCCCAGGCCGGCGACGACCGGAGGGACGCCCTCGTGGATCCGGCCGAAGCCGTCGACGAGCAGCTCGATGGCGATCTTGGCATCAGCGTCTGTCATGGGCCCAGCATGGCGCTGATGACTGCGCCGGGCGACCCCCCGGTCGCGTCGATGCGCAACATCGAGGGAGTGGCGGGCCATGTGACGCGCGTGCGCCTCCGACAATCGGGCCGCGGTGCGGTTGTCGACGTGTTTTCGGCCGGAACCCCACCGACTTCCGAGCCCCGGCGGGACTGTCGGAGGCATGGGGCGAGATGAGTGGAATTACGCCGTATGCCGCTGAGCTCGGACCCACGCGGGCGCTCAGTCCCAGCGCGGCCCGTCCCCCGGTCGACTGTAGAGATGCCCTTCATCGGCCGTTCATCGGTCGTTCGTGACGACAGTCCGGCCAGTGGCGTGACCGGTCTCGACGAGAGCAACCGCGTCGGCGCTGTCCGCGAAGCCGAAGGTGGCGCCAATGACCGGAGCCAGCGCCCCGGCTGCGACGAGCGCTGCCACCTCGGCAAAGGTGTCCGCAGTGCGGCGACGGGTCACGCCAGAGCCGCCGAGCTCGGCCGCCAAGGCCGGCGAGGCAGTGCTGCGGACCGCCCCGGCTGGCCGCAGCACGAGGGACGACTGGCGCAGGGTCTCTCCGCCGACGGTGTCGATCAGCCCGTGGACGCCCTCGGGGGCAACGGCGCGGACCCGCTCCGTCCAGCCCGGTCCCGCCGCGACGTGGACCACTCCCAGGTCGAGGACCAGCTGTCGTTTGCCAGGACTGGCCACACCGATGACGCTTAGGCCGCGCAGGCGGCCGAGCTGGACAGCGTGACTTCCGACCCCACCACCGGCGCCGAGGACGAGCAGCGTGTCTCCGGCGTGCAGGTCGAGCTCATCGAGGGCGTCCCACGCGGTGCCGATCGCCACGGGGATGCACGCCGCCTCGACC
>NZ_DATCWX010000241.1:0-14167 GCF_036566125.1 Intrasporangium sp.
CTTGGGCGCCGGGGCTGACAACGCTGGTCCGGGCGCTACGGAGGCACCGCGTGCGCGGCGTCCTCGGTTGCGTGACGTCGGGGGCCGGGCGCCGGGCGGGCTGTGGGGCCACGTGCCGGCGGACGGGCCGCTGCCGTTCCACCCGCGGGAGGTCGAGTCGGTCGACCTGTCCGAACTCGATCTGGAGGGCGCGGACGCGGACTGGTTCGAGGCGAACTACCCCGGCCCGACCGAGCCGCCGCAGTTTGAGGAGCCGGTCGCGGTCAAGGTCGACGCGCTGCTCGGGAAGCCGCTGGGGCGGCACGGCTCCGACCTGCTCGCGCACACGGTGGGGCACCTGGCCGGCCTGCGGGCCCAGCACGAGGTGATGCTGGTCAACGTGCTCGCCGAGCTGCAGGAGCGCGGCGAGGAGCCGCCGGGCGGGCTGCGCGTGACGGACTGGCTTCGCTCGCTCGACCCGACCCTGACCTCCGGACAGGCCAAGGACTACCTCACCGTCGCCAAGGCGGTGACCCAGCCGCGCTGGGCCGAACTCGCCGCGCGGGTCACCATGCAGCACGTCACGGTCGCCAAGGCGGCCCGGATCATCGAATTTCACGAGCGGACCGAGCGGGTCGCCGACCCGGAAGACGTCGCGACCGCGGTGCAGGATCTGGTCGACCGGGCGCCGGAGCTGATCCACGAGGACTTCACCGGGCTGGTGCGCCACCACACTGAGGAGGTCCGTCCCCCGAAGGACGAGGACCGCTTCGACGAGGGCCGCCGCGCCAGCCGCGGGCTCTGGTTCGGACAACCGTCACGGACCGGGATGGTGCCGATGCGCGGCGTGCTCGACCCGGAGGCCGCCGCGGTGATCAAGTCCGCGGTGGACCCGCTGTCGGTGCCCTGCCCGACCAAGGACCGGCACGGGCACACCCTCGAGCCGGACCCGCGCACCCCGGCCAAGCGGCGCGCGGACGCGCTGCTCGAAATCGTCGCGCGTGGGGTCGCCGCCGCGGACGGGCTGCCCACGACGGACAAGGCCAAGCTGGTCGTCACGGTCGAGCACGACGTGCTGGCCGGGCGGCTGCCCGGGACCGCCTTGGCGATGTCCGGCGACGTGCTGTCGGTGTCCACGGTGCGCCGGCTCGCCTGTGACGCCGCGATCATCCCGCTGGTGCTGGGCAGCAAGGGTGAGCCGCTGGACGTGGGGCGGGAGCGGCGGCTGGTCACGAAGGGCCTGCGGACCGCGCTCTGGCAGCGCGACCAGGGATGCAGCTTCCCCGGCTGCACCATCCCCGCGGCGTGGACCGACGCGCACCACGTGCTCCCGTGGTGGTCCGGCGGCAAGACCAGCCTGCTCAACACCGCGCTGCTCTGCCGCCGGCACCACACCTACGTGCACCGCCACGACCTGACCGCGACCGTCACCGCGACCAGCGTCACCTGGCACGTCTAGCTCGCCCGTCCCGAACCCCGCCACACCGGGCGGGGCCACAGGCATGCCCGCCGCGTCACGCCCGTGAGGCAGTCGCTGACCGTCGCAGGAGAGCGATGTTCGCGGCGATGAGCCAGGCCCAGAACAGTGCGTAGGGCACGAGCCAGAGCTGCGAGGTCCAGACGAAGCGTGCCGCGACGAAGCCCACCGCACTCGAAACGGCCAGCCACCCCTGCCAGCGGGGAGCCAGCCCTCGGCCAAGGTCGCCCAGCCGCTCGCCAAAGCGAAGCCGACCAAGCCCAGCCAGGAGTTGGCAAACCCGATATTGCCCTCGTCGAACGCATAGAGCGCGAGATCAGGGGTTACGCCCTCCAACTGGGCGGCCGTGGCCCAGGAGGTGCCGAAGACGACGGCGGACACGAACACCACCATCGACGCGACAGCGGCTGTCCGGAGCCACGAGCGCTCGCCCTCGAGGCGCCCGAAAGTTCGGATGTCGTCGACGGTAGGAGCCCGACCTGCGCCGAGGCACCGAGGCTGGCCCCGTCCTCACCCCGCGGGCACCCACCAAACGAGGCCTCGTCGGTCATCCCGTCAGGAGATAATTATTGACAACAAGATTGTCATATTGACAAGGTGGCTGCCATGATGCGCAAGGCCGAGGAGCTCTATGAGGCGATCCGCCTCATCCGTCCGATCCACCAGCTGTCGGCCCACGTGGTCACCGAGCAGCTCGCCGGCCACGCGCTGACGATGCCCATGCGAGCGGTGCTCGAGGTGCTCCACTTCGGCGGCCCGCAGACCGTCCCGCAGCTCGGACGGGCACTCTGGATCACCCGTCAGGGCATCCAGCGGATCGTCGACGACGCCAAGGGGCTCGGCTACGTCGAGTCGCGAACAAACCCGGGCCACAAGCGATCACACCTCATCGTCCTGACCGAGAAGGGCAGCACGACCTACCTCGACGTCCACGACGCAGAACTCGAGCGGATCGACCGCATGGCGGCGCCACTGCCCGACGAGGACCTCGAGGCGACCGTGCGCGTCCTGGCCCACGTCGTCCTCGAGCTGCAGGCCATCGCCGGCGGCGACACGAACCAGCCCACCAACCAGCAGACCTGACGGAAGGACCAACCATGCCCCAGCTCGACGTCCCAGGCGGCCACATCGACTACCTCGACACCGGCGCTGGCGACACGTTGGTTGTCCTGCTCCATGCCGGCTACGTCGACCGCCGCATGTGGGATCACCAGATCGACCACCTCGCACCGCACAGACGCGTCATCGCCCCCGACGCCAGGGCGCACGGCCAGTCGTCGACACCGTTTGAGCCGTTCCGCCAGTGCGACGACGTCGCTGCCCTCATCAGGCACCTCGACGCGGGCCCTGCCATCCTCATAGGGACGAGCATGGGTGCCGGCACCGCCGTCGACACGGCGCTCGAGTACCCCGAACTCGTCAAGGCCCTGGTCATCAGCGGCGCGGGGACGAACGAGCCGGTCTTCGAAGACCCGTGGTCCTTGTCCCAGCTGGCTCGCCTCCAGCGCGCGATGGACGCCATGGACGCGGCCGCGTGGATTGCTGCGGAGCTCGATTACGCCGCCGGACCGGCTCGCACGCTCGACGACCTCGACCCGGCCGTGGTCGAGCGGTTGCGCACGATGCACGGGCACTTCGTGGCCACCCATGTGCGACCCGGGATCGTCCCGCCGGACCACGTCGTGGGCTCGTGGGAGCGGCTGCCCGAGATCAACGTCCCGCTTCTCGGCATCGTCGGCGAGCTGGACGGGGCCGACCACCACCACATGTGTGAACGAGCCGTGGCGAGCGTCCAGGACGGCCGCGGCGTCGCGCGCGTCGAGAACGCCGGTCACTACCCCAACCTTGAGAGGCCCGCCGAGTGGGATGCCATCGTCGATGAGTTCCTGGCCGACCTCGACGTGGTCCCCTCTGCCGACCTCACGTCCCAGCGCAGGTCGTGATCTGTCGTATGCCGCTGAGCCCGCTCCCAGCCCGACGCTGAGCGAGCGTAGAGCTGGGAGGAAAGTCAGCGGCATACGACCTCTTGCAGTTTGCCGAGCGCTCACGGCACGGGCGGCTGGGGCTGCCTGAAGGCGTGGCCGTCCCCCTGACGGTCGTGATGCGTGTCGTAGGCGCCCGGCCCGCTCGGGAGGAACTGGGCGTCGTCCCGGTCGGACGCGAAGCCTGGGTGGCGGCTGGCGACCTCGCGCACGGTGACGAGGTGGCCGCCGAGGTACGCGGCCGCGACGGTGATGCCGGAGCCGGCCAGGGACAGTGCTGCTCCGAGCCGATGGTGTGAGCCGCGGCGAGCCATCCACGAGCCGGCATAGAGGCCGAGCGAGGCGACGTTGAGGGCCGCATGGGCGATCCCCACCCGCTGAGACCGGTGGTCCGCTCGACTCCACTCGGCCCAACCCGTCAGCGCTGTGGGCACGGCGCTGAGGAGGCCCATGCCAATGAGCTTCTGAGCGGCCGGATGCGAGGCCTTGCCGCCGAGGAGGTCGAGCGCTGCCGTCGCCGTGAACAGTCCGATGGGCAGGTCAGTGAGGGCCGGATGAAGAGCGTGGCCCATCCACTCGCCACGTAGCGCCGACCCGGTCGCTGAGTCACGCAGGGGGTGCGTCAGTTGAGCAACCTTGGCCACGGCGGGGTCGAGTCGTTTGTCGTTCTCCAGCCCGACGGCCGCCCTGGCGGCTGGCGGTAGGTTCGTCGGTGCCAAAGGCTCGTCTGCAGACATGCCGGGCCTGTACCCGCCTGGAGCTCCGTCAGTCCCTCCGGATATCAAGGGCCGGTCGCGGATGAGCATTGTCGATCAGATGGCCCGCAGCTTCTGGAGCCGGTTGAGGGAATACCAGCCGAAGGGGATCGGCAGCCAGTACGTCGCCAGCCGGTACAGGAGGACCGAGGACACGGCCGTCCCTCCGTCGACCCCGATGGCGATCAGGCCTGCAGACATCGCGGCCTCGATCCCGCCGAGGCCGCCGGGGGTTGGCACGGCAGAGCCGATGATCGCGCCGGCGAAGTAGACGACGGCGATGGCCGCAACCGGCTGTGTGGCCCCGAAGGCGCGTGTCGCGCAGACGAGGGCGGCCACGAAGGACACGTCCAGCAGGAGCGCCCCGATGAGCAGTTGTGCGAGCTTGCGCGGGTGCTGCAGTACCGAGAGGACCTGAGGGACGACGGTCTTGATCCGGGGCACGATGCGGTTGGTGATGAGCCGGCGCGCCCGCGGGACAGCGAGCAGGGCGAGGAACAGGAGGACGACGATGGGCAGGGCCGCGACCAGGGCCACCGGCGGCGTGAAGGAGGCCCGCGGGCCGGTGCCGGCGAGGACACCGGAGACGACGAGCAGGACGAAGTACGAGGTGAACTGGGCCAGCTGGGCGACCCCGACACTCGCTCCCGCCACCGCCGGATCAGCCCCGGCCTTTTGGAGGTAGCGGGTGTTGAGGGCGATATTGCCGATCGCGGCCGGCGCCACCAGCCCGCTGAAGGCCACGGCGAGCTGGGTCATGTAGGTCCGGACGAACCGCAGCTTCAGGTTGATCGACCCGCTGAGCGCCAGCGAGGCTCCGGCGAAGGTCAAGGCGGCGAAGACGACGGTCGCCAGGGCCCAGCCCTGACTCGCGCTCGCGATGACTTTGGGCAGGTCGATCTGGGCGAGCTGGGTGAGGAGCAGGTAGGCCGCGACGCCACCGCCGACAACGGTGACCAGACCGCGCAGCGTCACGCGCCGAAGCTCGATGGGCTCGACGGGCTCCTCGACGGGTCGGTGGCGTTGGATCTCGTCCCGCAGCGCGCCGAGCAGGGTCTTGTCCTCCTTGAGCGCCGCGCGCGTCGTCGGCGTCATGGCGATCGGCTGCAGGAGCGGCAGCGCCCGGGCGACCGCATCCTCTCCGAGCTCGGCGGTGGCAGTCTGGACGGCCCGCTCGACGCCGACGGCGAGGCCAACTGTCGTAAGCAGCTGTGCTGTGTCGATGCGCAGGGTGAGCTCGTCGGCCGCGATGTCGCCGCCGATGCGCAGGACACCGGCACGGCCGTCGTCGGTGAGCATCACGATGTCTGGACCGAGCCCCCGGTGAGCCACGCAGAGTCGCAGCAAGGTGGCGTGCATGCGCCAGATCTGGGCGAGCTGGGCGTCGTCGAGATCAGCTCCGAGTTCGGACACCGGCGTCCCGGCCGGGTTGAGGAAAGCGATGACGGCGGAGAACGGACCGACCTCGCGGGCGGCCAGCGGACGCGGCGCGGGGATCCTCGCCTGAGCAAGGGTCAGGCCCATGAGGGTCCGGTGCTCCAGCTCGGCGCGCAGCGTCAGCCCGGGGCGGGTCGAGCCCTGTCGCAGGCGCAGCAGGCGAAGCAGTCGTCGGCCGGAGGCGAGCCCGAAGGTGTCGCGGTCCATGACCTGGACGTCCACCGGCGACGAGCTCGTCGT
This sequence comes from Intrasporangium sp., assembly GCF_036566125.1. Classification (GTDB taxonomy): domain Bacteria; phylum Actinomycetota; class Actinomycetes; order Actinomycetales; family Dermatophilaceae; genus Intrasporangium. The sequence continues at coordinate 5,871 of NZ_DATCWX010000241.1, forward strand.
GCCTCGGTAGCGACGGTCCCCGGCGTGGTCGGAGTCCACCGCCTCGAGCCGCACCAGTGGCACGCCGGCTGCGATGAGCGCATCGGCGATCACCACGCCCGGAGGCCGGGTCGAGGTGGCGCCGAACCCGAACCGGAAGGCGAGGCCGACGGCCCAGCCGAGGAGCAACGAGCTGAATACGGCCAGGGCCGTGCTGGCGCCGGAGAGGAACGCCGTCACAGCGATGGACCCGATCACCACGACCGCAAGGGGGGCGATCCATTTGCGCCCGATGATGTCGGCAACCGTGAGCAGCGCCACCATCGAGACGATGACCGCGTCAAACGGGTCGGTGCGCCCCTCGCCGAGCGGACGGGTCAGGGCAAAGACCACGTCGCCCAGACGACCGGCGAGGATGAGCGAGCTCAGCCCGAGCACGACAAGGGCCGCCGCGCCGGTTGCCGCGAGTGCATGGACCAGCTGCACCGGCCGGCCGCGGACCAAGAGATCGGCTCCGACGGCCAGCGGCAGGACGACGACGCCGATGCCGGAGAGCCAGCTGAAGAGCTGGAGGAGAATGCGGGGCAGGCCGCTCGTCGCCAGTGCGAGGTCCTGCTCCAGAGCTCCCGTCGTGCCCACCGCCACGTCGGCGAGGGCGAGCGAGGCAACGAGGACGACGAGGACGAAACCCAGCTTCAGCGCGTCGGCGGGTCGACGCACGCGATCCGGGATCGGCGGTTCGAGGACCTCGACTGGTCTCTGCGCGCTGGACATCAGTACCATCCTGCCCCAGTCGCCGCTCCCGGCCCCGCCGTTCACCCGCGTGTCGTATGCCGCTGAGCTTGTTCCCCGCCCGACACGCCGGCGATCGTTCGGCTGGGAGCCGACACAGCGGCATACGGCCACTTCTTGGCGGTTACCCCGTGCTCACGGAGAGGAGCGGCTTCGAGGTGTCACCAGGCCGGACTCGTAGGCAAGCACCACGAGCTGCGCGCGGTCCCGGGCGTGGACCTTCATCATGGCGCGGTTGACGTGGGTCTTGGCCGTCGTCGGGCTGATCACCATGCGCTCGGCGATCTCGTCGTTGGACAGGCCGTGCGCCGCGAGGGCGACGGCCTCGCGCTCGCGGTTGGTCAGCTCCTCCAGGCCGGCCGGAGTTCCAGTGTCGAGCGGCTGGGCGACGTACCGGCTGATCAGCTTGCGGGTGATCGAGGGTGCGAGCAGCGCGTCGCCCCGCGCGGCGACGCGCACGGCGTGCAGGAAGTCCTCCGGCAGGATGTCCTTGACGAGGAACCCGGCGGCGCCGGCGCGCAGCGCGTTGAAGACGTACTCGTCGAGGCCGTAGTTGGTGAGGATCACCACGTGGACCCGGTCCAGGTCCGGATCCGCTGCGATGCGGCGCGTCGCCTCGATGCCGTCGACGCCCGGCATCTGGATGTCGATGAGCACGAGGTCGGGCAGGTGCGCCCTGGCCAAGGCCAGGCCCTCGTTCCCGTCGGCCGCCTCGGCCACGACCTCGATGTCGTCCTCGAGGTCGAGCAGGGCCCGGAAGCCGCTGCGGATCAGCGGCTGGTCGTCGACCAGCAGGACCCGGATCATGAGGTCTGCTCCACGGGCAGCTCCGCCTCGACGGTGAAGCCGCCCTCGCTGCGCGGCGCTGCCCGGAGGCGGCCACCGAGGGCGGTGACGCGTTCGAGCATCCCGAGCAGGCCCACCCCTGGAGCGGAGGTGATGCTCGGGGTGGCCGGGCCGTCGTCGTCGATGCGCACCGCGAGGGCGTCCGGACGCCAGTCAATTCGAACAGAGGCGGTCGCCGAGGCCGCGTGCTTGGCTACGTTGGTGAGCGACTCCTGCACGATCCGGTAGACGGTGCGACCGACCGCGGCAGGGACGTCCCCTCGTTCGCCCTCGATCGTGAGCGTTGCGTCGAGGCCACTCGCACGGGCGCGATCGACGAGCTCTGGGAGATGGTCGATACCGCGCGGCGGGTTGCTGTCGCCGTCGCGCAGGGCCGCGAGGGTGGCCCGCAGCTCCCGGCTCGCTTCACGTCCCGCCTCCTGGATCGCGAGCAGGGCCTCCGGCACCTCCTCGCCGCGTCGCCTGGCGACGTGGACGGCGACCTCGGACTGCAGCTTGATGACCGAGATCTGATGGGTGAGCGAGTCGTGCAGCTCGCGCGCGATGTGCAGTCGCTCCTCGTCAGCTCGTCGCTGAGCGGTCTCCTCGCGGGTGCGATCCGCCTCGTCCGCGCGCAGCTCGGCCTGGCGCAGCGCCTCACCCGCGGCCGCGGCCGCGATGAGCCACGCCACCTCGAGGGCGTCCCGACCCTGGGCGAGGGCGGCCCCGAGGTCGTGCCCGTTGGCGAGGGCGGCGAGGGGGAGGGCGGCCAGCATGGCCACGCTTGCCGCCACCGTTGCGAGGCGATGTCCCGCGCGCATGGCGGCATAGACCGCGAAGAGGAACGCGACGGCAGGGACGTCGAAGCCGATCGCCTGGTAGCCCACCGCGCAGGACCCGGTCACGGCGAGGACGACGAGCGGGGCGCGGCGGCGGGCCGCCAGCGCCAGTCCGCTTGCGACGAGGAGCGCATAGCCGAGCTGGTTCAGGTCGCCGGTGGTGGGCTCTGCGGACATGCCAGAGACCAGTAGCGCTGCCGCCAGGCCGACGGCGATGACCCCGTCGCCGACGTCGGCCGGGACCCGCAGCCTTCCGCGCTCCATGAGCCGACCCTAGCCGGGTGGGGCCGGAGGGGAATCACGCCCGTAGAGGAGGTTGTGGCTACTGCAGGCGCAGCAGGTGATGGGTGCTTTGCTGCAGGTGCGGCAGCCGGGTGCGATATCCGCGGCAGCACCAAGTGTCCGCTCTTGTGGGACGCGCGGTGGCGCTACGGACGGCAGGCTCAATGGACAGCCAAAACGACACGAAGGAACCATCATGTCAGTCGTATTCACGATCGCGGCACCGCTCGTCGCGGTGGCCTCAGACCCATCCGCGCTGCCCTCGGCCACCTCCTACGAGCTGACCTCCGGCAGGCTGCTGGCCACGGTGGCGGGAGTCGTTGGACTCGCCGGGGCCGTTGCCGGTGGGCTGGCCCTGGCCCACGCGACTGGTCGGATCGGCTCCGGTCCGGGGCGACGCGGCGCCGTCGCTTCTCTCGTGTCCGGGCTGGTGGCCATGGTCGTCGGCGCGGCGATAGCGACGACGGCAGACGGTGGCCTCGGCACCGGCAACGGGTTTGGCGGCTCTGTCGTCGCGATGCTCGTGGGGCTGGTCGCCACCGTGCTGGGCGGGGTGGGTCTGGCTCGTTTCCGCCGAGCCGGCTCTCCGGCTGACCGACGCGAGCGCCACGGTGTGCTCGGATGAGCCCCGACCGCACAGGGGATGTCAGCCCAGCGTTCGGGGTAGGGGCTTGGGGTCACAGCCTGGCCACGAGGAGAACCAACATGCCCGCCAAGGACGAGATGCCGTCGACGCTGGAGCGCTCGCCCAAGGAGGCGCAGGACCTCTGGGCGACGGTTCACGACAACGCCGTCGAGCAGTACGGCGAGGGCGAACGCGCCCACCGGACGGCCTTCGCCGCGCTCAAGCACAGCTTCGAGAAGGTCGGCGACCACTGGGAGCCGAAAGCTGAGAAGGGCCCCTCCGATGCCCAGGCGGCTCGCGAGGGGGCCCGGGCCCGTCGAGGAGGCGAGACCGCCGGCGGTGTCGACGCCAACGCGTCCAAGACACACCTCTACGACGTCGCGAAGCGCCTCGACGTCAAGGGCCGGTCCAAGATGACCAAGGATGAACTCGTCGAGGCCATCGGTCGGGCCAACGACCGCGAGTCGAGAAAGGCGCGGGAACGGGAGGCCCACTGAGCCTGCAGTCGAGTACCTTCGATCATGGACGTCATCGAGTACACGCCCGTTCGTGACGAGTACGCCTACACGTTCGGGGGCGCCGCCCCGGCGATGCGGATCAAGCCAGGGAGCGCCCTTCGGCTCTGGTCCGACGACGCCTTCGGTGGAGCGCTGCGAAGCGTCGACGACCTGTCGAGCGCCAAGGTCGACCTTCGCTTCGTCAACCCGCAGACAGGGCCGTTCTTCGTGGAGGGTGCCGAGCCCGGCGATACCTTGATCCTGCATCTCGTCGCTCTCGAGCCGGCGCGGGACTGGGGCGCGTCCGCAGCGATCCCCTTCTTCGGCGGCATGACGAGCACCGATCGCGTCGTCACCCTGCAGGAGGCCCTGCCCGACACGACGTGGATCTACGACTTGGACCGCGCCCGCGGGACAGTCGGCTTCGTCGCACGGCACAGCGAGCACCGCGTCGAGCTGCCGCTCGAGCCGATGCTCGGCACGGTGGGTGTCGCTCCGGCCGGGGGTGAGGCCCGCTCCTCCCTGGTTCCCGAGCGCTTCGGCGGCAACATGGATACTCCCGAGATGCGGGCCGGCTCCACGGTCTACCTCGGCGTCAACGTCGAGGGCGCGCTCTTCTCGATCGGGGACGGGCACTATCGCCAGGGCGAGGGCGAGGCCTGCGGCACCGCGGTCGAGGGCGCGATGACGAGCACGCTGATCGTCGACCTCGTCAAGGGCCATGCGCCCGGGTGGCCGCGGATCGAGGACGACACCCACATCATGACCGTCGGCTCCAGCCGGCCAATGGAGGACTCGTGGCGCATTGCCAACGCCGAGCTCGTCCGCTGGGTGAGCGTCCTCCATGGGATGCACGTCATGGATGCGTACCAGCTGTGCTCGCAGATCACGCGAGTGCCCGTCGCCAATGTCGTCGACGCCAACTACAGCGTGGTCGTCAAGGCAGCCAAGGCTTTGCTGCCCGCAGCCGACGTCCTCGGGGGCATCCACGCCGACCTGCGCGAGCGAGCCCGCACGCTCGGCACAGTGTGAGCCCGACCGGGGCCCACTGCATTCGCGTCCTCCGGATCTGACAGCCGTCCTCCACCAACGAAAGGCACGACATGGATCTCCAACTCGCCGGCAAGCGAGTCCTTGTCACCGGCGGCAGCCGCGGCATCGGCCGCGCCATCGTCGAGGCATTCCTCGACGAAGATGCCGTGGTGGGCTTCTGCGCCCGCGACCCTCAGGCAGTCGCAACGACTGCTGACGAGTTGGCCGGCCGGGGCCAGGTCACGGGCACCGTCGTGAATGTGGGCGACGCCGCGGCGCTGGCGGCTTGGGTGCAGTCCTCGGCCGAGTCGATGGGCGGTATCGACGTGGTCGTCGCCAACGTCAGCGCGCTGGCCATCCCCGACACCGAGGAGAACTGGGAGCTCAGCCTCAACGTCGACGTCATGCACACCGTTCGCCTCGTGCGAGCGGCGATGCCCTTCCTCGAGCGCAGCGACGCCGCGTCGATCATCGCCATCTCGAGCGTGTCAGGGAGGGAGTCGGACTTCGCGTCCGGACCGTACGGCACGGCGAAGACAGCGATCGTCGGCTACATCCACGGCCTCGCGATGCAATTGGCCGAGAAGGGGATTCGGGCCAACACCGTTTCGCCGGGCAACACCTACTTCACGGGCGGTGTGTGGGAGAGCATCGAAACCGGCAATCCGGAGCTGTTCGAGATGGCGGTCGGCCTGAACCCCACCGGCCACATGGGCACTCCCGCTGACGTGGGTGGGCCGGTCGTCTTCCTCGCCAGTCCCGTGGCGAGCCGCATCAGCGGCACCAACCTCGTCGTCGACGGAGCACTGACCCGCGGCATCCAGCTGTGAGACCGTCTGGCGCCCTCGCGAGCTCTTGCGTCCCATCCCTTGATCAGGTGCAGTGCACGTCCGGGTTCCAGTCGTTGAACGTGCCGTTGCGGTTGGCCTTCTCGTGCCAGACGTGCAACTCGTAGAAGTCAGGAAGGCCGTAGCGGTTCCCGGCCGAGACCCGAGCGAAACGCTGGCCGTAGAGAATCGGCGCGTGGGCGTGCGTGGCCTCCCAGGCGTCCGCGAAGACGATGTACTCGGCCGCGATGAGGGCGAGCGACCCGTTCGGCCCCGGCTCGTAGATCAGCGCCTCGGGGGCGAGCCGGCTCACCCTGCCGTCGACCAAGTTGGCGGCGTCGACGAAGTGGATACCCATGGTTCCGGTTCCCTCCGGATCCTCGATGCACGTGATCCCGTTGACGTCGAAGACCTGGGTGGTCCACGGGTTGGCCGGCCCGGACCGGTAGGGCGCGGTGGCCTCGCGGAGGTCCGCGAGCTTCGCCGTGTGGCCAGTCGTCTCTGACCGGCCGATCGCTCCGGCGCTCGCGGAGCCGGCGACGAGGCATGTGGTGCCGAGGGCGGCCGCCAGTGCTGCACGCATCTCAACTGCCCTCTTTGACCTCGTAGATGGCATCGGCGACGAGGCCGTGTGCGTCGCGGTGGACGGTGTTGGCGGCCTCGGCGTCGGGCGCCTCGACGAGGCAGAAGATCTGGCCCTTGCCCTGGTCGACCCAGTAGCGCAAGTAGTTGACGTCGTGCGGCCCCTGGGTGGCCAGGTCTGCCGCGTGGGCCTTGGCGACATCGTCCATCGTGACGCCGTCACCGAGCGAGTGAACGTCCATGAAGAGTGGCATCGTGCCCTCCCTTTCCGCGGGTGGTTGGTGTGTCTTCAGGGTCACCGAACGGAATGGAGCCGGGCATGGGGGACGGCTACCCATGTTCGGGTCGGTCGAGCCGCTACCCAGGACGCCCGTGATCGTTACGTATGACGCGAGACCCTTTTCAAGGCGCCGACGAGTACCACTCGATGACGTCTCTGCGTGAGCCCACACCGGCCTTGGCCAAGATCGATGACACGTGGTGCTCTGCCGTCCGTCGAGAAATGACGAGTTGGTCGGCGATGGCCGAGTCCGACAGGCCCTGGACCAACAGGTCGGCCACCTCGGACTCCCGTCTCGTGAGCCCGTTCGGATGGGTGCGCGTCGCGCGGCCGGGCGCCCGCGGTGCCGTCCGGCCCAGGGCGCGCAGGTCGGCTCGGCACCGGGCGGCGGCGGCGTGAGCCTTGATCTCCTCGAAGATGCCTGCCGCCTTGGCGAGTGCGTCGGGGTCGCCACTGCGTGCCAGGGCGAGGGCTTGGTCGAAGGGGCAGCCGAGGCCCTCCCACAGGGCGGCCGCCTCCTGCCACGCTCCGGCGAGTTCCGCGGCGAAGGGAGGTGCTACCTCACGGTGTGATGGACGTGCACCCGGTGGCAGCCAGCGCAGCACTGCGCCCCGGTTCCACCGACAGTCCGCTCGCTCGACCAGTTCCAGGACGGCGCCTGCGATCTCGCCGGCCTCGGCATCGCGCCGCCCGAGCCAGGCGAGCTCGCTACGCAACGCGGCGACCGGGGCCACCACCTGCACTTCGCCGATTCCGTCGGCCAAGGCGGCGGCCCGCGCCACCAGGGCCTCGCAGCCACCCTCGCCGCGCCGGCCCCTCACGTGGGCCAGACTCACGAGTGGGGTCAGGGCGGCATTGCTCGCCAGTGACGGGTGGGCGAGGACCGCCTCGGCCCGACGCTCTGCTGCGGCCAGGTCGCCCCGATTGACCTGGAGCTCCGCATCGCACGCCAGCAGGTAGTTCGTCCAGGAGTCGAGGTCGCGCTCCGTGCAGTACTCGAGCCCCTCCAGCACGTGACGATGCGCGTCGTGGTGGCGACGCTGGGCAATCGCGCTCGATGCGAGGTTGACGTAGGCGCGGGCAGCGTGCTCGTGCAGCTCCGCTTGACGCGACAGGTCAAGGCTCTCCTCGAGCATCGTGACACCGGAGGCCCGGTCGCCGGCGACCACCTCGATCGTCCCGAGATTGTTGAGGGCGTGCGCGCGCAGCTCGGTCCGTGCTCGGCCCTCGGGGAGGGAGTCGAGGAGAGACAGGGTCCGGGCACCCCACGTCCGGGTCGCCGCACCATCACTCGTGAGCATGTACAGCTGGGTCATGTTGCTGTAGGCATAGGCGAGCTCCGGAGTCGGGGGCCCCTCGAGGACCTGGAGCGCCCGAACTGCCGCAGCCTCGGCGTCGGCGTTGCGTCCCTCGAACCACAACAGGCGAGACAGGCACCGCCAGGCGTCACCGACTCGGGTGGTCGCCCCCAGCTGCTCCCAGATGTCACGCGCGCTTTCCACGGCCGCCGAGGCATCTTCGATGCGGCCGGTGATGTACAGCTCGTAGCCGAGTGACCAGTACAGGTCTGCGATCTGTTCGTCAGGCAGCCCGCTGCCGGAGAGGCGGGCTGCATGAGCCAGGGCCCGCTCGAACTGGCGTGCCGCCTCGCGGTGGGAGCCGAGCTCGGCGGCGCGTCGGCCCGCGACAGTGGCATGCTCGACGGCTGACTGGCTGTCGCCCGCGGCATCCGCGTGG
>NZ_DATCWX010000270.1:0-5055 GCF_036566125.1 Intrasporangium sp.
GGCTGGCGCTCCTCGTCGCCGGGCTCCTCCTCGTCAGCTGGCTGGCGTTCCTCATCCTCGTGCCCGTCTTCGCGTGGGCCACCATCACCCGGGTCGACAACGTTCCTCCGGGTGAGCGCCCGGCGGACACGTCCGGGCACAACTACCTCCTCGTCGGCTCGGACAGCCGTGAGGGCCTCACCGCCGAGCAGCGCCGCGAGCTCAAGACCGGCAAGGCAGGGGGCAACCGCACCGACACGATCATGCTCGTCCACGTCTCCGAGAGCGGCGGCAAGCCGGTCCTCATCTCGATCCCGCGTGACTCCTACGTCCCGATCCCGGGCCAGGGCAGCAACAAGATCAACGCCGCGTTCGCGTTGGGCGGCCCCAAGCTGCTCACCCAGACGGTCGAGCAGGTCACCGGGTTGCACATCGACGGCTACCTCGAGATCGGGCTCGGCGGCTTCGCCGGCATGGTCGACGCGCTCGGCGGCGTCGAGCTGTGCGTCCCGCGTGATATGCAGGACGACAAGGCCGGCATCGACCTCAAGAAGGGCTGTCAGGTCCTCGACGGCAAGAATGCCCTCGGCTACGTCCGTTCCCGCTACGAGGACCCGCTCGGGGACATCGGCCGCGCCAACCGGCAGCGGCAGTTCCTCGGCGCCCTGATGAAGCAGTCCGCCACGCCGTCCACGGTGCTCCTCCCCTGGCGCTACAAGACCTTCGTCGATGCCGCCGCCGGTGGCGTGGCGGTGGGCGAGGAGACGTCGATCTTCGACGCCTACCGCATCCTCCAGGCGATGCGGGCCGTCAGCAGCGACGAGGGACTCTCCCTGACGGTCCCGATCGCCGACATGTCCTTCCCGACCAACAACGCCGGAGTGGCCGTCAAGTGGGACAGCGAGCGCGCCCTGGCCCTCTTCAACGCACTCCGGGACGACGAACCCCTGACCGAGCCGCCCCCCGGGACGACTCCGGGGCAGGACGGGAAGTGAGGTGCCCATGACCGGCGCGCTCTTTCCCGCCGACGTGCTCGCCCGACTTGTCTCGAGCGACTCGGGCCGGCCACGGCTCACGTGGTATGACGACACGCCCGGCCCGACGAACGGTGAGCGGATCGAGCTCAGCGCCCGGGTGCTGACGAACTGGGTTGCCAAGGCGGCCAACCTGCTGCAGGACGACTGCGCCGCCGGACCGGGCACGACGGTCGGGCTCGACGTGCCGGCGCACTGGCGAGGGGTCTACTGGGCGCTGGCAACGTGGTCCGTCGGCGCGACGATCGTCCTCGGAGATTCGGCGGCCGACTCGGATGTCCTGGTGACGACGGACCCGCCGACCGCGGCTGCGCATGGCGGCGATGCCCTGCTCCTCTCCCTTCCGGCTCTGGCGCGCGCGCACCCCGAGGCCGCCGACGCGGGAGGCGCCGTCGACGAGGCGAAGGAGCTGTCGACCCATGGCGACCAGTTCTCCCCGATGTCCGACCCGGAGGGCGGGGACCTCGCGCTGAGCTCCGACGGACTCGACACGACCTACGCCGACCTCGTCGTGCTGCGATCCGAGTGGGGCGCCGCACCGCGGGTCGCCGTCGACGGTCACCTGAAGGCGCTGCTCGCCACGTGCCTGAGCGCATGGGCCGCCGATGGATCCGTCGTGGCGATGCGTGGCTCCGCCGGCACGGATCCCGACGCCCTTGCCCGCAGGCTCGAGAGCGAAGGCGTCACGCTTCCTCTCCTGCCCGACTGACACGCCCGGACTCGGGCGGGCCAATGCGCGACGAAGCCCTCTAGGCGGAGAGGCGGTCGAAGAGCGACCACGTGCGGGACGCCACGACTCCGGTGCTGGCCAGGCCGGCCTTCGCCTGGGCCTCCTTCACGGCCGCGCGGGTCCGTTCGTCGAAGCAGCCCGTGACCCGAACGCGCAGCACCCGCTGGACCGCCGCGACGTGCGGCCCGCTGTCGCCGAGCCGGAGCACTGTCGTGCGCTGGCCGACGAACGGGAACTCGCGGGCCTCGAGCACGTCCCACAGGTCCGGCGTGACCACCCCGGTGTCGGGGAGCGCGAGGGAGCGCTGCTGCCCGATCACCCTGTCCCGGGTGACCGAGCCGAAGACGCCGTCGACCGCGATGCCGCCGAGCGCCCGCTGCAGGGTCCGCACAGCGGCGCCGCGCGAGCCCATTGCGAGGACAACGTCCTTGTATGGGGTGTAGCTCGTCGCGGTCGAGATGGTCGCGACGGCACGACTCGCCGGGATGGCGCCGACCGGCACGGTGGCGAAAGCAGTCATGACCTCTGCCTCCTCTTCCCGCACGTGTTCAACGGCACCATTTATTCACTTGAGTCACATTGATAACAAGTCCGAGGTGCTAACTACACCAACGTAATTCGTTGGGGTCCCCCGCCACCATGCGCACGTATGCCGCTGAGCCGGCTCCCGAGGTCAGGTGACCGTGGGAGCGAGCCCAGCGGCATACGGCATCGTGGGTCGTCTTGCCTGTGGCCGGCGTCACGTGGTGACCCACCACCGCACGACCGCTGAAGTGGGGTCACCCCACCCCTTCGGGTTCCCGGTAGCCCTATAGAGTCCGATCCATGGACAAAGTCGTCTCCACTCCACAGGAGGCCATCGCCGGAATCAGCGACGGCATGTCGCTCGCGGTCGGTGGCTTCGGTCTGTGCGGCATCCCGAGCGTGCTCATCGCGGCGATCCACGACGCCGGCATCAGCGATCTCGAGGCGATCTCGAACAATTGCGGCGTCGATGACTGGGGCCTGGGGATCCTGCTCCGGGACAAGCGGATCCGGCGGATGGTCGCCTCGTACGTCGGGGAGAACAAGGAGTTCGAGCGGCAGTACCTGCACGGCGAGCTCGAGGTCGAGCTGACCCCGCAGGGCACCCTGGCCGAGCGGCTGCGCGCGGGCGGCGTCGGGATCCCGGCGTTCTTCACGATCACCGGCTCCGGGACGCAGGTCGCCGAGGGTGGCCTGCCGTGGCGGTACGACGCCGACGGGAACGTCGCGGTCGCCTCCCCGGCCAAGCAGACCCAGGACTTCGAGGTCGACGGTGAGAGCAGGACGTTCGTCCTCGAGCAGGCCATCCGCGCCGACTTCGGGCTGGTCCGCGCGGCCAAGGGCGACCGGCACGGCAACCTCGTGTTCAACCAGTCGGCGCGCAACTTCAACCCCCTCTGCGCGATGTCCGGCAAGGTGACCGTGGCCGAGGTCGAGCAGCTCGTCGAGCCGGGTGAGCTGCACCCGGACGAGGTGCACCTGCCGGGCATCTTCGTGCACCGGGTGCTGCCGCTGACCCCGGACCAGGCCGCCGAGAAGCGCATCGAGCGGCGCACCGTCCGACCCCGCATCGACGCCGCGCAGACCGAGAAGCAGGAGGCCTGAGATGGCACTGACCCGCGAGGAGATGGCCGCGCGAGCGGCCGAGGAGCTGTCCGACGGCGCCTACGTCAACCTCGGCATCGGCCTGCCGACGCTCGTGCCCAACTACGTGCCCGACGACGTCGAGATCGTGCTCCAGTCGGAGAACGGCATCCTCGGGGTGGGGGCCTACCCCTACGACGGTGAGGAGGACCCGGACCTGATCAACGCCGGCAAGGAGACCGTGACGCTGCGCAAGGGCGCCTCGTTCTTCGACTCCGCGACCTCATTCGGGATGATCCGCGGCGGCAAGGTCGACGCGGCCATCCTCGGCGCGATGCAGGTGAGCGAGACGGGCGACATCGCGAACTGGATGATCCCCGGCAAGATGGTCAAGGGCATGGGCGGCGCGATGGACCTGGTCCACGGCGCCAAGCACGTCATCGTGCTCATGGAGCACAACGCGCGGGACGGCTCGTACAAGATCGTCAAGGAGTGCTCGCTGCCCTACACCGGCCGCGGCGTGGTCCAACGGATCATCACCGACCTGGCCGTGTTTGACGTCACCGACGACGGGCTCGTGCTGCGCGAGCTCGCACCGGGCGTCACCGAGGACGAGGTCCGCGAGAAGACCGAGCCCGACTTCACGGTCGACTTGGGCTGATTGCGCCCAACCCCGTCGCCGACCCCGTCAGTCCGGCGCCACGTCGACAGCTCGAGCCCCTCGGCGTGCGCGCCGGGGGCTCGTTGGCCCCAGGTCCGTAACCTGGCTGTAATATGACCGGGCACTGAGGTGGCGGCGACTGCGCGCCCGCATCCAACCCGTTCCAGGAGACCAGGTCCATTGCCGACGCGATACACCGCGCCCTTGCCCGTGCCACACAAGGACCGCGTCCCCGTGAAAGTCGCCAAGGCGCTGGTGGGCGCCGTCAAGCACGCTCCGCGGACACCGGACGAGGCTCGCACGCGATTCGATCGGTACGTCGACCGCACGCTCATCGTGCCGGACTCGCGTCGTGACGCCCTGGTCCGGCACTGGGGTGGCGCCGTCTCACGGCTCTCGCGCATTCCCGGGGGCGCGCGCGGCACGATCAGCACCACCTGGAATCTCAGCAGCCGGATGCTCAAGCACGGCCACCCGGACTCGGCGCGAACCCTGCTCGAGACGGTCGCGCGCGCGTTCCCGGAGGCTGACTCGAGCGCCGGCGTGCGCGCCAGGGTCCACGTCGTGGATCTGAACGCGGGCAGGGAGGTCGGAGACGTCGGCCCGCTCATCGCGCAGTCGCTCCGGCTGGCGGATGAGGCGTGGGAGCAGGGCAACATCGATGACGCCGCCGCCCGGCTGCAGGATGCGTTCGACGTGGCGCTGCATCGCGTCCACCACTTCGAGGACCGGCCCAGCCCGTACGCCGAGGACCCGGACGCGTTCCTGGCGCCCTTCCGTGCCTCCGCGGCCTTTCGAGCGGCCGCCACGCCGTCCGGTAACCGGCGTCCGGCGCCACCTGCTCACGGATCGGAACGACCGCATCGCCTCCTCTTCGCGACGGCGACGAACTTCAACTTCGCGCGCGGCATCATCGAGGAGTACTCGGAACGTGAGGACGTCGAGGTGCGCCAGGTCGACATCCGCACCCTCGAGGACGGGCCATGGCGCCCGAACCCCGCGGACCTGACCCGCAACCGGCTGCGACAGGCAGCCGGCACGCC
>NZ_DATCWX010000272.1:0-11926 GCF_036566125.1 Intrasporangium sp.
TCCACCCGAGGTAGCCGACGTACGAGGCGACCCCCAGTCCGACCCCGAAGATGAGCCCGCCGACCACGTCGGAGGGGAAATGCACCCCGAGGAAGACCCGGTCGAGAGCCGTGATGAGCGCGAAGGCCACCGCGCAGACGGTCACCCAGCGGCGGGCGCGGGGCGAGAGGACCGGCCAGACGAGGAGCGTGAGGATCGTCGCGGCAGCGGCGGCGTTGGCGGCGTGGCCACTGGGGAAGCTGTAGCCCGGCGCATGCGAGACCGGGTCATGGACGATGGGCCGGGCCCGCTTGACGACCTCCTTGATGCCCAGCTGCAGCGCCCACGCCACCATCATCACGACGAAGGCCCACAGCGCACGGGTCTTGAGGTGGTAGCGGCGCCACATGACGATGCACACGACGGTGCCCGCGATGTAGACCCACTTCGGCTGCGTCATCTCCTGCCAGACGATGAGTGCGTCGCGCAGGGCCGGGTTCTGCCGCGTCAGGCCAGTGGCCGCGGTGATCGCCGTCTGGTCCAGCTCGACGACGGGCGTGGACTTCATGCGCACGACGAAGGCGAGCGCGGTCAGGGGGACCGCGAAGGCGAGCCCGTAGCCGACCGCTTTGAGCATTCGACGACCCCGGCCGTATGCCGCTGAGCGCGTTCCCGGCGCGGGTGCGGTTTGGCGGGTGGCTTGGTCAGCCATGGCGCACCAGGAGGGACTGGGGGTCGACTCTGATGTCGAGGCGCCGGCAGGCGCCGATGGGGTCCCCGTCGATCTCGGCCTCGATCGGCCGCGCCGTCTCGATGGTGAACTCGCCTCCGCGCATCCGGTCGAGCCGCTTGTGGCCCACTCGATGCCGGGTGGCGATGTCGGCGACCACGGACGCCCATCCGACGGCGCCGCGGGGCGCGATGACGACGGCGTCGAGCACGCCGTCGTCGACCTTGGCGTCCGGCATCAGCTCGAGACCGCCCTGGAGCGTGCCGCAGTTGCCGACGATGACCGTCCGGGCATGCCGCCGCACGCGATCACTCGGTGACCCACTCGGGGACCCGACGACCCCGCTCCCGCCGGACGCGGCGACACGGACGGCGAAGCCACGGCCCCACAGCTTGCTCACCCCCGACACGATGTACGCGGGCCAGCCGAGCACGCCCTTGACCCGCTCGCTCGTGCCGGCCATGATCTCGCCGTCGAGGCCGAGCCCGGTCATGATGAGGAAGACCTCCTCGGGGTCGCCGTCGGCGGAGACGAACCCGACGTCGATCGGCAGGTCCGACCCGGTGAGCAGCGGCTCAATCGCACTCTCGGTTGAGTCCACGGGCAGGTCGAGGTTGCGCGCGAGGAGGTTGCCCGTCCCGGCCGGGAGCAGGCCGAGGGGTACGCCGGTGCCGACGAGCGCCGTGGCGACCGCGCGGACGGTGCCGTCACCGCCGAGCGAGGCCACGACGTCCGCGCCAGCCTCGACTGCGTCTCGCCCCTGCTTCTCGCCGGTCTCCTCAGCCGTGGTCTCGATCCAGCTCGGTTCCTCCCAGCCGTGCCGACGGCAGGCCGCGGCGACGACCCCCCGGTCCGCGTCGAGGTCCTCGACCTTCATCGGGTTGTAGACGACCGCGAGTCGTCGGGTCGGGGCCATGGCGCTCATCCTCTTCGGTTCCGGAGTCTCGACCAAGTAACGTCCGAGACGTGCCAACTATCCGTCGACGCCTATTGGCAGCGTTTGTCCTAGGTGTCGTCGCAATGCTTGTACCCCTCGGAGCCGCCGATGCACTCCTCGCGCGCCTGCTCGTCGGCTTCGTCGTCGCGGGCCTCGCCTTCGCCGTGCCGCTGCTCGCGCACATCCTCGGCCATGACGCGCCAGCGACCCGGCAGAAGGTGGAGGGCCGCGACGGCGACCGCGCTTGGTACGACGTCGTCGTCATCGTCGTCGGCCTCGCCAGCCTCACCGGCGTCGCCGTCCTGCTCATCGGAGGCTCCGCCTCGGGGCCGGCGCAGGTCATCGACGCCGTCATCGGCCTGTTCAGCGTGGCCGTGGGCTGGCTTTGTGTGCACACCGTCTACCTGCTGCGGTACGCCCGGCTGTACTACTCCAGCGACGATCCCCCGATCGACTTCAACCAGAAGGAGGACCCGGCGTTCTCCGACTTCGCCTACTTCTCGTTCGGGCTCGGCGTGGCCTACCAGGTGTCGGACACGGCCCTCAGGACCACCGAGATCCGACGCGTGGTCCTCGGCCACACCATGCTCGCCTATCTTTACGGCACGGTCGTCATCGCCGCTGCGATCAACCTCGTCGCCGGCCTGGGCGGCAGCTAGCCAGCCGCGGCGGTCGGCGTCGCAGCGGAGCCGTGCTGGAGCGACTCGAGCAGCGCCGAGATGAACTGCGGCAGGTCGTCGGGCTTGCGACTCGTCGTGAGGTTGCCGTCCTGGACGACCGTCTCATCGACCCAGTCGCCTCCCGCGTTGCGGATGTCCGTCTTGAGGCTCGGCCACGAGGTGATCCGCCGGCCCGACACGACGTCGGCCTCGACGAGCATCCACGGCGCGTGACAGATGGCCGCGACCGGCTTGCCCGAGGCGACGAACTCCTTGACGAGAGCGACGGCCTGCTGGTCCTGCCGGAGCGCGTCCGGGTTCGCGACGCCGCCGGGGAGGACGAGCGCGTCGAAGTCACCGACCCGGGCATCGGAGACCGTCAGGTCGACCTGCTGCGTGTCGCCGTGGTCGAGGTGGTTGAACAGCTGGACAGAGCCCGACTTCGGGCTGACGAGGACCGCCTCGTGACCCGCGTCCGTAACTGCCTTCCACGGCTCGGTCAGCTCGATCTGCTCGACCCCTTCGGCGGCGACGAGGAACGCGACCTTCTTGGACATCGGCTCATCCCTTTCGGTGAGTGGACGCCAGGGCAGGGCGTCGCTGGGTGCTGGTCATCGCGCCCTTACCCCGCCGGCCGCGGAGGTCACGGGCGAAGCAGAGCCAGCTCAGCGGCATACGGCCTAAGGCTGTGCGGCCAGCCGCGTCTCCTCATCCCGGACCCACAGGCCGATCAAGCCCTGGAAATGGGCCATGAAGCGGTCCCGCTCGTGCTCGGGATAGGTGAGGTCGACCGTGCTGCGCAGCAACTGGTGGAACGCCTCGCTCTGGAACCACTCGAGGGCGGCGGCATCGAAATGAGCCAGGTGCCGCGCGCACCACTCGTCGTAGGCCGCGGTCTCGAAGTACTCGTCGGCGATCGCGAGGTAGGCGTCGAGCTTCTCCTCGTCGCTGAGGTCCTCGCGGTCCGCCACGTCGAAGTACCGCCGCGTCTCGAGGCCGACGGTCCGGGAGCGGCGACCGGTGACGAGACAGTACGCCGACCAGCGCACGAGCGCCTTGATGGCCCAAGGGAAGTAGTAGTGCAGCGAGGTGACGGCCACGTCGGGGCAGGCGTTCGCATAGTCGATGGGATAGACCTCGTCGCCCTTGACGAGCATCTCGCAGGAGTTGAACTCCCAGCTGAACAGGGCGTTGACGATCCGGCTGATCGCCGCCGTCTCGTGCCCGGCGCGCGGGCTGAGGAAGCCATGGCTGACGGCGTAGCGGTTGTGCATCGGCTCGTCCGGCCGGAAGTTCATCACCATCGTCTCCGGGCCGATGGACAGGGCCCGGGCGAAGACGTCGTAGTCGATGGTCGCCTGCAGGTGCATGAGCATCTCGCCCGACGCGTCGTAGGCGGCGATGAGGTCCTGCTCGTCGTCGACCCGGGAGACACCCCGCCAGCCGCCGCCGTCGAACGGTTTCATGTAGAGCGGGTAGCCGAGGTCGTTCGCGATCTGCTTGAGGTCGAAGGGACGGTTGTACCGCGCGCTCGTGTAGGCCCAGCGGACGTTGTCGACGGGGTTCTTGTAGGGGACGAGGACGGTCTGCGGCACCTTGAGCCCGAGGCGCATGAGGGCGCAGTAGGCGCTGTGCTTCTCCATCGACTGGAAGGTGAACGGGCTATTGAGCAGGTAGGTGTCGTCGACGAGCGCGGCCTTCTTGAGCCACTCGCGCGGGTGGTAGTACCAGTGGGCGAGCCGGTCGATGACGAGCTCGGTCCGGACCGGCTGGCGCAGGTCGAACGGCTCGATGGTCAGTCGCTCGGACGCCAGCTCGTGCGTCACGCCGTCGTCGGTCGTGATCGGCCCCACCAACCCGAGCAGCGCCTCGAACGCCGTCGGCCAGTCCTCCTCCGCTCCGAGCAGCAAGCCGATGAGATGGGTGCGGCGGCCAGCCATGTGAGCCTCCTGTTCGGATCGCCTGAGTGCCCCGATCCTTGCAGGAAAGTCAACAGAAGTGGCCGTATGCCGCGGGGCTCATCAGCCATCCACGGTGCACACTCGCTGTTGTGGAGTTCGCCAGCAGTCGCTTCGCGGCCATCGAGTCGGCGCTCGAACCCGTTCTCGGGACTTCGGTAGCTGACGAGCCGGTCGCATGGTCAGGACCACGCTCGTGGTGGGCGGGGCCGCTCGACGTCGAAGGACTTGCCGTCGCCAGCGTGACACTGGCCCTGCGCGCTGCCTACGTCCTCGCCGAGGAGCGCGGCCGTCCGATCTGTCTGGGCACTGCGGCAGACCGTGTTGCCGGAGCGTTCGGCTCCCTGGCCCACCTCCGGGTGGACGGCCGGACCCCTGAGGCGTGGGCGCCCATGTCGGGGTGGTTCGAAACGGCCAATGGATGGATCCGCCTGCACGCCAACTACCCCCACCATGCGGCCGCCCTGTCGCGCTCGCTCGGCGTGCAGGACCGGAACGGGCTCGAGCGCGTGCTCCGCCGGATGGACTCGATCGAGACGGAGGACCGAGTCCGTGCTGGCGGTGGAATCGCCGGAGCGATGCGGACGGTACAGCAGTGGCGCGCGTCGCCCATGGCCACGGCGCTCGAGGCGGCGCCCTGGATCGCTTTCCACGGCAGCGGAGAGGCGCGGCCCCTCGCGCCGACGACTGACCTGCCGCTCAGCGGGATCCGGGTGCTCGACCTGACTCGGGTCCTGGCGGGGCCCACCTGCACCCAGCTGCTTGCGCTCCTCGGCGCGGACGTGCTCCGGCTCGACCGTCCCGACCGACCAGAGGATCTGGACACCTACCTCGCGACCGGTGCCGGGAAACGCTCGGCTCTGGCCGACCTCCGTCTGGAGGGCACCGAGGACCTCGTCCGCCGCCTCCTCGACGACGCCGACGTTCTCGTCACGGGCTACCGCCCGGGGGCTCTGGGCCGCCTCGGTCTGGACGATGCCACGATCCGTTCCCGCCACCGGCATCTGGTCCACGTCAGCCTCTCGGCGTGGGGCGATGCCGGCCCCTGGGCGCGCGATCGTGGCTTCGACAGCATCGTCCAAGCCGTTTCGGGAATCGGGCATCTCTACGGAACGGCTGATGCCACAGGGCGATTCACACCCGGAGCGCTACCTGTGCAGGCGCTCGACATCGCGGCTGGCTTCGGCATGGCGGCGGCCGTCCTCGCGCTGCTCGCCACCCGGACGCGGCAGGGAGCAGGAAGCGCCCACGTATCGCTGGCCGGCACCGCAGGCATACTCCTCGATGCCGGACCGGACCCGGCTGCCCAACCCCGGTCCCTCACCGTCCTGACCACCGAGACGTCCTCGCGGCATGGTCGGCTCACCCGCGCCGCGTCGCCGGCCACGCTCGACGGCTCACCGCTCCCGCTTCCAGCACCGGGCGAGTACGGCGCCGCCGCCCTCGCCTGGTCCTGACTGGCGCCGGGCATCGATCAGGACACTGCTGGGCGCTTCCGGAGCCGGTACCACTGCGGCTGCGTCTTCTTGAGCGGCTTCGGCATGCCGCTCGTGTCGGCTGCATCGACGGAGACGAGGTCCCACCCGGTGAAGGCGGCCTCGACGTCCACCCGCGTGACACCGCGAGGAACGAAGGGCAGACCTGCGGGCTGGAAGCCGAGGACGAGGGCCGTGGACCCGTCATTGCCGATCGCCGTGATGCCCTCCGCCTCCGCCCGGCGCTGGGAAGCATCGAGTCCGTGGAAACAGCCGACGTCGAGGAAGAAGTCGAACGTCCCGAGCTCGGCCGAACGAAGGTCGGTGACGTCGCCCAGCGTGAACGTGGCCGATGATTGGCCGTTCGCCTCGGCGGCGTGTACCGCGCGAGGGACGTTGTCCAGGCCCACGGCCTCCCAGCCGCGTCGGGCGAGGTCGTGCGTGTGCTGACCACGGCCGCAGCCGAGGTCGAGGGCCCGACCGAGTGGCTTGACGCGGTCGGCCTCCTCGCGGTCGAGCAGCGCGTCGAAACTCGCCTGGGCCGCCTTGCCGGCGCGCTCCCAAGGCGTGAGTCCGAAGCGGTAGGCCAACGCATAACCAGTGCTCATCTGTCCCTCGCTTAGATTGGTTCGGGTAGCACTCGAATGAAAGTACGTCTAGGGTGATCCTCGATGACCGAACCTGTCAAGAGGCGGGCCTACCGCTCAACCGTGCGGGCCATGCGGGCCCGCGCAAACCGCGAGGCAATCCTGCGCGCCGCGCGCGACCTCTTCGTTGCGAACGGCTATCCGAACACGTCGGTCGCGGCAGTTGCCACCGAGGCAGGCGTCAGCGAGGACCTCGTCTACGTGCAGTTCCAGACGAAGCGACGGCTCCTCGTCGAGGTGCTCAACTACAGCGTTACCGGCGACGTCGAGAGCCCGCGCGTGCTCGCGCAGGAGCGACCCCAGGCCGTGCGCAGGGAGCACGACCAGCGGCGGCAGATCGCCCTGTTTGCCGAGGACATCGCCGGACGAACGAGCCGGGCGCGCCCGATCGACGATGTCATGCAGTCAGCCGCCCTCGTCGACACCGAGATCGCGGAGAAGCACCGCGCCATGCACCGGACGCGTCTGGCCAATCTCACGCAGTTCGTGGAGTGGGTGGCGGCGAACGGCCCCCTGCGGGACGGGCTCACCGTCGAGGACGCCGCAGCCACGGTCTGGGCGCTCACCGGGCCACCGATGCACCGGCTCCTCGTCGATGAGCTCGGCTGGGACCTGGACCGGTTCACCGCCTGGGTCCAAGAGACCCTTCAGGCCGCCCTCCTGCCCCCTCCGCAGTCCGAGCCGGACTGAGCAACGCTGCGCGCGTCGCGCTCAGGAGGCCAGACTGCGCACCTGCGCCCGCCGCGTGATGTCGGCGCAGTCGAGGCAGATCTCCTCGGGCACGAGGCCCAGTCGCATGAGCTGGCCGAAGAGGACGCAGCCGACGCACAGACCGAGGAGCGACTCGAGCGCAGGGAAGATCACCATGACAACCGTGATGCCGATGACGGCGACGAGTGCTCCCTCGGCTCCCGTTGCGACGTGCAACGCGTAGGCGAGGGTTGCCGTGGCGGTCAGGACGGCGCCGATCGCAGCCGCGAAACGTTTCGGCGGGCCTGCAGTGGGGCGCGGGGCGGCCGGCACGCGGGGTCGGACCCACGCCTGGACGAGTCGCGCCACGGGGCTGCGACGCGGCCCCAACGTGGCACGCAGGATGAAGTCCACGGCGAGCAGCGCGAGTAGCCACCACTGCTGCGTGACCAACGTGGCGGCCGAGACGAGGAGGACGACGGCCGCGATGAGTCGGACCGTGACGTCGTCGACGATGTCGGGGAAGCGCGAGGATCGCATGCCCCATTATGCATTGCATAAGTTGGGCTTATGCAAACCCGTTTTGCCACCTGGACGCACCCCAGCCCCCTGAGTCGAGTGAACAGGATTCGGGCCGAATTCTGTTCACTCGATCAGTTGGGGACGAGGACGTTCAGTGGCGCGGGAGGCGCAGGGCGGCGATGGCGAGCCGTGCGCCAGGGGTTAGGTCGTCGCGCCGACGACGTGCCTCTCCTCTGCGAAGTGGCACGCGCTGGGGTGGTCGGAGCCCGGCCTGTCGATCAGGGCCGGCTCCTCCGTGGCGCAGATCTCCTGAGCCTTCCAGCACCGCGTGCGGAAGCGGCATCCGGAGGGCGGGTTGGCCGGCGATGGCACGTCACCCTCGAGGATGATGTGGTCGCGACGCTCCCGAAGGGTCGGGTCGGGCACGGGGACCGCCGACAGCAGCGCCTGGCTGTACGGATGCGTCGTGTGCTCGTAGATGTCGTCCTCCACGCCCGTCTCGACGATCTTGCCGAGGTACATCACCGCCACGCGGTCGGCGATGTGACGCACGACCGAAAGGTCATGGGCGATGAAGATGTAGGCCAGCCCGAGCTCGTTCTGGAGCTTCTCCAGCAGGTTGACGACCTGGGCCTGGATCGACACGTCGAGGGCACTGACCGGCTCATCGCAGACGATGATCTCGGGGTTGAGCGCAAGCGAGCGGGCGATGCCGATGCGCTGGCGCTGGCCACCGGAGAACTGGTGCGGGTAGCGGTTGATGTGGTCGGCGTTGAGGCCGACCAGGTCGATCAGCTCGCGGACCCTCGCAGTGCGGCCCTTCTTCGGCACCACCTCGGGGTGGATGTCGAAGGGCTCCCCGATGATGTCGCCGACCGTCATGCGCGGGTTGAGCGACGTGTACGGGTCCTGCATGACCATCTGGATGTTGCGGCGGACCTTGCGCATGTCGCGAGCTGAGACCGTCGACAGGTCGCGGTCCTTCAGCATGATCTTGCCCTCGGTGGGCGTCTCGAGGCCGACGAGGAGACGAGCCAACGTCGACTTGCCGCACCCCGACTCACCCACGACACCGAGGGTCTCGCCGCGATGCAGCTGGATGTTCACACCGTCGACCGCACGCACGGCCCCGACCTGTTTCTTGAAGACGATGCCCTGCGTCAGCGGATAGTGCTTGCGCAGGTCCTCCGTCGCGAGAACCACTTCACCGATTCTGCTCGGGGTCTGGGTCATGACTCGATGACCTCCCTCCAGTAGTGGCATGCGGCGACTCGATCCACGTCGACGTCATAGTGCGGCGGCTCCGGCGGAACCTTGCAGTTGTCCTGAGCGAACCTGCACCGCGGGTGGAATGCACAGCCCGGCGGGATGTTGGTCAGGACCGGAGGGAGTCCCTTGATGACGGCAAGATCCTGCCCCTTCATGTCGACGCGGGGGATCGATTCGAGCAGCGCCTTGGTGTAGGGGTGGGCCGGCCGTGCGTAGATGTCGCGGACCGGCGCGTCCTCGACGACCCGTCCGGCGTACATGACCGAGATCTCGTCGGCAACGTCGGCCACGACCCCCATGTCATGGGTGATCAGGATCAGGCTCATGTTGCGCTCGCTCTGGAGCTCAGCCAGCAGTCCCATCACCTGCGCCTGGACCGTCACATCGAGAGCCGTGGTCGGCTCATCGGCGATGAGGATCTCGGGCTCGAGGGCGAGGGCCATCGCGATCATGACGCGCTGGCGCATGCCGCCCGAGAACTGGTGCGGGAAGTCGTTGATGCGATCCTTGGCGGCGGGGATACGGACCAGGTCGAGCAGCTCGACGGCCCTGGCCTTCGCCGCCTGACGGGACATCCCGCGGTGCTTCCGGAACAGCTCGCCGAGCTGGAACCCGACGGTGAAGACCGGGTTCAGCGCGGAGAGGGCGTCCTGGAAGATCATCGCGATGTGGTTGGCCCGGACCCTCCGACGGTCCTCGTCGGAGAGCTTGAGCAGATCCACGCCGCGGTAGAGGATCTCGCCCTTGGTGATCTCCGCCGGCGGACTGTCGAGGATCCCCATGATGGCCTGGGCCGTGACGCTCTTGCCAGAGCCGGACTCGCCGAGGATCGCCCGGGTCTGACCCTGGTGCAGCACGAAGTTCATGCCGTTGACCGCATGAGCCCGGCCGGACGTCGTGCGGAACTCCACGTGGAGGTCACGCACCTCCAGCGGGGGGGCGCTCATGTCCAGCTGGGTGAGGAACCGCGCAGTCGACTCGGACTTGACGGGGGTATCGGTGGTCATCCAGTCACCGCATCTTCGGGTCGAGGGCATCGCGCAGCGCGTCACCCATGAGGATGAAGCTGAGCACAGTGCCGATGAGCAGAACCATGGGGAAGATGAGCAGCCACGGGGCCTCCAGGAAGTAGACCTGGTGCGCCGTGATCATGATTCCCCATGACTCCTCGGGCGGCTGGAGGCCGACCCCGAGGAAGGTCAGCGTCGCCTCGGCGGCGACGAAGCTGCCGAGGGCGATCGTGGCGAGCACCGTCACCGGGGCGACGGCGTTCGGCAGGATGTGCCGCAGCATGATGCGCCCGTTCCCGGCACCGAGGGACCGCGCCGCGAGGACGTAGTCGAGGTTCTTCGCAGACAGCACGGCACCCCGCATGACGCGGGCGATCGTCGTCCAGCCCAGGATGATGAGCACCATCGTGATGGTCAGGATGTTCTGCACCTTGACCACGGTGAGGAAGACGAGCGCTCCGAGCAGGAACGGCAGCGACAGGAAGATGTCGACGACCCTGGAGATGATGGTGTCGGCCCAGCCGCCGTAGAAGCCGGCGAGGAGGCCCAGGCTGCCGCCGATGAGGACGATTCCCACCGTGGCGCCGATCGCGATCGTCAGTGACGGCTGCGCGCCGTAGATGGCGTGGGAGTAGTAGTCGCAGCCGAGGATGTTGAACCCGAAGGGGTGTCCCTCCTGAGGAGGTTGCCGGCTCATTGAGATGACGCAGTTGCGGGGGTCCTGGTCGGTCCAGAGCGTCGGAAAGACCGCCATGGAGCCCACCACGAGGATGTAGAGCGCCGAGAGCACGAACGTCGGGTTGCGGATCAGCTGCTTTCGGGCATCGCTCCACAGGCTCGCCGATTCTCCGGATGCGCCCGGCCCCTCCGTCGTGGGGGGATGGGCCGTCGCCGACTCTTCGGCGGCGACGGTCGGTACGAGATCACTCATTTGTCAGCTCCCGCTCACTCGTATCGGATGCGTGGGTCGAGAACCCCATAGAGGATGTCGACCAAGAGGTTCGCGACCAGGAAGATCAGGGCCGCGAGGGTGACGATGCCGATGACCACGCTGGCGTCTCCCGTCCTGGCGCTCTGGGCCGCGACGCGACCGATGCCGGGCACGTTGAAGATCGACTCGGTGACGACCGCGCCACCCATGAGAACACCCAGGTCGACGCCGAGGGAGGTGACGACCGGGATGAGGGAGTTGCGCAGCGTGTGCACGCCAGTGATCCGGCGGGGCAGCAGGCCCTTCGCCCGTGCGGTGCGGACATAGTCGGCCCGGATGTTCTCCACCATGCTCGTCCTGGTCAGCCGGGCGGTGACAGCGAGGCTGGTGGAGCCCAGCACGATGCCGGGAATGACGAGGCTCATCCACGGGTAGTCCGGCTTGTAGCCGGCCGCGAACAGGCCTTGCGAGATGATGTCGGGGATGCTCTCATCCGCACGCAGCGTGTTGCCGAACTTCACGCCGACGAACTCGCGGATGACGATGCCGAGCACGAAGATCGGCACCGCGATGATGAGCGTCGTCGAGATCTTGACGAAGTAGTCGACGAACCCGCCACTGCGAAGGCCCGCGAGGACGCCAGCGACGATGCCGACGATCGCCTCGAAGACGAACGCGATGAGGGCGAGGCGGATGGTGTACGGCAGGGCAGCGGCGATGATGTCCGTGACCTCTCGCTGCCCCACGAGGCTGATGCCGAAGTCCCACTGGGCGATGTTGGTGATGCGCTCGCCGAAGAGGCCGAAGCACGGGTTGCCCGTCTGGGTCAGGCAGGGGTCGCTCAGGTTGAGGCGCTCCGAGAGCGCCTCGAGCATTGCCGGCGTTGGCGTGCGGTCGCCGAACAGCGCACGGACCGGGTTGCCGGTCAGCTGGATGCCCAGCGACGTGATGTAGTGCAGCAGGAACATCGTTCCGAGCACGGTCGGGATGAACTGAAGCACCCGCCGTATGACATATCTCCCCACGGTCGGGGCCTCCTATCGACGTGCTGGTGGCGGCGACGACCCTACTCCGGGTCGCCGCCGCCACCAAGTCTGGAATGGTGTCAGCTGTTGCGGA
>NZ_DATCWX010000293.1:0-2962 GCF_036566125.1 Intrasporangium sp.
CGTGCGCCGGGCAGCGCCAGCACCCGCACGTCCGTGACGTCGGCCATGGCGGGCGACAGTGGGATGTCACTCCAGCTGCCGGTGCGCAGCTCGTAGGAGCGGAGCGGTGTCGGCAGGCCGCCCGGGGCGGGGAAGGTGACCGCGTCACCAACCCACGTTGCGATCAGCGGCTCCTGCCAACCCGGCAGTTCGACGTGCCTCTCCTCGCGACCGTCCGCCGAGAAGAAGGTCACTGCGCCCCGGGCGACCTCGTCCGGACTCGCGCTGCCAGTGACGACCGCAAAGCCCCGTCGTCCCGGAGCGGCCACAACCTGCCGGATGTCCTCTCCCTCAGCGACGACGCTCGTCTCGAGATCGGTGCCCACGTGCAGGACGCGTGTGGCGGGCAGCGAGGTGCCGTCATGAGCGGCGAAGAGCCAGCCGTCGGCGACCTTGACCGGGTGGGACAGCAGCTGCACGTCCGCACCCAGCACGACCTGGCGACCGCCAATCCGCACAACGATGCGCCCGTTCTCTCGCCAGGCGGCGTAGCCAAGGTCGCGCCGGACCGCGGGACCGGGCGGCAACGCGGTTGCCCAGGCGTGGAGCCCGTTGACCCGGGCGACGTCGTCGATGCTGAGCGGCTGCTGTCCGACCGGCGCCTCCGATGCCGAGGTGGTCGGCGCCTGGGACGCGGCCGGCCCGACGGGGCGCTGCGGTGCCGGAGATGGCATCACCAGCACGGCGACGAGCGCGGCAGCGGCCGTCGCCGCGACACCCCCCATCGTGCCGAGCGCGGCGCGTCGACGGCGCTGTCGTCCCGCACGATCGATCAGCTCGACGCCGGCGGGCACCGGCAGCGGCATGGACCCAGCCCGCTCGTGCAGCGTCTCCTCGAGGGTTCGAGTGTTCAGGTCGTTCATCGCGCCTCCTCCGACACGAGCAGGTGGACGGCCCCCAGGCCGCGGAGGGTGGACAGTGCTCGGGACAGCTGGCTCTTCACCGTGCCGACGGCGCACCCGAGTGCCGCGGCGATGTCCCGCTCGGTCAGGTCCTCGTAGAACCGCAGCACCACCACGGCCCGTTGCCGTGGCGGCAGCTCCCGCAATGCCCGCCACATGGCGTCGCGCTCGGTCGCCTCGGTCTCCCACGATGTCGCAGCCGAGGTGCGGTCGAGGACGACCCGGTCCTCGAGCGCGGTCCGGCGTCGCCACGATCGCCAGCGGGAGATGTGGGTGCGAGCCATCGCCGACCGGGTGTACCCGAGCGGCGATCCCTCCTGACAGATCCGTTCCCAGGCGAGGTACACCTTGACCAGCGTTTCCTGCACCAGCTCCTCGGCCTCCGCGCCGCTGCCCGTCAGGACATAGCCGTAGCGGTGGAGCCGGTCGGAGTGCCCCCTGACAAAGGCCGTGAACTCGGCGTCCCGTTGCGCGTGGCCCCTCGTGCGCATGACTCCCCTGTCGTCCAAGCCCAGTCTGTCATCGCGTGTACGTCACCGATGGACGAGAAGGTTGCACGAGCGAGCGGAAAGGTGTCCCTGGGAGCCAGCACAGCGGCATACGGAACTAGCCGTATGCCGCTCAGCTCAGTTGCGCACGCAACCTGGCCACCCACGCGGGCTCAGTGCCGTAGCGCAGGGGCTTGACGAGGCGACCGTGCGCTGAGTCGTCGACGAGCTCTGCCATGCGCTTGTCCCGGGTCGCCTGCTGCTTTGCCGTGAGGACCCAGCTCGTGACCGTCTTGCGGTAGGACGCGGTGGCGCCGTCCCAGAACAGGGACGCCTTCGGGTCGGCGCGCAGCATGGCGTCGTATTCCGCTGGGAGCGTGAGCTCCCCGTTCTCGTAGGAGTAGATCCCCGACCGATCGTCGCGCCGTCGATCGAAGGCGGCCAGGCCCGCCGGGTGCATCCGCCCTGCCGTGGTCAGCTCCTCGACCGCCTTGATGTTGATGGCGCTCCAGTTGCTCGTCGGCTTGCGCGGAGTCCAGCGCTGGCGCCTGCTGTCCTCGTCGATGCCCTGCGACAGGGAGTCGATCCAGCCGAAGCAGAGCGCCTCCCTGACCGCGGCCTCCCACGTGAGGCCACGCGGCACGACGTGCTTCTTGTTGAGCCCCATCCACAGCTCGGTGGCCGTGTCGTGGTTGGCCTCGAGCCAGGCCCGGAAGTCGTCGGCATCGTCGAAGAAGACCGCCGGTCGCTCCTCGGTTCCCCCATGTCGCATGCCGTCGATCCTGCCACCCAGCGCCGACAGCAGAGCCGCAGGCACCGAGCGGCTGGGAGGATCAGCGTGTGACCGATCGCATCGCTCTCGCCGCCCGTAACAACGCCCAGTGGTGCGATGCCGTGTGCCGCTCGCACGGGCTGACCACCGTGCTCGACGACCTCGCCTGGACGAGCCGGACCAGGACACCGCCGTACTACCCGGACGCGGTGACCCTCTCCCCCCTCACGAGCGAGTACGACGTCCTCGCGCGGATCGACCCCGGCGACGGTGCCTCGGTCAAGGACAGCTGGTCGCGGTTCGACCTCACGACGGAGGACTTCGCGCGGCTCGTCGTCGGCGAATGGCTGTGGTTCGACACTCCGGACACCGGCGCCGACGGACGCGTGTGGCGTCGGATCGACGGGGCGGAGTTCACCGCGTGGGTGAGCGCCTGGGCACGCGATCCCGAGGATGCAGCGATCCTCCGAGCCGGTCTGCTCGACGAGCCCGGCGTGCACGTCCTCGCCGCCACTGACGGCGACGACCCCTTCGCCGCTGGCGCGATCGTCAACGTGACGGCTCCCGTGGCCGGTATCAGCAACACCTTCAGCCGTGACGCCGACGAGGTCCGCACGTGGCGCGGCGTGACCCGGGCGGCGCACGAGCTCGTCGGCACCATGCCATTTGTCGCCTGGGAGGCCGGCGACGGTGTCATGGCGGCTGTGCAGGCAGGCGGCGAGCGCCTGGGCCCGCTCACCGTCTGGATCAGCTGAGCCTCA
>NZ_DATCWX010000296.1:0-5976 GCF_036566125.1 Intrasporangium sp.
GTCAGGTGTGGTGCTCACCCCGCCATCCTGCCGTGCCGATCATCCCCCTCGGCGCGACGTTCACGTGGCCGGTTGGCTGTCCTCCTCGGTCGCCCGATACAGCTCGTTGATGCCACGTCGAGCGATCATGGCCGCAATGATGAGCGCGATCCCGCTGGCGATGGAGAGCACCCCGACGGCCCACAGGATGGCGAGGATTCCGCGAGTGGGGTTGCCGAACAGGAGGATCGCGCCGAGGACGATGGCCAGGGCGCCGGCCACCGTGTGCCACCACCAGCGCGGCCGACCGAGCCTGCGCAGCTCGAGCGAGCCGGCGATCTCCATGACGCCACTGAGGATCGCCCAGAGCGCCACCAGCCAGAGCAGGACGATGGCCGTGATGCTCGGCCAGAACACGGCGATGATGCCGGCGATGATGGCCAAGGCGCCCTGGAGGAAGATCAGCCATCGGCCCCGCTCGCCCTTGGCCTGGACGCCGAGCACGATGTCGAGGATTCCGTCGAGAAGCGAGAAGACCGCGAACAGGACCACGAAGACCACGACCGTTGCCTTGGGCCAGGCGAGCACGGCGATCCCGAAGAGGATGGCGAGGATGCCGCGGAGCAGCACGAGCCACCACAGGGTCTTGAGGACGGAGCGAGCCTCGTAGGGTGAGTCCGACATCGATCTGCCTCTCCACGCCTGGCGCTGCCCCCTTGGTCGAGCGCCTCGACCTCATCATGGCGCGGTTCGGTGCTGCATGCCACGACCGACCCTTGCCTTCCACAGAGGGTCGCGCAATGGTGGGAGGGCGGCTCCTCCACATCGAATCGCCGCGAACCTGAATCGAAGACAAGGAGTGCTCATGTCAGCCACGCGCACGGCATCCGCCCACTGGGAGGGCGACCTCTTCACCGGGAACGGGCAGGTCAGCCTCGAGTCCTCAGGGATCGGCACCTACGACGTGACGTGGGCGGCCCGGACCGAGCAGCCGGGCGGCAAGACGAGCCCTGAGGAGCTCATCGCGGCCGCGCACTCCGCGTGCTACAACATGGCGTTCTCCAACGGCCTCGCCAAGGCGGGCACTCCACCCACGACGCTCGACACGACAGCCGCGGTGACGTTCGTACCCGGCACGGGCATCACCGAGATCAAGCTGAGCACCGTGGGGTCGGTGCCCGGGATGTCGGCCGAGGACTTCCAGAAGGCCGCCGAGGAGGCCAAGGATGGCTGCCCGGTGAGCCAGGCCCTCAAGGCCGTGCCGTCGATCACGGTCGAGGCCCGCCTCGCCGACTGACCCCCGCCGCCCACTGATCGAGTGAACACGATTCGGGCCCAAAAAGCTGTTCACTCGATGGGGCGACTGGGCGGGGGCGCTGACGTCGCGGGCGTGCGGGAGCGAGCCCAGCGGCATACGGCATCGTCGGCGGAGCCGCCGCGACACGGGAACGCAGTCGAGGACCCGGCCACCTTAGGATCAGGCCCATGAGCAAAGTCCTGTCTGCTGTCGCCTGGCCGTACACCAACGGCCCGCGCCACATCGGCCACGTGGCCGGATTCGGCGTGCCCTCCGACGTCTTCAGTCGGTACATGCGGATGGCGGGACACGACGTGCTCATGGTCTCGGGCACCGACGAGCACGGCACGCCGATCCTCGTCCTCGCGGAGAAGGAGGGGTTGTCCGCCCAGGAGGTCACCGACAAGTACAACCGCGTCATCGCGACCGACCTGACCGACCTCGGCCTGTCCTACGACCTGTTCACCCGCACGACGACGGCGAACCACTACGCGGTCTCCCAGGAGCTGTTCACCGGCAACTGGCGCAACGGCTACATGATCGAGCAGACGACGAAGGGCGCGATCAGCCCGTCGACCGGCCGCACGCTGCCCGACCGTTACATCGAGGGCACTTGCCCGATCTGCGGCTACGGCGAGGCGCGCGGCGACCAGTGCGACAACTGCGGCAACCAGCTCGACGCCGATGAGCTGATCAACCCGCGGAGCAAGATCAACGGCGAGACACCGGAATTCGTCGAGACGCAGCACTTCTTCCTCGACCTGCCGGCGCTCGCGGGCGCGCTGGGGGAGTGGCTCGACGGGCGGGAGGCGTCCGGGACGTGGCGGCCCAACGTCATCAAGTTCGCCCGCAACCTGCTCGACGACGTGCGGCCGCGGGCCATGACGCGCGACATCGACTGGGGCATCCCGATTCCCCTGGAGGGGTGGGAGGAGAACACCCACAAGCGGCTCTACGTCTGGTTCGACGCCGTCGTCGGCTACCTGTCCGCATCGATCGAGTGGGCACGTCGGGTCGGCGAGCCCGAGCGGTGGCGCGAGTTCTGGGACGCGACGCAGGACGACCCGCCAGTGAGCTACTACTTCCAGGGCAAGGACAACATCACCTTCCACGCGCAGATCTGGCCGGCGGAGCTGCTCGGCTATGCCGGCCGGGGCGACAAGGGTGGCGAGCCGGGGCCGTACGGCGTCCTGAGCCTGCCCACCGAGGTCGTGGCGTCGGAGTTCATGACAATGGAGGGCAAGCAGTTCTCGACGTCGCGGGGCCACGTCATCTACGTCCGTGACGTCCTCGAGCGCTACGGGCCCGACCCGCTGCGCTACTTCATCTGTGCCGCGGGGCCGGAGAACCAGGACAGCGACTTCACGTGGGCGGAGTTCGTCCAGCGCAACAACAGCGAGCTCGTCGCCGGATGGGGCAACCTCGTCAACCGCACCGCATCGATGATCGCGAAGAACTTCGGACAGATCCCCGCGGCGGGGCGTCTCGAGCCGGTGGACGAGGCGTTGCTCGACACGGTGCGCGGTGCCTTCGCGACGGTCGGTGGCCTCATCGAGCGACAGCGCTTCAAGCAGGGGATCGGCGAGGTGATGCGCGTCGTCGGCGAGGCGAATCGCTATGTCGCCGAGACGGAGCCGTTCAAGTTGAAGGGTGACGACGAGCAGGAGCGGCTCGGGACCGTGCTCCACGTGCTGGCGCAGGCGGTCGTGTCGATCAACACGCTGACGGCTCCGTTCCTGCCGCATGGCGCCAACCGCGTGCACCGGGTCATGGGCGGCCAGGGCGGCTTCGTGCCGATGCCGGTGCTCGAGGAGGTGACCGACCTCGACGACGGCCGGCCCTATCCGGTCATCACCGGCGACTACTCCGGGACGCCGCGGTGGGAGTACCAGCCGGTCGTCGTGGGGACGCCGATCGCGAAGCCGACGCCGGTCTTCACCAAGTTCGACCCGTCGGTCGTCGAGGAGGAGATCGAACGAATGCGCCGAGAGGATGAGGGCGAGGCGGGCGCCAGCGCATGAGCCCGCACTCGTCGTCCCGGCAGGGGCTGCCGACGGCTCCGGATCCGCTGCCGATCGACGTCGTCGACAACCACGTCCACCTCGACATCGGCCGTGACGGCGCCGAGCCGCTGGACGTCGCCGAGGCGGTCGCGCGAGCTCGTGCGGTGGGCGTGAGCCGCCTCGTCCAGGTGGGCTGCGACCTCGATGCCATCGACTTCACCATCGACGCAGTCGAGCGGTTTCCCGAGGTGCTTGGAGCAATCGCTCTGCACCCCAACGAAGTGCCCAGGCTGGCTGCCGCTGGGACGTTGCCAGCGGCATACGACGCGGTGGAGCGTGCGGCCGGCCATGAGCGGGTCCGCGCCGTCGGTGAAACCGGGCTCGACTACTTCCGTACGGGGCCCGACGGCGTGGCCGTCCAGCAGGACGCCTTCCGCTGGCACATCGACCTCGCCAAGCGTCTCGGCAAGGCCCTGCAGATCCACGACCGTGACGCCCACGAGGACGTGCTGCGAGTCCTCGACGAGGAGGGGGCGCCGGATCGGACGGTGCTGCACTGCTTCTCGGGGGACCTGTCGACGGCGCGCGAAAGTGTCGAGCGCGGCTACTACCTGTCGTTCGCCGGGACGGTGACGTTCAAGAACGCCCGGACGCTGCGTGACGCCCTGACCGTGACGCCGCTCTCGCAGCTGCTCGTGGAGACCGATGCCCCGTACCTGACACCGTCCCCGCACCGCGGCGCCACCAACGCGTCCTACCTTGTGCCACATACCATTCGGGCCATGGCCAGTGTCCTCAACGTCGACGTGCCGACCCTCTGCCGGGCGGTCTCCGAGAACTCCGAGAGGGTCTACGGACCCTGGTCGTAACGGTTGTCGAGACCGTTGTCCCCAACCCCTACGCGAGGTTATGGGTCATCCACAGGAACGTTATCGGAATTTGACCATCGAGGACTTGATCATTCAGTCTGGATGACTGTTGGCCGGATGCCGCCCCGCATCGGACCCTCATCGAGGCCCCTCGCGAACGTCCCCGAGACAGCCCTCCGAGGTGATCCGAGAGCGCGTGTCACCCGGGGAGTACGACGTTCGGAGAATAGTGATTTCGCGCAACTTACAGGTCATCGCCGGTGCCGGCGCCGCCCTGCTGCTCACCGCCGGTGGCGTGGGGGCAGCTCAGCTCGACAAGGCGGTGAACCTGTCCGTAGACGGCACGTCCACCGCGACCCACGTCTTCGGCAGCACGGTCGGTGACCTGCTCGAGAGCGAAGGCATCACGGTCAAGGACGGAGACGTCGTCTACCCAGCAGCCGACGCGTCTCTTTCCGACGGTGACACCGTCACCGTCAAGTACGCCCGCACGCTGAACCTCACGATCGACGGCACGAAGAAGCAGATCCGCACGACCGAGACCACGGTCGACGGCGCCCTGCTCGCCCTGGGTCTGCGCAGCGACGCGGCCCGGATCTCGGTCTCGCGGTCGCAGGCGATCGGACGCCAGGGTCTCGACCTCACGGTCGTCACGCCCAAGCCGGTGACCGTCGTCGCCGACGGCAAGACCACGACGAAGACGGTGACCGCTGCCACCGTCGCCGAGGCCCTCGGCCAGCTCCGCGTCGGCTTCGACTCGAATGACAAGGTGACGCCCGCGGCCGCGACCCCGCTCAAGGCGGGCATGAAGGTCGTCGTTCAGGACGTCACCACGAAGACGAGCACCCGGACGGAGTCCGTCGACTACAAGACGGTCCGCACCCAGACCTCGGCCCTCTACGAGGGCACGACCAAGGTCAGCAAGCAGGGTGCCAACGGCGTGCAGACCATCACCGAGCGCGCCACGATCATCGACGGCAAGGTCACCAAGAAGGAGCGCGTCTCCGCCAAGGTCACCAAGGCTCCGGTCAACAAGGTCGTCCTCGTCGGCACGAAGGAGCGTCCGAAGCCAGCTCCGGCCCCGACCTCGACGAGCACGTCGGACTCCGGTAGCACGTCGGGCGGCGCCCTCAACCTGGCCCGCTCCGACATGTGGGACCGGGTCGCCCAGTGCGAGTCGGGTGGCAACTGGTCCATCAACACGGGCAATGGCTACTACGGCGGCCTGCAGTTCTCGTACAGCACGTGGCTCGCCTACAACGGCGACGACTTCGCGCAGCGCGCCGACCTGGCATCGCGTGCGGAGCAGATCACGGTCGCGAACCGGGTCTACGCCGACAACGGCCTCGCGCAGTGGGGCTGCAAGGCCTGATTGGCCGAATCCACTGACGACACCGCAAGGGCCCTCGACCACGAGCTGGTCGGGGGCCCTTCGTGTGGGCCAGCCTGGGCGGCGGGACGCCGACAACTGCGCCGCGGTTGGAATGCAGGTGCTCCGTCGGCCTTCGGAGCGGCGACAAGCAACCCCTGGCGCACTCGTCGACGCGGTCTCCGCCTTCGGTGGCGATGGGCAGGCCGCCTTCCTGCAATGGTGTCGACAGCACGGCGCAAACCCGTGCCTCACCGGGCTACCCATAGGGTGAGGCAATGACGAAGGAGCGGGCCGCGGGCTCCGCGGAGTCGGCGCAAGGAGCCGGTGCCGCCCTCCTCGGACCCGCCCAGATCCGCGACCTCGCGCAACGGCTCGACCTGCGCCCCACCAAGCAGTGGGGGCAGAACTTCGTGGTCGACGCCAACACGGTCCGCAAGATCGTGCGCGTCGCCGGGG
>NZ_DATCWX010000300.1:0-23540 GCF_036566125.1 Intrasporangium sp.
GTTGCGGCCCTGAGCACCATCACGCGCAACGGCTACCCGCAGACCTCGGTGGTCTGGTGCGACGTCGACGAGGGTTGCGTGCGGGTCAACACGATGCGCGGCTTCGCCAAGGAGCGGAACATGCGCCGCGACCCGCGCGTCACGCTGCTGTGCTACGACCCGCGAGAACCCCTGCGCTACCTCGAGATCCGCGGAAGGGTCGTCGAGATGACCGAGGTCGGCGCGGCCGAGCACCTCGACGCGCTCGCCTCGAAGTACGCCGGGCGGCAGATCCGCTACTTCGGCGAGGCCGTGCCAGCGCGTTTCGCGGCGACCGAGGTGCCGGTGCTGTGCCGGATCCGGCCCACGCACGTCGTCGCCCTCGACGCCCGGAGCGCCCGGTGAAGGCGCCCCACGTCCCGGACACGGCCACGATCCCTGATTCCCACCTGGACCTGCTGACCAGGCCGATCTGCGGGATACTGACGACGATCGGCCCGGATGGGTGGCCGCAGTCGAGCATGGTGTGGATCGACTGGGACGGCGAGTGCGCCCGCGTGAACACGACCCTCGAGCGCCAGAAGGGCCGCAACCTCTTGGCCAACCCCAAGGTCTCGCTGCTCGTCGTCGATCCTGATGACACCTCCCGCTACGTCCAGGTGCGAGGCGACGCCGAGCTCCTGTATGCCGGGGCGGAGGAGCATCTCGACACGCTCACCCGCACGTACACACAACACCCGTGCTACTACGGCCACGTGTACCCGGACGCCCAGCGGGAGCGCGATACGCGGGTGATCTGCCGGATCCACGCACGACGTGTCACCCTCGACGCCATCCACGTGTAATGGGACCAGCCGGACGAAATGCCGTCAGGCTGAGCACGGCGGTGGGACCATGGCTGCATGGCGGGACCCTCGGGGTACGTCGACGTGGACCTGGTCGTGACGCAGCGGGGCGACCTGCTCGAGACGCGCGTGCTCGACTCCCCCGCAGGCGAGACCGGCACCCTCACTGCGCCCCTGCCGAGCACCCTCGACGGCGACGACAAGGACATAGGCGATGCGCTCTTCGGGGCGCTCTTTCCCAGCGAGGTTCGGCTCCGCTACGAGAAGAGCAGGGACCGGGCCGTGGCGTCAGGCCTCGGCGTGCGGGTCGTGCTGCGCTTCGAGGGCGGGGCCGACCGACTGCCCTGGGAGCTGCTGCGCGATCCGGATCGGTTCCAGTTCATGGCGCTCGACCAGTGGCGGGCCGTCGTCCGCTGCACTGAGATGCAGGCCCGCGAGCCCGCTCCTGGCAGTCCCACGCCCCTTCGCATCCTCCTCGCGGTCTCCACCCCTGACGGCACCCCAGCAATCGATGCCGCTGCCGAGATCGTGCGCATCCAGTCTCGCCTGCGGCCCTACAGCTGGGGCGCCGCGGTCGAGGTGGTGACGCTGCGCACCGCGTCGCTCGAGACGATCCGCCAAACGCTGCAGAGCAGGGACTTCCACGTCTTCCACTACGTCGGACACGCGTCGCACCCGGTCGGCGGGACCGGGCATCTCGACCTCACGGCTGCGGACGGGACCGTCTCGAGCCGGCCGGCCGACGAGGTCGCGGCCATCCTGGCCGGGTCTCCCACCCTGCGCCTCGCCGTGCTCAACTGCTGCGACAGCTCGGTCAGCGACGGGACCGATCCCTTCGCCGGCACCGCAACCGCGCTCGTCAGGGCTGGCGTCCCCGCCGTGGTCGCGATGCGCCGTACGATCACCGACACCGCAGCCGTCGTGTTCGCGGACGAGTTCTATGCCGCGCTCATCGAGAGTGGCGGTCGCGTCGAGCAGGCGGTGGCCCGTGGGCGCGCGGCCCTCTTCGCCGCCGAGGGGCCGACGTCGGCAGAGTGGTCCACCGTGGCCCTGCACCTCGGGTCGTCCCTCGGGGCCGAGGACACTCGGATCCCGGTGCCGGGTCTCGACCATGACGTGCAGTTCACGGTGTCGCACCCCGCGGAGCTGCGCCCGACGGTCTGGGAGCCGCTGCTCTTCTTCGCCCACCACGGCGAACGGCAGACGACGGCAAGCGGGGAGGTCATCGACCAGACGGCCGAGGTGGGAGACCGGGTCGCCACCTTCTTCGCCGGCGCCCCGAGTCAGACGACTGCGAC
This sequence comes from Intrasporangium sp., assembly GCF_036566125.1. Classification (GTDB taxonomy): domain Bacteria; phylum Actinomycetota; class Actinomycetes; order Actinomycetales; family Dermatophilaceae; genus Intrasporangium. The sequence goes on from NZ_DATCWX010000300.1 coordinate 2,123, forward strand.
TCCCTCCACCCAGCCGGTCCCCCGGGGTGCGGGACTCATCGTCAGGCCGGACCTACCGGGACTGGAGTGCAGCCCACCCCAGGCGGCGGTGACCTGGACGGGAGAGATCGCCGAGCTCACCTTCCTGCTGCGGGCCCGTCAGGAGGCCGAGGGCACGACCGTCGAGGGACACGTTCGGGTCTTCTCGGGGCCGCTCCTCATCGCGGAGGCCGCCGCGATAATTGCCGTCAGCGCGGCCGCTGAAGCGGAGCCGTCGCGGCGTCACGACCAACCGGTCCAGCGCTTCGCACGGATCTTCCCCTGCTACGCGCCTGAGGACGCCGACCTCGTCGAGGGAGTCGTCGCCGTGGCCGAGGCCCTCGGCGACGGCTACCTGTCCGAGATCGTCGCCGAGCGGCGTGCGGGCGCCCCGCTCGAGTGGATGCGCACCAAGATCGCGGAGGCCGACAGCTTCCAGCTGTTCTGGTCCAGCCGCTCGATGACGTCCGCGACCTGCCGGAGCGAATGGGAAGAGGCACTGTCGACGCACCGGGCTGAGTTCGTCCGGCCGCTCTACTGGGAGGAGCCGTTCCCGCACGCCGACGATCTGCCACCACCCGGGCTCGCAGCCCTCCGGTTCGTGCGGCTGCCCCTGCCCACGGGGACGGTCAGCGGGAACCTCTGGGCCCAAGCGGAACCCGTCGCTCCCGAGCCGGCCCAGGATGTCTACGAGGGGGTCGGATCTGCTCCTGAGCCATTGACCGCGACACCAGCACCAGCTCCGCCGCCCTACACTCCTCCGGCGTCGGCGCCGCCACCAGCCGTGTTGCACACCGAGTCTCCTCGTTCTGCTCCGACCCCTTCCGCGCGGACGCCGGGCGGCGGTCTGGGGCCCGGCCTCGGCGCGGTCACGGGATTGGTGCTGACCGTTGCCGGCATCATCGGCGGCCCGTGGTTCTCCGCGCAGCCTGGCGTCGGACCGAGCGAACACAACACGTACTGGTGGCTGATCGTCCCCGGGATCCTGCTCCTGGTCATCTCCGTCGGCGTGATCGTCTCAAGGATGGTCGTTCGGCGGCGCTGAGGGGCACGGACTGCACGCGCGACGAGGTGCGAGCTCAGCGGCATACGCCATCGTGTGGAATGCCCGGGTGACCCACGTCACGGGGCCAGCCTGCGCGGTCTGGGGTCTCATGCTTGACTGGTAGTTTCGATTGCGTCCACAGCCACACTGACGTGAAGGGCCAACCGTGAGCAGCACCCCCGTGAAAGTCGCCGTCACCGGCGCCGCCGGTCAGATCGGCTACAGCCTCCTCTTCCGCATCGCGAGCGGCGCCCTCCTCGGCCCGGACACCCCGGTCGAGCTGCGGCTCCTCGAGATCACGCCGGCGCTCAAGGCGCTCGAGGGCGTGGTCATGGAGCTCGACGACTGCGCGTTCCCGACGCTCGCCGGCGTCGAGATCGGTGATGACCCGGGCGCCATTTTCAACGGCGCCAACCTCGCGATGCTGGTCGGCGCCATGCCGCGCAAGGAGGGCATGGACCGAGCCGACCTCCTCGCCGCGAACGGCAAGATCTTCACCGGCCAGGGCAAGGCGATCAACGACAACGCCGCCGACGACATCAAGGTCCTCGTCACCGGCAACCCAGCCAACACCAACGCGCTCATCGCGATGTCCAACGCGCCCGACATCCCCCGCGAACGCTTCAACGCGCTGACCCGCCTCGACCACAACCGCGCCAAGTCGCAGCTCGCCAAGAAGCTCGGCGTCAGCGTCACCGAGATCACCAACCTGGCCATCTGGGGCAACCACGACGACTCGATGTATCCCGACCTCTACAACGCCAAGGTCGGCGGCAAGATCGCGGCCGACCTCGTCGACCAGACGTGGATCACCGACGAGTACATCCCGACGGTCGCCAAGCGCGGCGGCGCCATCATCGCGGCCCGCGGCCTGTCGTCGGCGGCGTCCGCGGCCAACGCGACGATCGACCACATGCGCGACTGGGTGAAGGGCACCGACGACTGGGTCTCGATGTCGGTCCCGTCCGACGGCTCGTACGAGGTGACCGAGGGCATCATCTCCTCGTTCCCGTGCGTGGTGAAGGACGGCCGGTACGAGATCGTCCAGGGCGTGGAGCTCAACGACTTCTCGCGCGAGCGCATCGCCGCGTCCGTCGCGCGCCTCGAGTCGGAGCGCGACCAGGTCAAGGAGCTCGGGCTCATCTGAGCCACGCGGCTCCCGCAGTGACGTCGAAGGGCGTCGGTCACCCCACGGTGGCCGACGCCCTTCCCGTATGCCGCTCAGCTGGCTCCGCGTCGAGGGTGCACGTGGCGCCGCGGCTGAGTCCCAGTCGAGCGCGGGCGGGAGGGTTGGGGCGTCAGGACGGCTGCGGAACCGAGCCCAGCGCCCCACCGTCAGAACCGGCCACGGCCTCGAGCGACACGACGTCAAGGCTCCGGGAGGCGATCTCCTGCAGGTCGGCGAGGCGTCCGAGGGCTTGCACCCTCCGCGCATGGTCTCCCAGCTCTTCTGCCGCGAGCAGCTCCGCGTGAGCAAGGCGGTGCTCCTCGGCGAGCGCCGCGACGAATGCAGAGACGGTGGTCATGCTGGTCCCCTTTGGTACTCGGTGGCGGCACGGCGACTGATCATCGCCCCGGCTCCGGAGCCGGTCTGCTCGAAGATGTCGGTGAGGAAGGTGCCGGGGTCGGCAGCCAGCAGCTCGTCGGGGTGGCCGTGCAGCACGTGGGCCAGGACCTGCGGCATCTCCTCGAAGACGGCCGATGACAGCAGCAGCAGCGCCTCGTCCGGCCCAAGATGCAGCCACTCATCCGACCCGGGCACCTCCGGCGCTCGGCGCAGCCCCTGAGCGGTGACGAGCAGCGCCGGTGCAGCCTCACGGGACAGCACGAGCGCCTCCCCGTCCGGCGTGCAGGCGGTCGCCGCATACGCACTCGACTCAGTCGACCCCGCCACGGGCAGGTCCGCGACGAAGACCCGCGTCACTCCGTGGCTCGTCGACACGTTGGCGAGGCCGTCAGGGCACTCCACGAGCGTGACGTTCCAGCCACCCGGGCCCTCGTGGCGACGGATCGCGCCCCTGTCGGTCAGCTGAACCGCCATCACCGGCCTCCTGCCTCGATCGCCTCGCCCAGCCCGCACCGGGTCAACGCCTGGGCCGCATTGCCCGTCGCGCCGTGCACGGCGAAGCCGATGCCGTTGCCATTGCACTTGCGCCGCGCCCACAGGAGTGCCGCAATCGTCTCCGAGGACAGCCGGCGAAGCGACGAGACGTCGACCGCGATGCCGCCCTCCCCTCGCATCAGGCACTCTGCTGCAGTGGCCCGGAGCACGAGCAGATCGTGTGCAAGGTTGCTCTCATCGAGGGGTATCGATATCAGAGCAGGATTGCGCACGTCTCCCACCCTGACCTCGGCGCATGACGATCTCGCCAACCGTTTCTTTGCGATTGTGTGACTGAATCGCGATCCCCAGGTGCCCGGGCCGGCCCGCCCGGCCGCCGCTGGCAGAATCACCGCGTGGCGCTCTCCATCCTGGTTCTGGAAGACGACGACGGCATCCGTGCATCGCTCGCCATGGCCATCGAGGGCGAGGGCAACACCCCAGTGACTCACGCCTCGGCCGAGAGCGCGCTCGACGCAGTGCGCGCCCAGCCGATCGATGTCATGCTCGTCGACCTCATGCTCGGCGGGATGGACGGCTTCACGTTCATCCGTGCGGTCCGGCGGTTCAGCAACGGGCCGATCATTGTCGTCAGCGCCCGGGCCGACACCCACGACATCGTGGCGGCCCTCGAGGCCGGCGCCGACGACTACGTGACAAAGCCGTTCGAGGTCAAGGAGCTGTCCGCCCGCATCCGGGCGCTGCTGCGGCGCCAGCACCGTGGCCAAGCCGACGAGGACACCGGTCGAGTCGTCCTCGACGCCGAGGACGGCCCGCTGGTCCTCGACCTGGACGGCGGCCTCGTGCGCCGTGGCGACGAGCTGCTCCACCTGACGATGACCGAGTTCCGCATGCTCTGCGAGCTCGCCCAGCCGCCCGGCCGCGTGTGGAGCCGGCGCATGCTGCTGGAACGCATCTGGGATCGCGGCTTCTTCGGCGACGAACGCATCGTGGACGTCCACGTCCGCCGGCTGCGGACCAAGATCGAGCGGGACCCGAGCCACCCGCGGCTGCTCGTCACGGCGCGCGGTCTGGGCTACCGGCTCGATGTCCGATCGTGAGGGTGCTGCCCCGCCCCCGTTCGCTCAGCCTGCGGACCACGGTCACGCTCTCATTCGCCAGTCTGGCCCTCATCGTGTCCGCCATCCTCGCCGGCGGCACCTACCTCACGGCGCGTGGCTTCCTCATCGCGCAACGTGAGCAGACAGCGGCCCAGCAGGCTTTCGCGAGTGCCTCCGTCGTGCGTGACGGCCTGCTGACCCGGGGGTCCGACGTCATCGAGGTGCTGTCCAGCCTGCCCACATCGTCCGGATCCGTGGTGATGGTCAGGACGGACGAGCACTGGTACTCCTCGTCGCTCAACGTCGCCGAGGACGCCATACCGGCCGATGTTCGTGAGGTGGTCAAGTCCGGCGCGGCTGCCGTCGCGTGGAGCCGGCTCGAGGGGCGGCCCGTCGTCGTCGTCGGAGTGCCCCTGCCCGCTCGCAATGCGTGGTACTACGAGATCGCGTCCGCATCCGAGCTGGACTCGACCCTGCGGACGCTGGGCGGCGTGCTCGCTGCCTTCGCCGTGGTGACGACGTTGGGGGGCACGCTCATGTCCCGGTCCGCCGCGGCCCGGGCGGTCGCTCCGCTGGAGAGCGTCGCCTCCGCCGCTGCACGCATCGCCGCCGGCCAGATGGACACCCGGCTCGCGGCGACGGATGACCCCGACCTGTCGGTCATCGTGGGCTCCTTCAACACGATGGTCGAGGCGCTCGAGGAGCGGGTCCAGCGCGACGCCCGCTTCGCCGCCGACGTCAGCCACGAGCTGCGCTCCCCGGTGACCACACTCCTGACGAGTGTCGACGTGCTCGCCGGCGCGCGTGAGGAGCTGCCCAACCGGGCGCAGCGGGCCGTCGACCTCGTCGATCGGGAGGTGAGGCGTCTCCACCGAGCCCTAGAGCATCTGCTCGCGATCGGCCGCGTGGACGCCGGCACCGCCCACCGAGACCTGGCCGACGTCGACCTCAACGACCTCGTCGCTCATGCCCTCGCGGAGAGCCACCGCCCGACGAGCCTGCTCAGCCCGTCGGGCGAGGCGGTGCACGTCCAAGCCGACAAGCAGGAGCTCAACCGGGCCCTCGTCAACCTCTTCGACAACGCCGACGTGCACGGCGACGGGCTCGCGGCAGTGGGGGTGGTGGCGAGCAACGGTCGTGTGCTGGTGCAGGTCGATGACCGCGGGCCGGGCGTGCCGGTCACCGACCGGGAACTCGTCTTCGAGCGGTTCGCGAGGTCCGGGTCGCGTGGTTCGCGCGAGGGCACCGGGCTTGGGCTCAGCCTCGTGGCCGAGACCGCTCGGGCCCACGGTGGCACCGTGTGGTGCGACGACCGTCCAGGCGGCGGGGCCCGATTCACCCTGGCGCTCCCACTGAACCCGGAGGGCGCCGAATGAGTGGCGCGATGTTGAAGCTAGCCGCGATCCCCCCGCTCGTCTGGACCGCCCTGGTCGTCCTGACGCTGGCTGCCTGTGGCGTACCGGCGACGTCGCCGCCCACAGCGATCACCGAGGTGCCCTACAACCTCATGGAGACGGCCGCACCCCCGACGCCACAACGGACCACCCCAGCCAGACGCGGTCCCTTCATCTATTGGCTCAACGCCACCGACCAGCTCACCGCGACCGAGGCGGGGACGATGACGAGCGACGCAGCGGACGCCGCCGCCGCCGTGCTGAGCGGCCTGGCCCAGGGGCCGAGCGAGCCCGAACGGCTGATCGGCGTCTCCACGGCCCTCGGCCCGGATGTCTCGCTGACCGTCAACCGTGTCGAGGGCGGCCGGGCGGACATCGACGTCCAGATCGGACCGCGGGGGCCAACCGCCCGGCGCCTGCCTCTCGCCGTCGGCCAGATCGTCCTGAGCCTCACCTCGATCTCCGGCATCGACTCCGTCTGGCTGATGAGTGACGGAACTCCGATCGAGGCGCCGCTGCCGGACGGTGCGCTGACCGCGAGACCCCTCACGGCACAGGACTTCACCGCTCTCGTCGCCGGTGGCGCCGGTGGCGCCCGTTCCCCGACCGGAAGGGCCACCTAGGCTCGAGTGTGCGGGCGCCTTGGCGCGGACTGCACACTGCCGAGGCAGGTCAGACGTCGACCTTGACGGTGGCGGAGGCGATGAGGATCCCCACCGCGAACGCGAGGAGGATCAGCACGTCAAGGGTCCGGGAACGGACGTTGAGGCCCCCCGCCTTGCGCGCTGGCCGCGCCACCAGACGCACGATCGCGCCGAACAGGAATGCCGCCGACAGGATCCGGCCGCCCCAACGGACGTCCCCGAAGGCCATCATCAGCGTGCCGGCCGCGCCGACGACAGCGACGACGTACCACCAACCGAGGACGACGAAGCCGCTACCGCGCCACTGCACTGGCCCCCGCCTCGGCCGCCTGGACGATGTTGGTCAGCAGCAGCGCTCGCGTCATGGGACCGACGCCACCGGGATTGGGGCTGATCCAGCCCGCGACCTCGGCCACGTCGGGCGCGACATCCCCCGCGATCTTGCCGTCGACGCGGCTCACGCCCACGTCGAGCACCGCGGCACCGGGCTTGACCATGTCCTTCGTGACGATCCCGGAGACGCCGGCCGCCGCAATGACGATGTCGGCCTGACGCACCTCCCCGGCGAGATCCTTGGTCCCGGTGTGGCACAGCGTGACGGTCGCGTTCTCCGACTTGCGGGTGAGGATCAGGCCGAGCGGCCGACCCACCGTGAGGCCACGGCCGACGACGACGACCTTCGCACCGGCGATCTGGACGCCGAAGCGGCGCAGCAGCTCGATGCACCCCATCGGAGTGCACGGCAGCGGAGCCGGACGGCCGAGGACGAGCCAGCCGAGGTTGGTCGGGTGGAGACCGTCCACGTCCTTCTCCGGGGAGACACGAGAGAGCAGGGCCATCTCGTCCAGGCCCGTGGGCTGCTGCACGAGGAAGCCGGTGCAGGCCGGGTCGGCGTTGAGCTCGTCGATGACGGCCTCGACCTCGGCCTGCGAGGCGGTCGCGGGCAGGTCCCGTCGGATGCTGGTGATGCCGATCTCGGCGCAGTCGCGGTGCTTGGCATTGACGTACCACTGGCTGCCGGGGTCGTCGCCGACGAGCACGGTGCCGAGGCCCGGCACGATCCCACGCTCCCGAAGGACGGCCACCCGTTCCGTCAGCTCGGTCTTGATCGACGCGAGGGTTGCCTTGCCATCGAGGATCTGTGCCGTCACGCCCGCAATCCTGCCACGCGCGTCTGGCCCGATCGACACGGCTGAGGCCAGCGACGCGCAGCAAAGCTGTTCTCTCGATTGAGAGGAGCTCGGGAGGGTGGGCGCGCGCGGCGCCCAACTGTGCCACGACGCAAGGCGGCTCGCCCCGGGGAGCGAGCTCAGCGGCATACGGGAAATGCGTGTGTATCTGGCCGGGCGCGATGGTCTCTGGACGGTTGCCTCCGGGATACACGTTTGCCCGGAGCACAACCAGGGAGGGAAAGACAGTATGAGTGCACTCCACCGGACCATGCGACGGGCCGGCACGGTCCTGGCCGCAACCGCGGCCATCACGCTCGCCGGCTCCACCATGGCCTCGGCGCACCACTGCTACAAGGACCAGTGGCAAGAGGCTGCCTACCAGGCCCAGAGCAAGGGCAACACCGCATGGATGCCGCTCAGCGACCTCGGGACGGCGTTCCTCATCGGCCCCGACTTCGCGCAGCAGTGCGGCTACGTGGCCGATGACGCCGTCCAGCAATGGATGGCGGCAAATGGCGTCACGCAGGAGCCGCTGATTCACATGCGGGCGACGGTCGGCGGCGGAGCGCTCTACAACTCCGGGAAGGAGCCGAAGCCGTTCAGCTACCTGGACGACGACGACTTCGGGATGCTGACCATGGCCATCGTCGACGGCATGGCGACGTGCGCTCCCGACTGGGAGATGCCGATGGAGTGACCCACGGGTCACTGCGTTGAGGGCCGTGCCAACGAGGGGTTGGCACGGCCCTTCACCATGCGGGCTGTCGGTCAGATCGGTGCTCAGCGGCGCTGGCTCATCGCCAACTTGAACTCCCGCTGGGCGGAGAGCCGCATCGTGGTGAAGGATCCGTCCGCGATCGGCGACACGGCATCTCCCGCCATCTCGCGAACCATGAGAACGACGCGCAGCATGTCGCCGACCTGCTCCTTGGGCAGCTCCGCGGCCAGGATCGGCAGCTCCTCGTTCTCCTCCGCCTCGGCGTGATCACGCAGGCTCCGCTCGAGCTGGTCCAGGGCGACGAGGAACTCGTCGTCCGATGGGGTGGCGCCGATCGGGTCCGCCTCGTCAGTCACCGCGTGAGAATCGCCGAGTCGAGCCAGGCGCTCGACGATCTCCGCGGCCTCGCGCTCCTCGTCGAGGCGCTCCCTCGTCGAGTCGGTGACCCACGAATTGTGGATGGCCACCTCCTCGGCCGCCTCGTGGACGGCCAGGTAGCGGAGCAGCCGCTGCAAAGGGGGATCGCGCTCGTCGACGGAGGCATGACGAAGGGAGGCGATCAGCGCCCACAAGTGCTGGTGTTCGGCGTTGAGCGCGGATCGGATCTCGTGCAGCGTGGCGACACGGGCCTCCATCGGGATCACCTTCGGCAGTCGGAAACGAGAAGTTCCTTCCGGCGACCCCTACCCGTGCCCTCGTGGAGGTAACGGCTGTGCACCACGACGCGCCGCCGTCCCGCCCAGCGGGTCACGTCGATGCGACCTCGGTCAGTGCGACGCCCGGGTCGGCGAGGCGGGCCCGGTCAACAGGGGCGCGGTCGCGGATCAGGGCCTGGACGGCGTCCATGGTGTCCCACATGTTGACGTGCATTCCGGCGAGCACCCGGACCCCGTCGCCCTCGGGCACGACCCAGAACGCCATGAACTCGTTGCTCTTGGGATCACCACGGAGGACCACCTCGGGCTCCGTGCCACGGGGGACGTAGCCGGAGTACTCGAGTCCGATGTCGTACTGGTCGGAGAAGAAGAACGGGATCGGCCCGTAGTGCACGTCCTTGCCGACGATCGACTGGCCCACTGCATAGCCGCCGTCCTGCGCGTTGGCCCAGTGCTCGACGCGCAGGTGGGTCTCGAGGGTCGGGTTGTACCAGTTGGCCACGTCACCGGCCGCGTAGACACCCTCGGCAGAGGCGCGCAGCGCTTCGTCGACGACGATCCCGTTGTCGACCTCGAGACCGGCCTCCTCGGCCAGTCGGGTGTTCGGCCGGATGCCGACCCCGATGACCACGGTGTCGGCCGGCAGACGCTCACCGCTGCTCGTCACGACCGTTGTGACCTTGCCGTCCTCGCCCTCGAGACGCTCGACGCCCTCGCCCAGGCGCAGGGTCACCCCGTGGCTGCGGTGCAGATCCGCGAACCAGGTGCCGATCTGCTCGCCGAGCACACCCATGAGCGGCGCGGCCTGTGGCTCGATGACGGTCACCTCCGCGCCATGGTGGCGGGCCGCCGCCGCGATCTCAAGGCCGATCCAGCCTGCGCCGATGATGACGACGTCGCTCCCCGCGACAAGACGCGCGCGGATCTTCTCGGAGTCGGTCATCGACCGGAGGTAGAAGACGTCGGCGAGGTCGGTGCCGGGCACGTCGAGCTTGCGCAAGCCCGAGCCGGTGGCGATGAGCACCGAGCCGTAGCCGAGCTCGCTGCCGTCCGACAACGTCACGGTCCGGTTGGCGGGGTCGAGCCGGTCCGCCGCGACGCCGAGCCGCAGCTCCACGTTGTTGTCGTCATACCACTCGCGAGGGTGCGTGAAGGCGACGTCCTCGGGGTCGTTGCCGAGCATGACGCCCTTGGACAGCGGCGGCCGCTCGTATGGCAATCGGTTCTCCTTGCCCACGAGCACGATTGGCGTTTCCTGGTCGCTCTCGCGGATGGCTTCGATGGCGCGAGCGGCAGTCAGGCTGCCGCCGACGATGACGATGGGATCGCTGTTGCTCATGGGGCCCACTCTCCCTCACCTACCTCACTTGGTCGAGTAGTCCGTTGGTGTCGTCAGCACGGGTGAGTCTTACCGCTTGTCGCTCGGCGGGCGCGGTCTCGGCGTGAGTTCCGCGCCAGCCCAGCGGCATACCACATCACTTTGACGAGGGACTGAACACGCGTTTAGCATGTTGTACATGAGTTCAGTGAGCCTTCCTGCGGCCGAGGACCTCACCACCCGCGCCCGGATCCGCGAGGCGGCCATCCGTCGCTTCGCCGGGGACGGGATGGAGGCGCCGCTGCGCGCCATCGCCGCCGACGTCGGGGCCAGCCCGGCGCTGATCCTGCACCACTTCGGCTCACGGGCCGGGTTGCGTGAGGCCTGCGACGAATGGGTTATCGGCCAGATCAGCGCCAACAAGTCCGAGGTGCTCGGCCCCGGCGGCGCGACCGCCATGCTCACCCATCTCGCGCACGTCGAGGGCTACGCCCACCTCGTCGCCTATGTGCTGCGCTGCCTCCAGAGCGGCGGCAACCTCGCCGTGAGACTCGTCGACCAGCTTGTCGTCGACGCCCAGGCCTATCTCGGCGAGGCCGAGGAGGCCGGCACCGTCCGCCCGAGCCGCGACCCCGAGGCACGTGCCCGGGTCCTGACCGAGATGGCGCTGGGAGCCCTGCTGCTGCAGCTGCCCGGCCGCGACGAGCACCTCGACGTCTCAGGGCTGCCCGCCTGGCTCCAGGCCTACTCGAACCGCATCATCCTGCCGGTCCTCGAGATCTACACCGAGCCGCTGCTCACCGACTCGAGCCTGCTCGACGCCTACCTGTCCACCCTCCACCAACCCAACAGGAGCTCACATGCCTGACCTGGCTATCGAGACCCGAGACCTCGTCAAGTCGTTCGGCACGACCAAGGCGCTCAACGGCTTCTCGCTCCGCGTCGAGAAAGGACAGGTCGCCGGCTTTCTCGGCCCCAACGGCTCCGGGAAGTCGACGACGATCCGCGTCCTGCTCGGCATGCTGCGGGCCGACTCCGGCTCGGCGCAGGTCCTCGGCCTCGACCCGTGGGTCGATGCCGTCGCCATCCACCGGCGCATCGCCTATGTCGCCGGGGACACCAGCCTGTGGCCCAACCTCACCGGCGGCGAGGTGATCGACGTGCTGACGCGGCTCTACCGCAAGCCGGCCGACCGACGGCGACGGGAGGAGCTGCTCGAGCGCTTCGAGCTCGACCCGACGAAGAAGTCCCGCACCTACTCGAAGGGCAATCGCCAAAAGGTCGCGCTCGTCGCAGCGCTTGCCACGGACGCCGAGCTGTTCCTCCTCGATGAGCCGACGTCAGGACTCGACCCGCTCATGGAGGCGGTCTTCACCCAGGAGGTCCGGGCGCTGCGGGACCAGGGGCGCACCATCCTGCTGTCGAGCCACATCCTCGCCGAGGTCGAGAAGCTCTGCGACACCGTGACGATCATCCGCGCCGGTCGGGACGTCGAGACGGGCACGCTGGCCGAGCTGCGCCATCTCACCCGGTCGACCGTGACGGCAACGACGTCCGCAGACCCGGCGGCCCTCACGCGTGCGGCCGGCGTCCATGACCTCACGGTCGACGACGGCTTCCTGCGCTTCGACGTCGACAACGCGCACGTCAACGACGTGCTGCGGCTGCTCGCCGACAAGCGGGTCGAGAACCTCACGATCGCCCCGCCCTCGCTCGAGGAGCTCTTCCTGCGCCACTACGGCGACGAGATCGCCGCCCCGGAGGAGGCGGCGACCCGATGAGCGCCCCCATGGACACGCCGACGGCCACCGCCGGGCAGGCCACGTCACGGGCGCGGCCCCCGGGCGCCGCGAACCGGCCCGGTGCAGGTGGGACGGCCGAGCCCTGGGCCGGCACCCGCGAGCTGCTGCGGTTCTTCCTCCGGCTCGAGCGCGTCCGGATCGCGGTGTGGACCCTGTCCTTCGGGATCTTCGTCGCCGGGTCGGTCGCCTCGTTCAATGCGACGTACACGACGCCCGAGGCCCTGCAGGCGCGCGCGTCGCTCATGTCGAACCCGTCCGCCATCATGATGACGGGGCCGGCGTTCGGGCTGGACGACTACACCTTCGGCGCGATGGTTGCGAACGAGCTGTCCCTGTATCTGTTCCTCGCCGCCGCGATCATGAGCATCCTGCTCGTCGTGCGCCACACGCGGGCCGAGGAGGAGTCCGGGCGCCTGGAAGTCGTCCGTGCCCTGCCTGTCGGGCGCTTCGCACCCGCCGCCGCGGCCCTCTTCACCGTCGCCCTGGCCAACCTCGCCGTCGGCGCCGCCACCACGCTCGCCCTCGTCGGCACCGGGATGGAGGCGGCAAGCTCGATCGCCCTCGGGATGGCCACCGGGCTGACCGGCCTGGTCTTCGGGGCGGTCGGCGGCGTGACGGCCCAGCTGACCGAGCATGCGCGGACCGCCTCGAGCATGGCGCTCGGAACCCTGGCCGTCGCGTTCCTCGTGCGTGGCCTCGGTGACGTCATCCACAACCAGGGCTCCTGGCTCTCGTGGTTCTCGCCGCTGGCCTGGGCGCAGCAGACCCGGCTCTACGTCGAGCTGCGCTGGTGGCCGCTCGCCGTTTCCGCGGCAGCCGCCCTGGTGCTGCTGGCCATGACCGTCCGTCTCGCCCAGCGACGCGACCTCGGTGCGGGGCTTCGAGCTCCCGAGCCCGGCCCCGCAGAGGCGTCACCGCGGCTGCTCTCCCCCGCGGGTCTGGCCCATCGGCTGCTCTGGAACACCTACCTCGGCTGGCTGATCGGCATGTTCGTCTTCGCGATCGCCTTCGGGGCGCTCGCCAACTCGCTTCAGGATCTCCTGCAGGAGGTCCCCCAGTTCGACGAGGTGCTGAACCTGGAGCTGGCGGACCTGACGACGAGCTTCTCGGCCTACATGCTGTCCCTCTTCGCGATCGCCCCGATAGCCATCGCCGTCGCCGGGGTCCTGCGCCTCCGCTCGGAGGAGGCGGCCGGTCGCGCCGAGGCCGTGCTCGTCACCGGCAGCGCCCGATCGAGGCTGCTCGGCGGGTGGACCCTCGTCGTCGGCCTGCAAGCCGTGCTCATGCTGGTGGTCATCGGGCTGGGGGCCGGCCTCGGCGTCGCGGCGGGCACGGGGGAGAGCCACTGGGTCGGGGACCTGGTCCTGGCGTCGCTCGCCTACCTCCCCGCGACCCTGCTCGTGGCCGGGGTCGCCATCGCGGTCTACGGGCTGGTCCCCCGGCTCACCTCGTTCACGTGGGTGCTCGTCGTCTGGATTGCGCTCGCGCTCTACCTCGGCGGGCTGCTCAACCTGCCCGAGTGGGTCATGGCGCTGTCCCCCGTCCACCACACGCCGCAGGTGCCCGCCGAAGCTGCCGCCGCCACGCCATTGGTCGTGATGAGCCTCGCGGCCGTGGCCCTCGGGGCCGTCGGCTTCCTCGGCCTGCGACGCCGGGACGTCGTGTCGGGCGGGTAGCCCGTACGCACTCCAACACACCCGCTTGTCGACCGCCGCCCCCTTCTGCAGGGCGTGCGACCAGTCGGTAGGCGGGTGTGTTGCGGGGTGGAGGGCGGGAGGCGCGTGGGGCCACATGCGTGCGAGGCGAGCTCAGCGGCATACGTCCATTGATGTCGTATGCCGCTGAGCCGGCTGCCGCTGCGACGCGCGGTGAGCGCGTGGTCAGGACGTCCAGGCGCGCCACAAGGCGGAGTACTCGCCGTCCCGGGCGACGAGCTCGTCGTGGCTACCGAGCTCGACGATGCGCCCATCGATGACGACCGCGATCCGCTCCGCGTCGTGCGCGGTGTGGAGGCGGTGCGCGATGGCCACCACGGTGCGGCCGGTGAGCAGGGCGCTCATCGAGCCCTCGAGGTGCCGCGCCGTCCGGGGGTCGATGAGCGACGTGGCCTCGTCGAGGACGATGGTGTGCGGGTCGGCGAGGATGAGGCGGGCCAGGGCGATCTGCTGCGCCCGGCCCGGCGTCAGCTGGGTGTGGCCCGAGCCGAGCTTGGTGGCGAGCCCCTCCGGCAGGCGCTCGACCCAGTCCCACGCGTCAACCGCCCGGAGCGCCTCGATGACCGCCGCGTCGGAGGCGTCCTCGCGGGCCAGGACGACGTTGTCGCGCACGGAGCCGATGAACACGTGGTGCTCCTGGGTGACGAGGGCAACCTCGCTCCGCAGGACGTCGAGGGGCAGCGACGTCAGGCCGACGCCGCCGACCTCGACGGTGCCTGTTCGCGGCCCATGGATGCCCGCCAGCAGCCGGCCGAGGGTTGACTTGCCCGAGCCGCTCGGTCCGACGACGGCCAGCCGCTCCCCCGGCCGCAGGGCGAGGTCGATGCCGTGGAGGACGTCGTGGTCGGCGCGGTACGCGTAGCGCAGGTCCCTGCCGACGAGGTCCGGAGCCGCTGGCCTGGCGGCACCTGCCTCCCGGTCGGGAGGCACGGTGGCGATGCCGAGGAGGCGGGTCGTCGAGGCGATCCCAACCTGCACCCGGTCGACGGTGTGGACGAGGATCTCGAACGGCCCCCAGAGCGCCTCGGTGTAGAGGATCGCCGTGGTGATCTGGCCGAGGGAGGCCCAACCCTGCGCGTAGCCGACCGCACCAAGCAGCAGGACGAGCACCCGCGGCAGGCTGAACGCGAGGTCCATGACCGCGAAGAGCAGGTTGCGCAGGGTCATCGTGTACCGCTCGGCCTGGCCGGAAACCTCCATGTCGCCCTCACCGCGGCGGAGCCGAAGGGCACCGAGCCCGAGTGCCTCGACGGTGCGGGCGCCCTCGACGGTCTCGGTCAGCGTCGTGTTGATCCGCGAGTAGGTGCCTCCCTCGGTGAGGTAACCCTTGGGTGCGCGGGCGAGATAGCGGCGGACCTGGATGAGGGCCAGGCCCATGAGCACGAGCGACGGGACCGAGAGCAGGAGCGAGTTGCCCAGCATCGCGACGAGGGTGAGCACGACGGTCGTGCCGGCGATGATCGCCTGGGGCAGCGCCCACCGGACCGACTCGCTCATCGTCCCGACGTCACGCGTGACGCGGGTGACGAGGTCGCCGGAGCCGGCCGACTCGACTCGCGACAGTGGCAGCCTGAGGATCGCCCGGACGACGTACTCACGCGCCGCTGCGAGGACGCCCTGGCCGAGGACGGCCGAGCTCGCCTGCGCCGCGAAGGTCAGCAGTCCCTGGAGGACGACGATCCCTGCCACGACCACTGCCATCGAGTTCGCCGCGGCGAGCGCCGCATCCTGCCGTCCGGCCTGGACGTCGGCGACGGTCGAGTCGACGAGGGCACCGAGCAGGCGCGGCACGAGCAGGCCGGCGCCCGCGGCGAGGGCGTTGGCGAGGAGGACGGCGGCGACGACGTGCTTGCGCTCGGCGAGCAGCCTGCCGATGAACCTGACCACGCGCCTTGGCTCCGCGATGGGCAGGCCCTTGCGCGAGCTCAGCTGGTCGGCCACGAACTCATGGGCCCGGCGCTCACGGAGCTGGTGGCGCAGCCGGAGCGCCCGCACGCGGTCCTGTGGCGAGGCAGCCGTGGGCGGGCGCAGCTCGTCCGGCACGACGGAGACGTCGGCCGGGCGGTCCCAGGTGCGCGCCGACTCTGCCGCGAGGTCAGGCGGCAGTGGCGACACGTCGGTGTCCACGTGGCTCATGGCGCCTCCTCCTCGCTGAAGTGGGTGATCAGGTGATCGTGGTGCGACCCGTTCGAGTCGTCGTGAGTGGGCTGGTGCGTCGCCGTGACCTCTCCGCGCACGACGACGGAGCGGTATGCCGCTGAGCTCGCCAGCAGGTCAACGTGCCTTCCCCTCGTGGTGGCCTTGCCGTGCTCGAGGAGGATCACGTCGTCGGCATGGTGGAGCAGCAGCGGTGAGGCGGTCATGACGATGGTCGTGCGGCCGTCCCGGTGGGGGGCGAGGCGCTCGGCGATGCGTGCCTCCGTGTGCGCGTCGACGGCAGAGGTCGGCTCGACCAGGACAAGGACCTCCGGGTCCGCGGCCAGTGCGCGCATGAGGACGAGGCGCTGGCGCTGCCCGCCCGACAGACCCCGTCCACGCTCGTCGAGCTCGCCCTGCCAGCCGCCCGGCATGGCGTCGAAGACGTCCTCCGCTGCGGCGGTATGGAGCGCGAGCTCGGCCCCTGACCGCGTGAGGCGTCCGAGTGGATCGACGGCGTCTCTCAGGGTGCCGGCGAACACCTGCGGCGCGGTGTCGCTCACGAGCACGTGGCGACGGACCTCATCGAGGCGGATGGCCCCCAGGTCGACGCCGCCGACGGTGACGCCCCAGGCCTGTCTGGCCCGCTCCTCGTCTCGCCTGGCCTGCTCCTCGCGCTGAACCGTCCGTCGCGAGCGCTCCCTTCTGGCGGCCCGTCCCTTGAGGTCCTCGGGGATCTCGTCACTGACGAGCGTGCCCTCATCGGACGGCAGGTACCGGCCGAGGCGGTCCGCGAGCGCCGCCGAGTCGTCAGGGACGGCCGAGACGACCATGGTGAGGCGACCCGGCTCGAAGACCGCGCCGGACGCCTCGTCGACGATCGGCGCCATCGAGGGGAACGCGTGCGGGTGCTCGGGCTCGACCCACGGGGGACGCTGGCTGAGCACGGCGATGGCCTTGCGTGCCGAGACCACCGACCGGATCCACTTCAGGGCGAACTCGACGAAGGTCCGCATCGGCGCCAGGAGGAACAGGCCGTAGCCGAGGAAGCTGACGAACTGGCCCACCGTGAGCCGGCCCTCGGCGACCTCGCGCGTGCCGAGCCACATGAGGAC
Source organism: Intrasporangium sp. (assembly GCF_036566125.1). Taxonomy (GTDB): domain Bacteria; phylum Actinomycetota; class Actinomycetes; order Actinomycetales; family Dermatophilaceae; genus Intrasporangium. The sequence continues at coordinate 19,018 of NZ_DATCWX010000300.1, forward strand.
AACGACGAACCCGCCGGAGATGAGCACGCCAACGGCCTCGACCGCGCCGTACCACTTGCCGGCCAGGACACCGGAGTGGCGCACGCGCTGTGACTGGTCGGCGTAGTTGCCGCCGAAGGTGTCCTCGCCGCCGATGCCCCTGAGGATCCGCAGGCCGGCCACGATGTCGGTCGCCATCGAGGTCAGCTCGGAGTTGCGGGACCGCTCAATCCCCTGCCAGCGCTGCATGGGCCGGAGCAGCGGCGTGCCGAGGACGACGAGCAGCGGCGCGGCGAGAAGAACGAGCACGCCCATTCGGACCGAGGTGGACAGGACGATGCCCGCAACGACCAGGTAGGCGACGAACTGCGAGATGGCTCGGGTCGTGACCTCCATCAGCGCGCCGAACTGGTCGCCGTCGCTCCCCGAGACCGACAGGACCTCGCCCGTCGGCGTGCGGCGGGTCAGGATGTGGCCGAGCTGAAGGGCCTTGCGGGTCACGAGCTTGGTCGTGCCGTAGAGGGCGATGAGCCACTCGCGCACGATGATCGTGTGGTAGACGACGCCGCTCATTGCGCCGATGGCCGTGACCGCCCCGAGAATGAGGACCCACCGGAGCGTCGCGCTGGCGTCACCGGCGATGATGCCGGTGTCGATGGCCCGACCGACCATCCACGGCCCGAGGGTCTGCGGCACCATCCACACGATGGCGACGAGCAGGCCGGCCCAGAAGAGCGCCCCCTGCTGGCGGACCATCCAGCGCAGGAAGGTTCGCGGGCTGCGGGTGTCCGGTTCGTCCGCCTTTGTGGCGCCATCGGTGAAGGCCCGGATCTCGGGTGGGAAGTCTCGCATAACCCATCCAGCCTAGGTTGGCGCGGTGACGCCGCCCCACCGGTTTTTCGTTTGAACGGCGCCTCGTTCCGGGGAGAGGAACGTGGGTCCCGAACCGGCCGGGCAGGCGCGACGCTCGTATCGGCGGCACGTGGAGGTGCCCGCCGCGACAGTTCGCAAGGGAGCGCCGGTGCCGACACTCACGATCCACCCGACGGGCGAGAAGATCTTCCTCGCCCAGGGAGAGACCGTGCTCGAGGGGCTGTACAAGGCCGGCTATGCCTACACCATCGGGTGCCGCCGCGGCGGCTGCGCCATCTGCAAGGTCGACGTCCACGACGGGGCGTTCGACTACAACCGACCCGTGGCCGACTCCGTGATCTCCGACGAGGAGCGCGCGGACGGCACCTGTCTGAGCTGCCGGGCGGTCCCGGACTCGGACCTCACCATCGAGATGCGCGACAGCTGCCTGCGTCTCGTCAACCCGTTCCTGCGCCAGATCAACGAAAAGGCCCGGCTCCGCGCCGAAGCCCTGGCTGCCGGCACCACCACGAAGGAGTAGCAGTGGGAATCTTGAGGATGGGCTACGCGCATGTCCGGGTCACGGACCTCGCCGAAGCCAAGCAGCACTACGCCAACACGCTCGGGCTCTACGAGACGCTCGAGCAGGACGGCAAGGTCTACTACAAGGGCTGGGACGAGTGGGACCACCACTCGCTCGTCCTCGAGGAAGGCGGCGTCGGCGTCGTCAAGTACGGCTTCAAGGTCGAGAAGCCCGAGGACATCGACGAGATCGAGCAGAAGGGCAAGGCCTTCGGCCTGACCGTCGAGCGCATGTCCAAGGGTGAGAACCCGGAGGTCAGCGACGGCATCCGCTTCACCACCCCGTCGGACCACGTCTTCGAGGTCTACCACGAGCAGACCGTCATCGGCACCGAGGTGGGCACGCACAACCCCGAGGCGTTCCCGCGCCACCTCGTCGGGGTCGGCGTCCCGGGCCTCGACCACTCGCTCATCCTCGCCGAGGACGTGCGGACGATGGAGAACATGCTGACCGAGGTGTTCGGCTTCTACGCGACCGAGCGCGTGCAGACCGACCTCGTCGACGACGACGCGCACTACATCGCGACGTGGATGACGAGCAACAACCAGATCCACCAGATCGCCGTGCTCGAGGGCCCCCAGAGCAAGCTGCACCACGTCGCCTTCAAGCTCCAGGACTGGTCCGAGGTCGGCCACGCCGGTGACCTCTTCGCGATGGACGACGTGCCGATCGACATCGGCCCCACCCGTCACGGCATCACCCGCGGGCAGACGATCTACTTCTTCGACCCGTCGGGCAACCGCAACGAGGTGTTCGCCGGCGGCTACCTGGCCTACCCGGACCGGCCGACGGTGAAGTGGACGCCCGACCAGATCGCCAAGGGCATCTTCTACCACGCCCGCGAGATCAACGAGCGCTTCACGACCGTCTCGACCTGATCCGTCCCGACCCTGCCATCCCGGAGGAAGCCATGACGACGACGGCCGCCCGCGCCACGCACGTGCGCACCCAACACACCATCACGTATGCCGGTGCGCGGGCAGCCGTCGACGCCGCCCTCGAGCGGGCGGCTGAGATCGGAGTCGCCGTCAACGTCGCGGTCACTGATCCGTCGGGCGCCCTCATCGCCTTCGCCCGCATGGACGGAGCGCCGCTGCTCTCCTCCGGGATCGCGCAGGACAAGGCCTGGACCGTCTCCGCCTTCAACGGCATCGCGACGCATGAGTTCTTCGGGCTCATCGAGAACGAGGCCGCTCTCCGCGAGGGCATTGTCCACCGCGACCGGCTCGTCGTCTTCGGCGGCGGCGTCCCGATCCGCCTCGACGACATCCTCGTCGGCGCGGTCGGCGTCTCCGGAGGCACGGCCGAGCAGGACCGCGAGATCGCCGAGGCCGGTGCCGCCGCCCTCGGCAGCACCACCTAAGAGCTCGGCGGGGACTGGACCCGCAACACACCCGGATATCGACTGCTCGTGCCTGTTGCAACAGGGATGGGCGCGCGACAAGCGGGTGTGTTGCCGGGGCAAGCCCGCCGACACCACAACCCCGAACCCGCCGACACCCCAACCGCCGACCCACCCCAAACCCCCAACCCCTCACCCTTTCCAGGCACGAACCACGAGATAGGACGAGCAATGACGCCGTTCATGCTCAAGGTCGCCGAGCTCGTCGGAGCGCGTGACGCCGACGTCGAGCCCGTCGCCCCGATGCCCATGACGCGGATCAGCCAACGCATCGCCACCGGCACGGGCGCCGACCGCCAGGTCGCCATCCGTTCGCTCGCCGAGCAGCTCGTCTGCGAGGCCAATGCCGTGCTCTCCTCGGCAGGATCTCTCCCCGGGGGCGCAGGTGACGACCACCTCACCCTCTTCGACGAGACGCTGCCCAGCGAGCTGGCCTTCAACATCACCTACCACGGCCGGGCCGTCCGGGTATCGACGACGTTCGAGGACGGCACCGCCTACGCCCGCCTCATCGGCGACGGCTTCGAGTCAGAGATCCCCCAGGAGCTCGACGGCCCCGACGCCCTGCCCGACCTGCTCGTCCGGCTCCTCGTCGAGTCGGGCGTCACCCACCACCCGGCGGCCTGACCCGCCGGGGTCCACGCTACGACGCCCGATCGCTCCCCTGCGGCAGGGCCATGCAGGCCTACCCACGCCTGCCCGAAACCAGCAGCGCCCGCGCTGCGATCACGCACACCGAAGCCGAAGGAGGCCGACGTGCAGTACGAACTGCGTACTCAGGTCATCGAACCGCAGCGCAAGACCTTCGACCACCTCGTTGCGAGGTTCGGGGACCGCCCCGCCTCGCGCTATGAGGAGGGGTCGTTCGACATCCAGGCGAGGGAGAACCTCCACTACCGCCCGCTGTGGGACCCGTCAAAGGAGATCTACGACGAGTCGTTCAGCGTCCTGCGGCTGACCGACCCGTACTCCTTCACCGACCCGCGGCAGTACTACTACGCGCCGTACGTCACGTCCCGCGCCGGGATGTCCGACGCCTTCGGTGCGACCCTCAGCTACATCGAGAGCCGCGGCCTGCTCGAGCGCCTCCCCGACGCGTGGAAGGACCTGCTCGCCCAGCTCGTCATCCCACTGCGGCACTACGAGTCGGGCGCTCAGCTCATCTCGACGGCCGCCGCCCGCTTCGGGTTCGGCACGACGATCACGCAGTGCGCCGCCTACGCGGCGTTCGACCGCATCGGCAACGCGCAGCTGATCAGCCGGCTCGGGATCGCCCTCGACGGCGGGACCGCCGGCCTGCTCGAGGACGCCAAGAGCTCGTGGATGGAGGACGACGCCCTCCAAGGGCTGCGACGGCTCGTCGAGCAGACCATCGTCGAGCAGGACTGGGCACTGGCCCTGATCGCCCTCGACGTGACCGACCAGCTGCTCTACCGGGTCCTGTTCACGCACCTCGACGACGCGGCCCTCACGGGGGGCGCAGCGGGCTACAGCCTCGCCGCGCAGCACCTGACCGAGTGGTTCAAGGACCAGCGTCGCTGGCTCGACGCCCTCTACAAGACGTGGACGTCCGACCCCGAGCTCGGTGCCGCGAACGCCGAGATCCTCTCGAGCGCCGTCGCCGGTGCCGTGGACCGCGCGCTGGCCGCGCTGCGTCCCCTGGCCGCGCGCGCCGACGCCCTCGTCGGTGCAGGTGCCGCGGCCGCC
>NZ_DATCWX010000304.1:0-4441 GCF_036566125.1 Intrasporangium sp.
CGACCAGCTCCAGGACGGCCACCGGGTCGCGCGCGGCCACCCCGCCGCTCACGTCGTCCTCGCCGCGTTTGCCCTGGCGGAGGACCACGACTGCTCGACCGAGGCGATGCTTTCCGCCGTGCTCGCGGGGTACGAGGTCGGCGCCAGAATCGGGATCGCCATGGGCGGCACGCCCAAGGGCGTCCACGACATCGGCACCTGGGGAGCCGTGGCGACTGCGGTCGCGACGACCCACCTGCTCACCGACGCCGACCCTGTCGCGATCGCACGCGCCATCGAACTGGCGGCGTCGAGCCTGCTGCTCAGTGACGCCCACACCATCTTCAGCGGGTACCCGGGTGGTCACGCCTACCTGGGCGCGTCGATCGGCCACGGCCTGTGGTTGGGACAGGCAGCAGCCGCAGGTCTGGCAGCAGCCCCAGGCGCCCTCGATCGCTTCTTCGCCGCACATGCCGCCGCGGGCTGGGCCGGTCTGCCGCCCGACGGCCCGGGACGCTCGCACGACTACGAGATCCTCCGCGGCTACATCAAGCTGCACCCGGCCTGCGCGCACCTCCACGGCGTCCTCGATGCCCTCGACGATCTCAGGGCGGCCCAGCCAGACGTGGCCCTGGCCGACGACGTACACCGTGTCCACGTCCGGACCTACGCCGCGGCCAGCGCCTTCGACACACCCGCCCGGAACGAGCTCGAAGCCCGATTCAGCATCCCCACTGCCGTCGCCCTGTCGCTCCTGCACGGCCGCCTCGACGACGACGTCCTCACGGACGGCGAGGTCACGAGCGAACGAGTGCGCCAGCTGTCCGCGAGGGTCACCGTCGAGCGCGCACCAGAGTTCGACGCGGGATACCCAGCCGGTCGGCCGACCACCATCGAGATCGCCCTCAGGGACGGCCGCGTCCTCACCGCGACGAGCACCCGGCCAAGAGGGGACGCCGATGGCCACGCCTCCCGAGAGGCCATTCGTGCCAAGGCAACTGAGCTACTTGGGCATGCCTTCGGCACCAAAGCCGGACAGCTCCTCGCCGTCCTCGACGAGTGGCCCGACCGGCACACCCCTCGCGAGGTCGGCGACCTCTTCAGACAGGCGGCACCGACCAACGGCAAGGGCCCAACATGACCTCCAGCGCGCCCCAGAATGCGGCCCGACGCTTCGTGCTCGACGAGGCGGGGTTCGCCCAGCTCACCACCATCGACGCCCGCGGGTACCCCGTGACCCGGACCATGGCGGCCTTCCTTCAGGACGACTGGTCCGTCGCGACCGTGCAGCGCCGGCTGCACCGCCGCCTCGACCAGTGGCGCCGAAACCCACGCACCGAGGTGGTCTGGACCGGACCGCCCCGGCCCGGTGCGACGAACGAGCGGCCGCACGTCTTCGACCTGAACCTCCTCCCGCCACGGCTCGTCGCCGTGCGCGGTGACGCGCAGTTCATGGAACCGGAATGGACCGAGGGCGTCTACCGCGCGGCGGTCACCGCCCAGCGGGCGGCCGGCCACACGCGAGCCCCGCTCCGCGACGCGGACGAGGTGGCCACGCAGCTCGTGGGCGTCCTCATCCGGCCCATCCTCGTGCGCCTCGAGGGCTTCGGCGAGGAGGCGGAGTCCTTCCTCTTCAGGCCATGACCACACGTACAAGGAGGGCAGTGATGTTCAAGACGATCCTCGGCTACGACATCGAGGAGGGGGTGACGCAGGAGGAGTACGAGCGCTGGCTCTTCGAGGTGCACGCGCCCGACCTGCTGGCCAACCCGCACCTCGACCGGATCATCTTCAACAAGGTCGAGGGGCAGGTGACGACGGCTTCCGGAGGCACCGCGGACATTCCCCGGGGTCAGTCGTTTTACCGCATCGCCGAGATGCACTTCGCCGACGAGGCGGCCTTCCGGGCCTACCGAGAGTGGTTCACGGACCACCCGATTCCCTTGGACCGTGGGCCTGTCGGCCGCACGCGCTTCAAGTTCTACGTCACCGCGACACCCACGGAGGTGACCCGCGAGTCCCTCGCCGGGCAGGCGAGGTGAGCGCACACGCGACTCCAGCCCAGCGGCATACGGACAAGATCTTTGCCGTATGCCGCTGGGCTCGGTCCCAGCCTTTCGCGCACCCCGTGGGGTCACCAGGCCGGACACGGGCTCGAGGCGTCCGTTTCCACCAATTGCGGCGGACCGGCCCTGGTCTGCCGTAGCGTCGCACCATGCTCATCGTCGCGATCATCCTTTTCGGCATGGTGGTTGGGGCAGCCGCGCAGCTGATACTCGGTCGGCAGGGCGGCCGGATCAACTGGCCGGCCGCGCTCGGCGCGGGCCTTGCCGGTTCCTTCGTCGGCGGCCTGCTCATCAGCCTCTTGTCCGGTGACGGGCTCGAGCTGCGCGCCAGCGGCATCATCGGCTCACTGGTTGGAGCCTTGATCGTCACGGCGGCGTGGAGAGCGTGGGCCCAGAGTCGCCCGGAGCACTGACGAGCTGGCGCGAAGTTTCCTCCCACCTACGCCCGTGCGGGTACCAGTTGCGGCACCCGCTCATCCCGTCAGTCAGCCATCAGCCGAAGATGCCGCTGTAGGCGTTCAGCGCCGGCTGCCCCCCGAGGTGCGCGAAGAGGACGGTGGAGTCCTTGCCGATCTCACCTTGACTGACCAGGTCCCGAGCCCTCGCAGAGGCGCTCGTCACACCCAGGCTCCCGCACGCCGATGAGGCCCCATACGATGCCCGGGACGGAGAGGAACGGGCAATGGCCGACTACGACGTGCGCATGATCGTCCTGTCGACAGACGACTTGGACGAGTCCATCGCGTTCTACACCGAGACCCTGGGGTTCACCCTGAAGTTCCGCGACGGGACCCACTTCGCGGCCTTGGACGGCGGGTCGGTGACCGTGGCTCTGGCGACCGCGGTGGATCACCCCATCCCCGGCAAGGTCGCGGTCGGCATCAAGACCACAGACGTCGACGCCGCGGCCAAGGCCGTCGAGGAGAACGGCGGGGCAATCCTTCGGGCGCCGTACGACGACGCGCACGAGCGCCGAGCCGTGGTCTATGACCACATGGGAAACGGGCTGGTCTTCTACAGCCCCCTGCCTCGGTCCTGAACCTCGGTCGCGTGCGTGGCGGAGTTACGGAGAACGCTTGGTTCCGGCCACGGCCAGCAGGCCGCCGATCATGGCGAGGTTCTTGAGGAACTGCACGCGCTGCGTCTTCCGCATGACGGGATCGTCGATCTTCCAGAAGGCATGTCCCGCAAGGGAGGTGGGGACCATCGACCCGGCCAGCACCATGGCCGAGAGCCTCGGCATGATCCCCAACGCGAGGAGCGCTCCAGCCGCCGCCTGCGCACCACCGTTGGCACGGACCACGGCCTCGTCGTCGTCGGGAATCGGCAGGACGTTGCGCAGTGCGGCGAGGGTCTCTGATGCCTGGTCCACCCGGCCGCCTGGCTCACGCCAGGCGTCGTATCCGAGCACGGCGTAGGTCGTGCCAATGAGCAGGCGTCCCGTCGTCCGAAGCATCGCGTCCTCGATCCTCTCGACTCAGTTGGACCACTCTTGCATCGAGGGTCACCACGCGTCGAGGGCAACGGCACACACCGGGACGGGCGGGGTCAGCCGCTCGTGACGGCCCCTCGTCCAGCCTCGTGACGAGCCGGCTGCGTCGATCGAACGTACTGCAGCAACAGTGTCGCGCCGACGACGATGCAGACCACCTCCGCGGTCGCAGCGGTCCAGACGGTCCAACCCGCCCAGTCCGAGTGGATGCCGAGCAGTCCCACGGTCGCCGAGATGATGAACGCGCCAAGCGTGGCTGCCCCGAAGCCGAGCGTGAGGAACGCCGGGATCCAGTGCCGCCACTGGACGAGCAGCACCGCGATGACGACGCCCGACACAGCATTGACCATGAACATGGGGCCGACGGACTGGTCGCGGACACCGTTGAACCACATGTAGAGGTGCACAGCGGCGGAGACAAGCAGCGCAACTGCACCGACGAGTCGCAGGGTCATGGGGACTCTCCCTTCCATTGCCGCCTGACGATCGCGAGCGCGCGAACTCCGGGGGCGGACACCCCTGACTACGAGCGCGGGGGCTCGTTGGTTCACCGTCCGGTCCCGAAAGCGGTCAGGAAGCGGTCACGGAGCTGGTCCATCCGCCACACCGGCGCCTGCGGCGTGGGCCGCAGGCCGTCGCCCCAGCCCCATCCGGAGATGCGGCCCACAACGGAACGGTCTTTGCTGATGAGGCTGACCGGGACGTCATGGCTCGCGTCGTCACCGGAGACCAGGGTGATCGGCTGGTGGTCACCGAGCATGAGCACCACGAGGTTGTCGTCGCGTGTGTTCTCGAGGAACGACACCACACTCTCGAGCGAGTAGGCGATCGATTGCGCATAGGCCGCGCGCACGCCCTGCTCGGTCCGCCACACGGTGTCCTGGGTCGGTGCCTTGCCCGCCAT
>NZ_DATCWX010000315.1:0-3592 GCF_036566125.1 Intrasporangium sp.
GGCGTGATCGGGTAGATGGCGCAGAGCTCGTTGAGCCGGAAGGCGACGTCGGCCGCGGCCTCGTTCCCGTCGATGGTGACCTGTTCCCTGGTGGCCTCTTCCCTGGTGGCCACGTCCGTGGTTGTCACGTCAGCCCCTCTCCACCGCGTCGGTGACCTGCACCGGCGCAGACTCAGACTCGAACTCCGACTCGGCCACCATCTCGATGGCGTGGACGGGGCACTGGCGATAGCACGTGCCGCATCCGGTGCACTTGGCGTAGTTGAACTCGTAACGAAGTCCCTTGCCCAGCTTGATGATCGCGTCCTCCGGGCACGATCCGAAGCAGCCGTCGCACTCGAAGCAGTTGCCGCACGACAGGCACCGGCCTGCCTCGAACAGCGCCTCCTGCTCGGACAGCCCGGCGACGACCTCCTCGAAGGCCTTGATGCGCACCGCCGGGTCGAGCTCCGGCTGCTGGCGCCGATCGTGGTCGCCGAAGTACCAGAGGTTGAGCCGGTCGGAGTGGATGATGTCGTGCTTGGGCGCCTTGACGAACTCCTCGGAGCGGAGCCACGCATCGATGCTCCGAGCGGCCCGCTTGCCGTGCCCGACGCCGATCGTCACGGTGCGCTGGCTCGGGACCGCGTCACCGCCGGCGAAGATCCCCGGCGCGCCGGTCATCAGCGTCGAGGGATGGACCTGCACGACGTCGTCATCGAACTCGACGCCCGCCACGCCGCGCAGGAAGGCGGTGTCGCTCTCCTGGCCGAGCGCGAGGATGACCGTGTCGGCTGCAAGCGTCTCGTAGACACCGGTCCCGTGCGGGCGGCCGCGTTCGTCCAGCTCCTGGACCTCGACGGTGAGGTCGCCCTCGCCCATGTCCTTGATGGTGCGCAGCCAGTTGATCCGGATCCCCTCGGCCTCGGCGTCCTCCGCCTCCTCCTCGTGGGCAGGCATCTGCTCCCGGCTCCGGCGGTAGACGATGACGGACTCGTCGGCGCCGACGCGCCGGGCTACACGGGCGGCATCCATCGCGGTGTTGCCGCCGCCGTAGACCGCGACGGTCCCGCTCAGCGCCTCCTGTTCGCCCGTCTCGACGCCGCGCAGGAAGGTGACGGCGTCGAGGACGCGCTTGGCGTCCATGTTCGGGATGTCGACCCGCTTCGACAGGTGCGCCCCGACCGCGACGAAGACGGCGTCGAAGTCGCCCTCGACCTTCTCGGCCTCGAGGTCGGTGACTCGATGGTTCTGCTCGAAGCGCACCCCGAGGGTCACCAGGCGCGCGATCTCCGCATCGAGGACGTGCCGGGGCAGCCGATAGGCCGGGATGCCGTAGCGCATCATGCCGCCGGGCTCGGGTCCGTTGTCGCGCACGACGACCTCGTGCCCGAGGCGGGCGAGGTGGAAGGCGGCGGACAGCCCACTCGGCCCGGAACCGATGACGAGCACGCGGCGTCCCGTCCGGGTGGCCGGAGGCTCGAACTGCCAGCCCTGCTCGATGGCGAGGTCGCCGAGGAACCGCTCGACCGCGTGGATCGACACGGCACCGTCCAGGTCGACCCGGTTGCAGGCGGTCTCGCACGGGTGGTAGCAGACCCGTCCGTGGATCGCCGGGAACGGGTTGTCCGCCGTCAGCTGCCGCCACGCCGCCTCGTGGTCGCCGTCCTTCTCGTGGGCCAGCCAGGCCTGGATGTTCTCCCCGGCGGGACACCCTGCGTTGCACGGCGGGAGCAGGTCGACGTAGATCGGGCGCTGGGAGCGCACCGGCCCGGAACGGAGGCGTCCCAAGCCAAGCGGCGCCAGCGGGGTGAGGTCTCGTTGCTGTTCGGACACGCGCATCTCCAAGGTCCGCGCCCGGACGCAGCCACGCCCGGGACACCGGGTACTACGAGTTGTAGTACTACAGTACCTGCCGGATCGCGGGCCGGTGTTGTCCCCTTGGTCACGTCGAGTGCAAGGTCACATTCGAGCGGGAGCGAGCTCAGCGGCATACGACACACACCCCACAATCGAGTGAACAAGATTTGGGAGGCGACTTCCCAATTGCTGTTCCTTCGATTGCGAGGGAACATCCCGTATGCCGCTGAGCTCGCCTCCAGCACCATCGCAGTCCCAGCCCTCCCGAGCTTCGTCGACGGTGCGCTCCGTGTCACACACGCCAGTCAAGCGCCGTGGTCCTCATCTGGCGGAAGAACCAGCCTCGATCCCGCCACCTGAGGACCCGGGTCCCCACCTGGCGTCCACCGTGCAAGATCCGCCGCGGCGCATATGTCGGAGCGTTGACGGTCGTTACGGACGAATGGGAAGGTCTGTGACGTGACCGACACCGCCGTGCCGCCTGTCGCGCTCGTCTCCGGCGCCGGGCGGGGCATCGGGCGAGCCGTTGCGGTAGCTCTCAGCGAGGCCGGTCACTCGGTCGCCCTCACCGCCCGCAACGCGACCGAGCTCAAGGAGACCGCCGCCGCGTGTCCCGGACCGACCCTCGTCGTGCCGGGTGACATCACCGATCGAGAATTCGTCGACGAGCTCTTCGAGCGGGTCGAGGCCGAGCTCGGGACCGTCAGCGTCCTCGTCGCGAACGCCGGGGCCGGCACGTCCGCCCGGTTGGCGAAGACGACCGACGAGCAATGGCAGCAAATGCTCGACCTCAACCTCACCGCTCCGTTCCGGTGCCTCCGGCGAGCGCTGCCCGGCATGACGGGGCGCGGGCACGGGCGGGTCGTCGTCATCGCCTCGGTCGCAGCGAAGGTGGGCGAGCCCTACATCGCCGCCTACACCGCGAGCAAGCACGGCGTGCTCGGGCTCGTGCGGTCTGCCGCCGCCGAAGTGGCCGGCACCGGAGTGACCGTCAACGCCGTGTGCCCGGGCTACGTGGACACGCCGATGACCGACGAGACCGTGGCCGGCATCGTCGCCAGCACGGGACGCACGGAGTCCGAGGCCCGAGCCGCTCTCGAGGCGAAGCAGCCGATCGGGCGGCTCATCCGGCCTGAGGAGGTGGCGGCCACGGTGCTGCTGTGCGTGACGACGCCCGCGATCACCGGCCAGGCCATCAATGTTGACGGAGGTGCGGTCCAGTCATGAGCGCCCTGGAGCACGTGAACCCTCCTGAGCTCGGTCGGCCGAGTGGGTTCAGCCACGCCGTCGTGGGCCGAGGGCGCATGGTGTTCCTCGCCGGGCAGACCGCGCTCGACGAAAATGGCCGCATCGTGGGCGACACGGTCGTCGAGCAGTTCGAGCGGGCGCTCACGTCGATGCTGACCTCCCTACGAGCCGCCGGTGGCGAGCCCGAGCACCTGGCGAGCGTGACGATCTACATCGTCGACATGGACGACTACCGTGCGCACTCCGCGGAGATCGGAGCGGTCTGGCGGCGCCTCGTCGGGGCGGCGTATCCGGCCATGGCCGGCATCGGCGTGGCCCGGCTGTGGGACGAGGACGCCCTCGTCGAGGTCCAGGGCTTCGCCGTCCTGCCCGACTGATGTGCGCCGGCCCCGGTCAGTCGGGAACCGCGGGATCCCGCTGCGACACCTACCGGGAGTAGAGGTCAGAGCGGGTCAAACGGCTCGCGACCGGGTGGCGGCCGCCAGGCCAAGCGCGGCGACAAGAG
>NZ_DATCWX010000323.1:0-3825 GCF_036566125.1 Intrasporangium sp.
CGGCGAGCACGCGTGGCCGCCGCGGCGGTGAGCAGCCTCGTGAGCAGGTCGGGCGACGGCGTCACCGGGACGGGTTGCGGTCGGGGGCGCTGCGATGGCGCCGGCTCGGGGGGCGCCACCCGGGCGAGCAGAGCGGGCAAACCCTCGAGCTCGGCGAGCTCCTCCCGACACTGGGCACAGGTCGGCAGGTGCCGCTCGACCGTTGCCCGGTCGTCCGGGTCTGCCTTGCCGAGGACGTAGACGCCGAGGAGCGGGTGGACATCGTGGCAGTTCATGGGGTCAGTCCCCTCTCCTCGAGCGTGAGCCGGAGTGCGCGCAGCGCGTAGTACGTGCGGGACTTGACGGTGCCCGCGGGGATGCGGAGCTCCTGGGCCGCCTCGGCGACCGAGCGTCCCCGGTAGTACAGCTCAACGATGACGTCGCGGTGCTCCCGGCTCAGTGCGCTGAGCGCCTCGGACACGATCCAGGCGTCGAGGGCGCTGTCGATGTCGTCCTGGGAACTCTCGACGCGCTCCAGCGCCGTGTCCGGCACCTCGCGGGGACGCGCCGCGCGGGCCCGCACCGCGTCGACGGCGAGGTGTCGCGCGACCGTGTAGAGCCATGGTCGGACCGGGCCACGCTCGGGGCGGATCGCCTCCGGGTGCTGCCAGGCGCGCAGCAGGGTCTCCTGGACGATGTCCTCGGCACGCCCACGGTCGCCCGCGGTGAGCCGGAGGACGTGCTGGAACAGGGCGCCCGCGTGCTCGTCGTACAGCCCGCGCAGGACGGCCTCGTCAGCGTGTGAGAGGACCACAACTGGTGCACGCACCACGAGGCCGGCCGGTTCACCCCAAGTGGGCAGGAGGAGTCGTAAAAGAGTGGAACCCGCGGCCGACGGTTGACACGGTGGAAGGACGGGTCAGACGACGGACCCGCCACGGACACCACCTCGGAAGGGGACGTCATGCCAGAACTTCTCGTCGACTTCATCACCTCCCTCGACGGATACGGGGCCGCAGAGGGTTGGCCCGGCTGGTGGGGACTGGAAGGACCCGAGTACCTCGCCTGGCTGGGAGAGCAGCCCGACGACAACACGATCCTGATGGGTGCGACCACCTACCGGCTCATGTCCGAGCTCGCCACCGCGGGCGAGCCGGGCACCGACGTGCTGGCTGGCCGGTCCAAGGTGGTCTTCTCCACCACCTTGACTGAACCGCTGGCGTGGCCGAACACGGAGCTGGTCTCACGCGACCCGATCGAGGCAGTTCGGAAGCTCAAGGAATCGGGCACCAGGCCGCTGACGACCCTGGGCAGCCTCACCTTGTGCCGTTCTCTCCTCAACGCCGGCCTCGTGGACCGATTCCGGGTCGGCGTCTTCCCGGTCATCACCGGGCGCACCGGGCGAGACCGGATCTACGACGGCTACCCCGACGTTGCCCTCGACCTCGTCGACAGTCGCACCTTCGACGGCCGGATCCAGATGCTCGAGTACGTGCCCAGGGTCCTGGCCGGCCCGCCCCAAACCAGCAACGCAGACCCGTCGAGGTAGGAAGCGTGCCGCGGCCACCCGAGCGTAAGGTGCCGTATGCCGCTGAGCCGGCTCAGCGGCATACGACTCCGTTGTGCTTCAGAAGTTCCCGGACGCCGTGACGACGTCCTCCTGGTGGATCGGCGTCGGGACGAACGCGACGGTGTTGGGCGCGCTGGTCCGGTACTCCGGGTGTGGGCCTCGATGGCCGGTCACGCCTCGATGGCGGGAGCTCCTGGGGTGGACAGCGTGAGCAGGGCCCGCTCGACGAGCTCGTGGTCCTCGATGCGCCGTTCGACGCGGGCAACCCGCTCCGCGACCCGTGCCTCGGGCTCGTCACCCGTCAGATCGACCGCGGCGATCATGAACACCTTTCCCGGACCGACAAACTCGAGGTGCAGGAAGGTGATTCGCTCGATCTCCCCGGTCTCGAGGAGGGCCGCGAGCGCGCGGGCCCGAATCGGGGCCGAGACCGCCTGGCCGACGAGGAAGTCCCTGTTCTTGTCGATGAGGAAGATGGCCAGGACCCCGAGCAGCAAGCCCACGAGGATCGAGCCGGCGGCGTCCCAAACGGGGTTGCCGGTGAGCTGGTGCAGTCCCATGCCGCCGGCGGCGAGGAGGATGCCGATGAGCGCAGCCGCGTCCTCGAAGTAGACGGCACGCAGGGTGGGGTTCGACGTGAGCGCGATGTAGCGCAGCGGGTGGAGGCGGGACCGCGCGGCGAGGCGTGCCGTCTGCCGACGAGCCTGCAGGAACGAGACGCCTTCGAGCACGAAGGCAAGGGCGAGGATGATGTAACCCCAGAGGTACTCGGTCTCCGACTCCTCGGCTGCGAGGCTCTGCACCCCGTGCCAGATCGACACGACCGACCCGGCGGTGAACAGCCCGAAGGCCGCGAACATGGACCAGACGTACGCCTCTCGCCCGTAGCCGAAGGGGTGCGTCCGGTCCCTGGGCCTGGCCGACAGGCGCGCCGCGACGAGCAGGAAGACCTCGTTGCCGACGTCCGCCCATGAGTGCGCCGCCTCGGCGACCAGCGACGCTGACCCGGTGAATGCCGCGGCGACCGACTTCGCGAGGGCAACGAGGACGTTGGCTGCGAGCGCGATGACGACGGTGAGCAGGCTCTCGTCCTTGGGTGGCTGTTCTGATGCCGCGAGATCGGCCATGCCTCACACCTACCCTCTGCGGAGCGTGCTCAGGCGTCAGGCATCGAGCGACGCTCTCCGATGGTGCGATCGGCGAACGGGAAGGCGAGCGAGCCGGCGCGCACCCACCACTCCATGACGTCGTACGTGAGCCGCCCCGCGAGAACGGATGGGTCAGCGTCCGACAGCCGCGCGGCCTCCGAAACGTCGCAGGCGAACACTGACATCCCGCGATACGACGGATCGCTCTGCTCGTCGAACGGCCCGTTGACCACCAGCACGCCCTGTCGGCCCAGCTCGGCCCGGTACGCGAGATGGCGCGCCTGCAGAGCGTCGAGCTCCTCGTCGGGCAACTCCGGCGCCTCGGCCGGGCGCCGCAGGATGACAACCGTGTAGACGTCGAACGCATCAGGGATGTTGGGATCGCGGGACACCGTTGCGCTCCTTGTCTGCTCCGCACGGCTCTGCATGGCTCGGCCTCATTGTCGCGCGCAGTCGGTGCCCGGAGTGGGCGAGAGCGTGCTCAGGCGAGGCGGACGAGGGCGCCTAGATTGGTCGGTGGCACATGCTGAGGGGAGCGTCCCTCGAGGGGAAGGAGGGCGGATTGCGGCTCACAGTCCTGGGCGGTGACGGCGGCTGGCCCCGAGCCGGGAGCGCGTGCAGCGGCTACCTCGTGCAGCGCGAGGGCTATGTGCTGCTCGTCGACCCCGGCTACGCGACCGCACCACTCCTGTTCTCGGTCGTGCCTCCTTGGGAGATCGACGCCGTCCTCGTCACTCACGGTCATCCGGACCACTGCGCGGACCTCAGCCCGCTGCTCCGCGCCCGGATATTCGATGACCATCCGGCGCCTGCCCTCCCGGTCCATGCTCCCGCGGGCGCTCTCGACGCCGTGCTGGCTCTCGACCGGCCCCAGCTCCTGCACGGTGCCGTGACCGTCTCGCATCTGGAGGATGGTGCGCGCCTGCAACTGGGGCCCTTCGAGATCGAGGCCACCGCACTGCCGCACACGTGGCCGAACCTCGGTTACCGGATCAGCACGGACGGACCATCCCTCGCGTACACCGGAGACAGCGGCCCCAGCGACCGACGGGTGGACCTCGCCCGCGACGTGACCGTCCTGCTGGCCGAAGCGAGCTACGCAGCGCGCGTGCCCGACGACGTGGTGGG
>NZ_DATCWX010000175.1:0-3491 GCF_036566125.1 Intrasporangium sp.
CCGGGACCTCGCCGTCATCAGCGCGGACGGCCTGGACGCGCCGGGGCTCGAACTCGGCTCGGACCTGCCGCGCGGCACCGCTGCCGCTGTCCCGGGCTTCCCGCTCGACGGGCCCTACACCGTCGTTCCGGCCAGGGTCCGACAGGCCCTCGACGCGCGGGGACGTGACATCTACGGCGAGGATCCGGTCGTACGCGAGATCTACTCGCTCTACACGCGCGTCCAGCCGGGCAACTCCGGTGGACCGCTCCTCGACGCCAGCGGCCGGGTCGCCGGTGTCGTCTTCGCGAAGTCGCTCGATGACAACAACACCGGCTACGCCCTGACGCTCGACGAGGCGATGCCCGTCCTCGACGCCGCGAGGAGCGCCCACCGCGAGGTCGACACCGGCGCGTGCCTCCCGGGCTGACTCATGACTGCCTCATGACTGCCTCAGGGCTGGCTCAGGGCTGCCTCGGGGCTGTCTCAGTGCCGCGACCTGACCGGCGCGGCGGACGTCAGCAGCTCGACGAGCTCCCGCGATGGCGAGATCCGCAGCTCGGCGTCGAGACGCGCGCGGTAGCGCTGGAACGCCTGGACGGCCGCAGACTGGTTGCCGCCGTCGAGGTGCGCCTGGACCTCGAGGGCGACCGAGCTCTCGAGCAGCGGCTCAAGCGCGACGGCCTCCTCGGCGTAGCTGATCGCCATCCTCGTGTCGCCTCGCCGCAAGAGCAGGCTCGCGACCTTGTCGAGGGCTCGAATTCTCCTGTGGTTCAAGCGCTCGCGCTCATAGAGGACCCAGTCGTCGTACCAGCCTGGCAACAGGTCCGGGCCGGCCAGCGTCGCCAGGGCGGCGTGGAGGTCCAGGCCGTCGAGTGTCTCGAGCCGCTCGACCTGGTCGAGACGGTCGAGCAGGTGCCAGACGTCGACGAGGACCTGCGGTCCGAGCGCCACGCTGGCACGGCCGGAATCGACGATCCCGGCGTCCAGGCTGCGGAGGCGAAGGAGGGAGGTACGCAGGTTCGCGCGCGCCCGGACATCCGTGCTGTCGGGCCAGAGCGTGCCTGCGACAGCGGCTCTCGGCTGGGTGCCCCGCAGCCCGAGCAGGGCCGTCACGCGTTGCTCGCGGTTGCCGACCTGAGCGCGTCGACCCTCGAGGTCGAGACGCCAGTGGCCCAACAACCTGATCCGGCAAGCCTGTGTAGACATCGATCCCCCAGTTGATCGACAGCTGTCAAACAGTGGTCCTCACGGCCGCCGTCCCCCTGACGACGGGCTCGCTCGGCATCATCCGTCCAGTATTCACCCGGATGCGAACAGTTGTCCTGAAAAAGAGATGCGCTCTTTTCCGGTGATACCCGGCCGTATGCCGCTGGGCATGCGCCCGTTTCACGCGCGGGCTTCCGCTCTGGCCCGGTCTCAGGGCGTCATGGGGTCGCGAGGATCTCGTCCAGCCAGTCGTCGATAGCCTCGTGGATCTGCTCCCGAGAGGACAGCGTCCTGATCCGTGTCTCCTCGCCGACACTCATCGTGGCCCTGGCCAGCAGGTCGCCGGCCACGCCCTCGGTCCAGCAGCTGAGCACCATGACCGCGTCGCGCGATCGCGGCTCGTTCTCCGGTGCTACGGGGATTGACATCGAAGTCCTTCCGGTCGGCCCGACGTGGGCGATACCCGCTTTCGCGCGGCCCAGGTGCGAGCGTCCTGATGATTCTGGACCACCGCACAGGCACACGGAAAGCAAACACCTGACGAGGTCACGGTCCGGTCACGCTGCGGTCACGGAGTGTGCGCTCCACTGGCGCACATCAACTCATCTGGGGAGGAGGTGAACCACATGGAGAACCTGACCTTTGCTGAACTCGACACGGAGTTGGTGTCCCTGCTCCCGTCGAAGGAGACGCTGTTCTTCAACCACAACTGGTCGAACATCTACGCCAGCAACTCGTCGGTTGCTCTCAACGCCGTTACCGCCTGGTCGCAGGCCAACAGCGCTGCGCTGCAGTCGATCTCCGTGAGTCAGGGCTGATCCCATCGTGGCGGGGCTCCTGTGAGCATCACGGGAGCCGCGCCGGGGCCATCGTGATCTCACGAGGACTGAAGGGAGACGGCCCGAATGCACGAGGCAGCATCGATCGACCACCGAGAGCTGGATCGACAGATCGTGGCTCTCCTGCCGACACGCGACACGCTGTGCCAGTTCGCGTGCGTCAATGTCAACACGATCGTCGGGGTCAACCTGGCCTTCGCCATCAACGCGGCGTCGAGCAACGTCACCGCCAACGCAGTGGCCGGCCAGTACCTGGCGATCTGGAGCTAGGGGCGAGACGGCGGGCGCGACCCCAGAAACGCGCCCGCCGTCCGCACGCTCCCGGATGACGTGACCAGGACAGGGAAGGACGGACGAGTGACCGCAACCGCGCGACCTGCCGTGTCGACGTGGCGACTGGCCAAGGGACTGCAGCGGCTCGGGCAGGTGGAGGACTCAGGTCTCAGTGAGGCGACGTACCTGGTCCGCCGCGCCGATGGTCAGATGATCCAGATCTCCGAGCTGCTCCACCTGGTCCTGAGCAACATCGTGGACGGGCGCTCGACCGAAGGCGTCGCTGCCATGGTCAGTCGCTCCTACGGCCGGACCCTCAGCGCCGAGGGCCTCGCCTACCTCATCGACACTCGGCTCAAGCCCCTCGGTCTCGTGGTGGACGGCCCCGCTGCCCCGGGCCCACAAGCGGATTCCTCAGGGCAACCGTCTCCGCGCCGCATCGCGACCACCACGGCGTCGGCCGAGCCAGCGCCGCCCATCAGCGCACCCTCCACACCCTCCAGCTCCGCACCCCCCGCGCGGCCCAGGCGCAAGGTCGCCCTGCCGAAGGCCCGCCCGCTCCTGTCGCTGTCGCTGAAGGGCGTGATCGTCCCTGCCCGGTGGGTGCCGAGGCTCGGCCGGGCGCTGGCCCCGCTTTTCTGGACACCGGTCGTCGTCGCGGCCCTCATCGCCGTCGTCGTGCTCGACATCCGGCTCCTGACGACCGGTGACCTCGGGGCAGCCGTCGTGGAGGTCCTGACGACACCGGCGCTCATGCTTGCCCTGTACGGCGTGCTCACACTCGGTGGACTGATCCATGAGAGCGGGCACGCCGCGGCATGTGCCTACAGTGGCGGACGCCCCGGTGCCATCGGCTTCGGCGTCTACCTGATCTTCCCCGCCTTCTACACCGATGTCACGGACTCGTACCGCCTCAGCCGTGCTGGACGCCTGCGCACCGACCTCGGCGGGCTCTACTTCAACGTGCTGTGCCTCATCGTGCTGGCCAGCCTCTACCTCACGACGGGGAGCGGCGTCTTCCTCCTGGCCGCCTTCATCATGCACGTCGAGATGGTGCAGCAGCTCATCCCGGTCGTCCGGCTCGACGGGTACTACGTGCTGTCCGACCTTGCGGGTGTGCCGGACCTCTTCGGCCGGGTCGGGCCGGTGCTTCGCAGCCTCCGGCCCGGTGCCGAGCGCGACCCGCGGGTG
>NZ_DATCWX010000183.1:0-3191 GCF_036566125.1 Intrasporangium sp.
CGTCACCGAGCTGGAGGCCAGCAAGTCCACCGTGGCCTTCGGCGACTGGGACGACATCGTCGAGGAGGTCTCGAGGGGTCGCACGACGGTCGGCCTGCGCTTCCCCGACGGGTCCAACGCCGCCTTCGCGGCCGGCCAGCCTGTCGAGCTGGAGATGCTACCGAGCTCGCAGTCGGCGTCCATCGCCGTGCAGCAGATCGTCCGAGCAGCGGTCGACAAAGTCGAGCTCGACCGGGCGCAGGTCGCGGCGCTCGTCACGCGCGGTGTGACAACACCGGCGGCCGAGAGTGCCATTGCGGCAGCGCGCACCCAGGTCACCGCGCCGACGGTCCACGTCGAGGACGTCGACGAGCTGGCCAAGGAGTTCTCCGGTCTGGGGCAGTTCGACCTCGGCGCGTCGTCGATGGTGTTGCTCTTCACCTTCCTCTCGTCGCTCGCCGGGTCGGCCACCCTCATCCAGGCGCGCCGGCAGGGCGTCATCGCGCGCGCGTTGGCGGCGCCCGTCTCGAACACGCAGGTCCTCCTCGGCCAAGCAGGCGGTCGCTTCACCATCGCCCTCTTCCAGGCGGTCTACATCGCCGTGGCGACCGCCCTGCTCTTCGGGGTCGACTGGGGCAACCTCTGGCTGACCGCACTTGTCCTCGTGGCCTTCTCGGCCGTGTCCGCGGGTGCGGCGATGGTGCTCGGCTCGCTCATCGACAACGAGGGTGCCGCCTCAGGGGTCGGCGTCGGCCTGGGCCTGGTCATGGCCGGCCTGGGCGGCGGGATGGTCCCCCTCGAGCTGTTCAGCGACACGATGCGCACCGTGTCCAAGCTGACTCCGCACGCGTGGGCCTATGAGGCCTTCGCCGAGATCCAGCGACACGACGGGACGCTGGTCGACATCCTCCCGCAGCTCGGCGTCCTCACCGCCATGGCCGCCGTCGCCCTGGCCGTGGGCGCATGGTTGCTGCGTCGCAGCCTCGCCCGCGCCATGTAGTGGCGCCCTTGGGCACGGGGCGAGCTCAGCGGCATACGGCATCCCGTGAACCCAATCGAGTGAACAACTTTCGGGTCCCGAAGTTGTTCACTCGATTGAGTGCGCCGTATGCCGCTGTCGTCGGTCAGGCCTGCGGCAGGCGGTGGTGGACGTCCTCGCTCATCCGCACGATCGACAGGTAGAACTCGAGCGTCATGCGGATGATGGCGAGGTAGATGATGAGGAGGATCGGTCCCAGGATGAGCACTGCGAGTCCGGTGCCCGCGCCCCGGGCGAAGCCGACGAAAAGCCAGAAGAGCCAAGCGATCCCGAGTGCGATCGTCGCCAGCAGGTAGACGAAGCGGACCAGCTTCGGGGTGACGAAGTGGGTGAAGGTGAAGTCGAAGAGCGCCGGCAGGAAACCCTTCGTGTCGCGGGCCGCACCCAGGGCACCATCCATGGATGAGCCCGCCTGCAGTCGTGTCGCGGACCGCGTGGGCTCGGGTGACGGCGGCGCTGTCGTCGACGACGGGATCGGTGTTGTGGGGTCTACGGGCTGGCCGTACGACGGTTGTGACGCTTCTGGGTCGAACAGACCGGGCTCGTGCTGATCACTCATGCTGATTCTCTCCGTTGGGGCTCAATCGGATTCGGATGCTGACAGTCGACGAGCCTAGAGGCACAACGAGGACCGCGGCGTGGAAGCGTTCTCGCCCGGTCAATAGCTCAGCAGGATGACATCCATCCCGCACACGGAATCTGAGGAGCCCGGATCGACCTGATGCATGGCCTCGAGCTCGCGCAACGTCTCGAGGCGTGATGGAGGGCCTCCGCCACTCGCTGACCCGCCACGCCTCCGCATCGGCTATCCCAAAGGTTCAATCCCTCTTTACAGATTAGGTCCCGGACACTATCTGTGATGTCCGGAGATTTCCTCACCATAGAGGAGACAGCGAGCACCCTCTCGGTCTCGACTCGTCATGCCCGCCGCCTTGCCGACTCCGGGGCCATCACCCGCGTCGCTCGCGGGTTGGTGGATCGTCACTCGGTCGACCGTTACCTCCAGTCCCAGCGTCAGGGCCGCACGCGCGCCTGGGCCGAGCACACAGCCTGGGGAACGGTGGCGATCCTGTCAGGACAGGACCCCGAGTGGCTGGGTGCCACGCAAGCCTCACGCCTGCGCTCAATCCTGCGCGAAATGAGCGACGCCGACGAGCTGCTGACGCGGATGCGTGACCGCGCTCGCGTGCACCCCTTTGAGGCACACCGTGCCGCGCTGCCCCGACTACGCCAACTGATCACCTCGACCAACCTTCTACTACTCGGGATCACCGACGCGGTGGACGACAGCGTCGACGGCTACCTTGCCGAGTCCGACCTCGACGCGACGGTGCGCACCCTCGGTCTGCGCGCCGAGGCGGGTGGGGCTGTCGTGCTGCGCACGACCGGCTTCGACTTCGCTCGAGTCCGCGACCTCGTTGGCACCACGACCGTGGCCGCGTTGGACGCGGCAACCAGCACCAACCCCCGTCTGCGTGGCGTCGGCCGCCGCGCATTGGGCGATCTGCTGCAGGCGTACCGATGAGCGCATCCATGAATGCGGACCGGAGACCATCGACGTTGCTGCCGCTCCCGGCGGCTGGCCCGCTCCGTGGCCCCCGCAAGCAGGGCCAATTGACCCTGGACGTGGTGGCGAACCCCGATCTGGTTTCGACAACCGGGGCACGGAGGCCCCAAAGTGAGTATGTGGGCCGCTTCGGCAGCAGCGGGGAAGGTAGGCCGGCGTCGCGGGGGAGATTATCGGACAGCGGGGACTGAGATGACGGCTCGGGTTCCTGGGGCCGCGTCCTCGAGCCAGACGTCACCCCCGGCCTGCCGGACTAGCGCCCTGGTGATGGCGAGGCCGAGGCCTGATCCGCCGCTGTCGCGGTCGCGGCCCTCGTCAAGCCGGGTGAAGCGTTCGAAGACCCGCAGCCGGTCCTCGACCGGGACGCCATGGCCATCGTCGGTCACCGTGACCCGCACGGTGTGACCGGTCCGAGCGGCGGCCACCACGACGCTCGTCGCGGCGTGGCGCACAGCGTTGTCGACCAGGTTCGAGAGGGCCCGGCGCAGGTCTGCCTCGGGCATCGCGGCGCGTATGGTGCCCGGGATTAGCCGAGAAGCGCCCCTGACTGGCACTCGGGCCTGGCCGGCTGCCCGCACGACGTCGGCGAGCAGTTCCGCGACGTCG
>NZ_DATCWX010000076.1:0-3191 GCF_036566125.1 Intrasporangium sp.
TGGCGGATGAGTCGGCCGATACGCCGGGTTCTGTTCCGCGTCCCCGTTGCCAGTGACGCGGCGACGGCCATCCATCTCGGCCGGCCATTGCTGACCGGCTCCCGCGCCCTACCCGCGCACTCGACCGGGCCGGTCTCGAGCGTGCGCTGTCTGGGCTTGCTCCGGGTGGGGTTTACCGAGCCGCCCCAGTCACCTGGAGCGCTGGTGGTCTCTTACACCACCGTTTCACCCTTACCTGCAAAGCAGGCGGTTTGTTTTCTGTGGCACTGTCCCGCGGGTCACCCCGGGTGGCTGTTGGCCACCACCCTGCCCTGTGGAGCCCGGACGTTCCTCGGCAGGATCTCTCCTGACGCGACCGCCTGGCCGACTCATCCGTCGTCAATCATAGATGCCGTATGCCGCTGAGCTCGCACCGCGCCCACGGGACCGCGGGTGCGTGACCTGGTTCACAACGGGGCGCGGGCATCAACGAGGGTTGGCCCTCGTTGGTCATCGTGAGACGTCGATACGCAACCGAACGAGGACATGACCGAGCAACTGCAGACCGAACCCGCCCCACCCGCCCGCAGAGCGACGTTGCTCGACCTCTCCCTCACCCAGCTCATCGCTGGGTCGTGTGCTGCCGCCACCGCGGCCTTCCTCGGCTCGCGCGTCGGTTGGGTGGGCACGGTCACCGGGGCCGGGATCGGATCCGTCGTGAGCGCCGTCGCGGCGAGCCTCTACACGGCATCGATGACCCGCGCCGGTGAGGCCGTGCGTCGGCAGAAACTGCACCCTCGGCGAGCACAGGCGAGCCCGCAGTCTGCGCCCGACTCGCCATCGTCAAGTGTGCAGAAAGTGCGCGCGCCGCGGCGGGTCCTGGCCACCGCCGGTGTGCTCTTCGCCTTGGCCGTTGCTTTCCTCACCGGACTCCAGCTGGCCACCGGCGCAGATGTGACCGGAGCCTCCCTCGGCACCCGGCAGTCCGACAACCAGCCACGCGAACGCGCCGTTCTCGAGGACCCGGCCGACACGCCCACGACCGAGTCCGTGGCCACGCCAGAGTCGACCAGTCCCGCGACTCTGCAGGTGCCCGCGCCGGAGCCCACCGACGGATCCGGGGTCACCGCACCGACGGGCGACCCGAACCCCGCTGCTCCCACGCCGACTGAGACGGCTCCCTCCGACCCAGCCACCCCGGGAAGCCCGACCCCGACCCAGCCGACCAACCCGGCGAGCCCGACGACGCCAGCCGGCTGAGCGGCATACGGCATCTCGGTACCCACCGGGGTGCTCAGCCGACGACGCTGAGCGCGACCTTCCCGGTCTCGATCTCCGCGGCGTCGACGCGAACCTGCACGGTCGCTCCCTCGTCGGCCCGCCCTGTTGCCTTCGCCACCACGGCGAGGTCGATGAGCTGGACCACCACGCCCCTGTCGTTCTGGTCGACGACCACGCCCTCGACCGTCGAGCCGATGAGCGAGCGGAGCTCCGCCGCCTCCACCGCATCGGTGCAGGCACGCTCCACTCCCCCGGCCTTGCGGTCTGACGTCGTCATGATCGCGGGAACCGTCGGCAGGGCCGTGAGTGCCCAGGGCGGCACCTCGGTGCCTGCGGAGAGGGCCTCGCAGACGACGAGCCCGAACCGGTCGACGAGGCGACGCAGGGGGGCCGTGACGTGGGCATAGGGGTTGGCGACTGCGGCGTGGTTCGGCTGCTTGGGGACCTCACCGTTGAAGTACGTGTACCCCGCCCCCCGGAAAAGCGTCGTCGCCTCGTGGATGAGCGCGAGGTGCTCGGGCTTGGCCCGGTCAAGGGTGCGCAGGAACTCGCCGTAGGCGAGCTTCTCCGGCCACGGGACGCCGGCGGCCGACGCCTGGCGCCGGAACCGCTTGACGTCGCGGGGATCCGGGTCGGGCATGGTGCGCAGGATGCCGACCTTGCCGCGGAGCATGAGGTCAGCGGCGCCCATCCCGGCCAGCAGCGAGATCTGCGCATTCCAGTCCTCCGACGGGAGCAGCGGCCGGAAGCTCACCCTGAAGCCGCCCTTGCCATCCTCGGCAACCTCCTGCTCCGGCATCGGCAGGGATGCTCCACCACGCTTGGCCTCCAAGGCGATTCGCTTCTCCCCCACCTCCCTGAGGAGCGCCAGCACATCCTCGGCAGAGCCGTCGTCGACCAACCGCTGCACCTCGACATAGTCGTAGCGCCGCACGCTCCGGACCATGGCCCGCGCGACGCTCACCTCGACGCCCTCGCCGTCGGCTGCGAGAACCAGGTCCCAGACGAAGGCCGGCCGCACCTCGTCCGGCAGCAGGCTCGCCGCACCCTCGCTGATCTCCTTGGGGTGCAGCTGGACGCGCTTGTCCGGGCAGTAGATCGTCTGACCACGGCGGCGAGACTCGGCGTCGATCGCTCCCTCCGGCCGCACGAACGCCGGCACGTCGGCGATGGCGTACCGGACGCGGTATCCGTCGCCCTGTCGCTCGATGTGCATCGCCTGGTCGAGGTCCATCGACGTCGCTGGGTCGATGGTGATGAACGGGATGTCCGTCGCGTCCGCCGTCGGGAGCTCCGCGCTGGCAACCGCACGGGTGGCCTCGGCGACGACGTCCGACGGGAACTCCGGTGGGACTTCGAACTCCTTGCGAATCGCCTCGAAGCGTTGGGCGAGAGCGACTCCCGCGTCGCCCGGCGGCTCTGCTCGGCGATAGACGATGTGTCGCTTGGCCATGGGGCAACCCTACGCAGAAGGAGTCGCGCAGCGGCCTAGGCTGTGGCGCGTGCTCATCCTCCTGCCGCCGTCAGAGGGCAAGACGCAGCGTCGCCGCGGTCGCACGCTCGACCTCGAGACGCTGTCCTTCCCGGAGCTGACCGGCCTGCGGGCGACGATCATCGAGGGTGCCAGCGAGATCAGCGCGCGTCCCGATGCGCACCGGCTGCTGGGCGTGAGCCCCAACCTGGTGGAGGAGGTGGCCCGTAATACGCGCCTTCACGTGGCGGCGACGGCGCCTGCCGGCGAGGTCTACAGCGGCGTGCTCTATGACGCCCTCGACCTCGCTTCCCTCGACCCGGGGTCGAAGCGGAGAGCGAACCGCCGGATCGTCATCCTTTCTGCCCTCTTCGGAGCGCTGCGCCCGACGGATCGAGTCCCCGCCTACCGGCTCCACCCCTGCGTGGAGCTGCCCGGGATCGGCGGCCTGACCGACGCA
>NZ_DATCWX010000112.1:0-24355 GCF_036566125.1 Intrasporangium sp.
GGGAACCGCGGCCACGAAAGCCTGCCGTCCGCCGAGCTGGTGGGCCATTCCTGCGCTGGCCAGCATGAAGCACAATCCGGTCATCGCGAGGGATGGATGGAGTGCGAGGGGCAGGAGCGGGAGACCGACCAGGCCGAACAGCCACGGTGTGGCGCGCCGCTGCAGCGGGGTGGGAACGAGCCGCCCGACGACCAGGTTGCCGACTGCGGCGCCTGCGGGGAAAGCTGCGAGGAGCAGACCGATCGGTGCCGCTGTGCCCTCGCGTTCGCCCATGTAGGGGACGACCAGAGCCTCCGCCCCGACCAACAGGGTCGGCGCGAGCCACCACGAGAACAGCAAGTGCCGTACCTGGCGGTTCCTGAGCAGATCGAGGTTGCCGCGCCAGGTCTCGTGCAGGTTCCAACGGCCGGCGCCGGGTGATGCCGAGGGAGCCTTCGGGACCGCGAGCACGGCGATAAGCCCCACGAGCTGCAAGGCACCGGCCAGTGCGAACGCGGCCGATGTACCGAGCCACTGCACAGCAGCGCCGCCCAGGGCGAGGCCGAGGAGCTGCGCGCCGGAGCTGACCAGGTTCATCACCGACCGCCCGAGAACGTAAGCGTTGCCGGTGAGGAGTCGAGTCAACAGCGCCGACTGCGCCGCAAGGGGGACGGGCTGCCACACGGCAGCGAGCGCGACGGTGCCGCGGTCCGTGCGTACGTGAACACCGACAGAGCGAAGATCTGCAGCGAGGTCCCCACGATCAGGGTGAGGGCGAGCGTGAAGACGGCCGCGACGCCCGGGATTCGGAGCAGAGCGGTGTACGTCGTGCTGCTGGCTTGGTCGATGGGCGAGCTCGAGCATCTGCTTCGGCGACTGGACCGCCCTGGCGGCACCCCGCCGGGGCGAGCGTTCTCCAGCTCCCGCTGGGCCCGACGCTATGACAGGTGCGGGGCACAATGGAGGCAAGAGTGCTGCGGGCACTGCGCCCGGAGGAGTGGGGGCCGGACTTCATCGCCCCGCCACCGTCGGGCGGGATGGCGCGCACCCCCTCGGACGACTTGGCGGTCATCCGCGGCACCCCCTTGCCGGTGGCGCGCGAGCAGATCGGGCGGGCACTGGCGTTGGGCAGTGGACCCGTCGCCGACGACGTGACCCGCGTGCTGGAGCGGGACGACGTCGTCGAGTGGCTGGCGGAGGCGCAGGAAGGACTGTGGCGACTGCTGATCGCACCGGACTGGCCACAGCTGCTGGCCATCCTCGACCGTGACGTGCTCTTCCGGGCCGACCGACTGGTCCGCTCCGGGTGGGCCGCCGCGCTGGAGGACCTGCACGAGCGGGTGCGCTGGGAAGCCGGTGCCGTGGTGGTCCGGGACCGGTCGCCGCTCGAGATCGACCTCGATGGTCGGGGGCTGATGTTCGTGCCGTCGGTGTTCCTGCACCGCGGCGCCGCCACGTACTCGGAGCCGCCGTGGCAACCCGCGGTGGTGTACGCCGCGCGTGGAAGCGCTGCGTTGTGGGATCCCGAGCCCACGACCCCGCCAGCGCTCGCTCGCCTGCTCGGGCGGACCCGCGCCGACCTGCTGCTCCGGCTCGAGAGCCCAGCCTCGACCACGCAGCTGTGCACTCTCACCGGGCACACCCTCGGCGCCATCGGCGACCATCTGCGAGTGCTACGCGAGTCCGGACTTGTCACCCGGACCCGCATCGGACGGTCGGTGGTCTACCGACGAACTCCGGTGGGGGACGTCCTTGCAGCAGTCGGCCCGGAGTGATGAACCGGGCGCGGCGTTAGCGGCCCGGCGGCTCCGCCGGCCTCGGCCTTGGGGTGCCGTTGCCCAGGCCTCGCAAGGAAAGCCTCCTTGTTTGGATCTTCTTGCCGCCCAACGGTCCCCCGCATGGGGAACCAAACCCAGCGGCATACGGCATCTCTGACGGCGAGACAGCGCACGAGCTCACCATTGGTGTGATCTCAGCCCTTGCCGTGCCACCGGTCGCGCAGCAGGAAGGCGGCGGCCTTGGGCCGTCGATCGCGGGTGAAGACGCCTTTCTTGTTCCCGCCGACGCGGTTGACACCGGAGGTGGTGGCGAAGTCGGCGAAGTTCCACACCTGCTCACCGACGACTGCGTCGAACCGGTCGAACACTCGGTGGTTCATCTCGAGGTAGGCCACCTGGTATTCCTCTGACCACGGGGCGGGCGGCTGCGCATGCACCCCGGGATAGGTGTCCGCGCCGTACTCGGTGATGATGATCGGCTTGCCCTCGCTGGCCCAGCCGCTCAGCTCTTCGGCCCATTTCCGCTCTGCTGCCGCGAGCTCCCCGGTGTCGACATACCAGCCGTAGTACCGGTTGAGCATGAGCACGTCACCGAACTGCGAGACGCGACATGTCCCGTACGGGGCGAGCATGACGTTGACGAACCCGACCGGGCGGGTGGGGTCGAGCTCGCGGGCCAGCTCGAACAGCGGCCTGAAGTAGCGCTCCGCGCCCTCGGTGTCCGACTCTGGTTCGTTGGCGATCGACCACAGCACGACGCTCGGCCGGTTCTTGTCCCGATCGACCAGTTCACGGATCACGCGCGCGTGCACCTCGCGGGTCTGCTCGTTCACCGTCTGGGGGGAGTACGTGGTGTAGCCCTGGGCGCCGAAGATGCCGCCGCCCAGACCCATGTTGAGGCCGACCGCGGGTGTCTCGTCGATGACGAGGATGCCGTGGCGGTCCGCGTAGTCCATGACCGCGTCGGAGTAGGGGTAATGCGAGGTCCGGAAGGAGTTCGCCCCGATCCAGTCGAGCAGCGCGAAATCGCGCAGCATGAGCGCGTCGTTGTGGCCCTTACCGACGCAGTCGTGGTCCTCGTGCATACCGAACCCGGTGAACTGCACCGGCTCACCGTTGACGAGGAAGCGGTTGCCCTCCACGGCCACGGAGCGCACTCCCACGGGCTGGTGGTAGCTGTCCAGCAGCTCGTCCCCGCTGCCGACGAGCTGCACCTCCAGGTCGTAGAGGTAGCCGTCGCCCGGAGCCCAGCGGTGCACGTCGGGCACCGTCAGGGTGCCGCTCGCCCCGGCCCCGCGAGCCACCTCCGTGCCCTCGGCGTCGCGCAGGACGACCCGGACCTCGGCGTCATCCGCGTCACTCGCCTGCGTCCGGTACTCGATCCGGCCATTCAGGCCGTCGAGCTCGGTCACGATGGTGATGTCGGTGAGATACGCCGGGCCGGTCGAGTACAGCCAGACCGGGCGGTGGAGGCCCGCGTAGTTGAAGAAGTCGTGCCAGTACCGTTGCCGCTTGCCCTCGGGGGTGTCCTCGATGACGCCAGGCGGGATGGTCTGGAAGCTCAGCGTGTTGCCCACCACGACGGTGACCCGTGCCTCGTCCCCGGCCCGGACGTGTTCGGTGACGTCGGCCTCGAACGGGAGGTATCCGCCCTCGTGGGCTACGACCTCGATGCCGTTGACCCATACCGTGGCCCGGTGGGTCGCCGACTCGACATACAGGACCACGCGCCGGCCGTCCCAGCCGCGCGGCACGCGCACCGTCGTCTGGTACCACACGTCGCCGACGTAGTCGTGCACCGCCGCGTCCGGGGCGATGTCGTTGAAGCTGGCCGGAACCGCCATCTCGCCCGCGTCGGGTAGCGGCCCGTCGAACCAGCGCGCCGACCGCCCCTCCCCGTCGCCGTCGAGCCGAAAGTGCCAGAGGCCGACAAGCGACTTGCGTTCTCGAGTGGCCGTGTCGCTGGGACGAAGCATGGGGTCCTCCCGGTCGCTATTGCTCGGTACTACTCGGTACTAATCGGTGAGACGGCCCTGACGCTCGGCGCGCCGGGTCGCGAGGTCGACGACGATCGTGCGGAACCGCTCCTCGGTCAGCGGATACGCCAGCATGACTGCGGCCCCGAGCCCGACGAAGACCGCAGGCCCGAGACCCGTCAGATGGCGGATGGCGTCCAGCGCGCCGGGGGTCTGGGTCGTCGACCCGGCGACGTAACCCCCTACGCCGATGCCCCACCCGGCCAGGGCTCCCCCGATCCCCTGGCCCACCTTGCGGGTGAACGACAGCGCCGCGTAGTTGGAGCCCTCGGTGCGAACGCCGGAGGTCCACTCGCCGAACTCCACCGTGTCGGCCTGCAGCGCGAACATCACGGCCTGAACCGCGGAGATGCCGATGCCGTACACGGCGAAGCACACCATGGCCAGCCACAGCAGCGAGGGTGGGACCAGCGCGACACCCAGCCCGCCGATCGCGGTGAGCACACCGCCGGTGATGTACGCCGGCTTCTTGCCGAAGGCCGCCACGATCCTCGGGATGAGCGGGCTGACGACGAAGAGCGCACCGGTGGTCAGGATGGCCAGGATGATCGTGTAGTCGACGTTGCCGAGCACGTCACGGGCGTAGTAGACCTGCAGGGTCTGCAGGACGAACATGCCGGTGAGACTCAGCAGGGCGCTCAGGCACAGCAGCAGCAACGCCTTGTTGTGCGCGATCGCGGCGACGCTCTGCCGCAGGCTCACCGGGGCCTCGTCCCGGACGACCGCCTCCCGCGACGCTGCGAACAGGAACAGGTAGAGCGCGATCCCAATGACCGCGACGATCAGTGTGGTGATCGTCAATGAGCGCTGCAGGTCCGTCGAGCGGCTGATCTGCGGGGCCACCGCGAAGTTGAGGGCGACGATCGCTGTCGCGGCACCGATCATCCGTGAGCTCGACAGCTTCGCCCGCTCGTCCGGCAGCTGGGTCATCGCCGAGGCCAATGAGCCGTACGGGATGTTGACCAGGCTGTAGGCGAGGTAGAAGAGCATGTAGCTGACGTAGGCGTAGACCAGTGTGGCGGAGCGCCCGAGGCCGCCCGGGACGCTGAAGGTCGCGGCTGCCAGCAGCATCAAGGGCACCGCACCGAACAGGAAGTAGGGCCGGAACCTGCCCCACCTCGTCGTCGTCTTGTCGACCATCCGCCCGGCGAAGACGTCGGTGAACGCGCCCCACACCCGGGCCACGAACAGGATCGTGCCGGCCGCCCCCGCCGCGATCCCCACGACGTCGGTGTAGTAGACGAGCAGGAACATCGACACCAGCGTGAAGGTGAGGTTGTTCGCCACGTCTCCCGACGCGTAGCCCAGGTACTGGACCGGGCGCAGGTGGTCTGGGACCGCTTCCGTCTCGACGGTCTTGACGGTGGTCGTGACTGTCTCGTCCTGCGAGGCGCCCGCGCTACTCATGGTCCGCGCTGGTCATCGGGTCGGCTGTGGCGGCGGCCGGGTGACGGGCGCGGGACCGGGCAGCGGTGACGATCAGCTCGACGCAGGTGTCGACATCGAGGGCGGTGCTGTCGATCCACAGGTGGTACAGGCCGGGGTCCTCCGGGTCGACACCGTAGGAGTTGCGGACGTACTCGATCCGCACCCGGTCGTTGGTCAGGACCCGTCGCTCGGCTTCCTCGGCGTCGAGGCCATCGAGCTGCATGATCCGGCGTACGCGTGAGTGGACCGGGCCGGCCAGCATGACGTGCAGGGCGCCGGGTGCCTGGGACAGCACTACCGCCCCGCCGCGGCCCAGCACGACCCCGCCCTGGGACACCGCCCGCGCCAGGAACTCCTCGATCTCGGCCCGATACCTGCCCTCCTCGCGCTCGACGTCCAATGCGCCTGTGCTATCGGCGATCGACGCGCGACCCAGGCTGTCGAAGTACCGGCGCAGGATGCTGCGCGGCTTCTTCTCGGTATCGGCGTCCAACTGCTCGACCGCCCGCTCCGGGACGTGCAACTGCTCGGCGACGCCTGTCAGGATGCCGCGGTCGAGGAACGGCACTCCGAGCCGCTCGGCCACCCGTGGCCCAACGACGTGCCCGCCAGCCCCATGGAAGGCGGCGAGCGTCACCACCGACCCGACTGAGCCCTCCGACGGGAATCGGTGCTGGTCAGGGGAGCCCGAGCCGTGAGGCGGCTCGGGTCCAACAGCTGAAACAGGCCTGGTCACATCGGCAGCTCCTCCGTCGGCGCCTCACCGCTGTGGGTCAGCGTCCCGTCGATGTCGAACAGCGTGACGGACAGTTCACCCGCCCTGACTCGACCAGAATCCAACGCGTCGGAGGCGCGGTCAAGGCACGAGGTAGGCGTCCGCCGCCTCGAGGTTGGTTGCCTTCGGACAGAGACGGGTCTCAGTATGGGACGGTGACCACCGCTGGCCGCCCGCTGCGGCTCCACCCGGATCGGTTACTTCCCCCGGACCCCGACGTCCGCTCGATTGCGAGGCAGCTCTACGACGCCGTCCGGGATCAGCCGATCATCTCTCCGCACGGCCACGTCGACCCGCGGCTACTGCTGGACAACGAGCCGTTCCCGGACCCGGCCACCCTGTTCATCACCCCGGACCACTACGTCACCCGGCTGCTGCACGCCAGCGGCATTCGGTTGGAGGAGCTCGGCGCAGGTCGCGGGCCGTTGAGTGAGCCGCAGTCCCGGACGGTGTGGCGACACCTGTGCTCACACTGGGAGGTCTACCGCGGGACGGCGGTGCGGTGGTGGCTGGAGTCCGAGCTGGCCGACATCTTCGGCGTCGACGTGATGCCATCGATCGAGACGGCCGACACGATCTACGACGAGATCGCCGAGCGGCTGGCCACCGACGCCTACCGCCCCCGGGCGCTGTACGAGCGGTTCGGCATCGCGGTACTGGCCACGACGGACGACCCCGCCGACGACCTGGCCGCGCACTCCGCCCTCGCCGCGGACCCGGCGTGGGAGGGGAGGGTCATCCCGACGTTTCGCCCGGACCGGTATCTGGAGCCGGCCAGGGCTGGTTGGTCGGACGCCGTGGCCGACCTCGGCAAGGCCGCCGACGTCGACACAGGCGACTTCGCTGGTTATGTCGAGGCGCTGGAGGTGCGCCGCCGGTACTTCGTCGAGCACGGCGCCGTGTCGGCGGACCACAGCCACGACGACGCCCGCACCGACCCGCTGGAGCCGTCGGAGGCAGCCCGGATCTACCGGGCGGCTCTCGAAGGCGATGCGAGCGAGGCCGAGGCCACCGCGCTGCGCAGGCACATGCTGCTGGAAATGGCCCGGATGTCGTGCGACGACGGGCTGGTGATGACCCTGCACCCGGGGGTGCGCCGGGGCCACCATGGCCCGACGACGCGGGACTTCGGGCCGGACATGGGCCACGACATCCCGATCCGGATCGAGTTCACCGATGCACTGCGCCCGCTGCTGGAGCGCTACGGTACCCAGCCCGGTTTCCACCTCGTGCCGTTCACCGTCGACGAGACCGTCTTCTCCCGCGAGCTCGCCCCGCTCGCGGGGTTCTACCCCTCGGTGTACGTCGGGGTGCCCTGGTGGTTCCTGGACGCCCCTCACGCCATCCGGCGCTTCCGGGCCGCGGTCACCGAGACTGTCGGATTCTCCCGGACCTCCGGGTTCGTCGACGACACCCGGGCGTTCTGCTCGATCCCGGCCCGGCACGACCTGTCTCGCCGCATCGACGCCGGCTGGCTCGCCCAGCTCGTGGCCGAGCACCAGCTCACCGAGGACGAGGCCCTCCAGACGGCGGAGGAGCTGGTCACCGAGCAGCCGAAGAAGGTGTTCAAGCTGTGACCAGCTCCGGGACCCACTGGGGTCAGTACCCGCATGACGTGCGGGGTCACGTCGTGCGCGATCTCCCGAGACGGGTGAGGACCGCCTCAGCAGCCCGCGTGCCGGACACGACCGCGCCCTGCAGGGACGCCGTGTCGCGGTGGTCGCCGCACACGAT
Source organism: Intrasporangium sp. (assembly GCF_036566125.1). Lineage (GTDB taxonomy): Bacteria > Actinomycetota > Actinomycetes > Actinomycetales > Dermatophilaceae > Intrasporangium. The sequence goes on from NZ_DATCWX010000112.1 coordinate 7,731, forward strand.
GACGCCGTCGCCGAGATCCACCGGATGACGGACTTTCAAGGGCGGTGGCTGCGCAGGCAGCGCGTCGCGGACCACGTGGCGGGTGATCGGCTCGGCCTGGTCCGCGCCGGGGCCGAGCAGTGCGACCAGGTGGGCTCGAACCGCGGCGAGGGGCGGCGGCTCCTGGCCGGGCGCCAGGAGCGCGGTCGTCTCGATGAGGTGGCGTCCTGCCGGCGCATAGGACGGGGCGGCGTTGCTCACGACGGCCGCGTTCACGAGCGGGCCCGCCCCCGCATCGGCCTCGACCACCTGCAGGTCGCTGTCAATGGGCGCCTCGTCGGCGACGAACCAGTCGGTGACGAGTCCCTTCATCGCCGGAAGCGGGGAGCCGACAAGGCGGTTCGCCGTGCGTGGGTCGGTCGCGCACACGACGACGTCGGCCTCGAGCACGCCGTCCTCGGTCGTCACGCCGGTCGGGGAAATGGCGCTGACCGCGACGCTGCACCGGATCCGCTCCCGAACGGGCGCGGCGAGCTGCGCTGGCAGCGCCGCCATCCCCTGCGCGGGCAGACCCGGCGTGCCGAGGGCGAACGACCGCAGGAGCAGCCGGACGTAGGCCGCCGAGGTGCTGCCGTCCGTCTCGAGGATGACCCCGGCGAGGAAGCGTTCGAGCACCTCGGTCCGCAGGGGCCCGTCCACCTTGGCCTTGTCGAGCGACTCCCGCATCGAGGTGTCGGGACCCGAGAGGAGGCGGTCGACGGGGCCCAGTGCCGGCGCGAGCCAGGTGGCCATCCGGGTCACGCGGTCCGGGCGCAGCAGCCCACTAAGCAGCATGTCCGGCACCGCTCGCGGTCGTCGCGTCGGGTCGACGAGCGGCGTCCTCCGGTCGCCGCGGCGCACCAGCAGCCCCCTGCCGAAACGCTGCAGCCGCAACCGATCGAGGTCGACGTTGCGGCGCAGCGCCGGGTAGGACGGGTTGAGCACCTGGAAGCCGCGGTCACAGCGGAAGCCGTCGACCAGCTCGGTCCGTACTCTGCCACCGATCTCCTCATTGGCCTCGAGGACCAGCACTTCGACGCCCCGCTCCGTCAGGCGGCGCGCGCACTGCAGACCCGCAAGCCCTGCACCCACGACGACGACATCAGCCATCCGTTCCCGGTCACTCATGTTTAGGTCCTACCCCGCCCGGTCAAGGGTGCGACATGGAAAAGGATGACGTCACCAAGATCCGTGAGCTCGTCGAGGATCTGAAGTTCGCGATGGTCACGGTCCCCGTCCGCGAGGGAGACCTGCACTCCCGGCCGATGACGCTGCAGGAGATCGACGACGACAACCGGCTGTGGTTCTTCATCGCCAGCGACTCGGAGCTGGCGACCCAGGTCGGACAGGACCCGCGCGTCAACGCGGCGTTCGCGTCGAAGGAGACCTGGGTCTCGGTCGCCGGCCGGGCAGCCGTCGTCCAGGACGCGGAGCGGATCGACCGCTACTGGGACAGCTTCGTCGAGCCGTGGTTCGACGGGCGCGACGACCCCCGGGTCGCGCTGCTGCGGATCGACGCGTCGTCGGCGGAGTACTGGGACACCCCTGGCGGCAGGGTCACGACCGTGCTCTCGCTCGTCAAGTCGGTCGCGACCGGCGAGCCCATGACCGGTGACCACGGGACCGTCGAGCTCTGACCGTCTCTGGTGCCGGGCGCCGGTTCGCGCTCGTGGTGCTGGTAGTCGTCGTCGAGCTGGGGCACGGCGAGGGCCAGTGCGCCTGACGGCAGTGTGATTCGGCCTTCTAACTCACAGTGGCCCTGACCAGCAAACTTCCTGGTCAGGGCCACATCGTCGGAGCCGCCTGTCGGAATCGAACCGACGACCTATTCATTACGAGTGAATCGCTCTGGCCGACTGAGCTAAGGCGGCGGGTGCCGAAGCACGGTTGCTGAGTATACGCATGGCCGCGGATCGTCACGAAATCGAGTGGTCGGACCAGTCTGCCTGTCCGGGGTCGTCATTCGGCCGGGCACTTCAGCCCGTTCTGTGGCGGCTCCGCCCGCACGAGATAGTCCTCCACCGCACGGTCGGCGCAGGCGTTGCCGGTCGCGTACGACCCGTGCACGTCCGCGTCGACGGTCACGAGCCGGGACCTGCTGATCGCGCCGGCCAGGTGCTCGGTGTCCTCGATGGGCGTGACGGGATCGTCGGCGTTGCCGATGACGAGCACGGGAGTCGCGGGCTCGGCGTCGACGAGGAGCTTGCTGCGGAGCGCACCCGTCCAGCCGGTGCACTCGGAGGGTCGCGGCGGCTGGATCCTGGCGAAGAGGGGATGCTCCTCGAGGACCTTCGGGCTGGGGGTGAGCTCCGACCAGGTCGGCACCGGCCAGTCGGCGCACGTCACGGGCAGGTGGTTCTTGCCGTACGAGGACCCCGGGTAGCTGCCGTCGACGTCGCGCCCGACCGACACCATTGCGAACCACGCGAGCTCGCTGCCATCCGCGTCCTCGATCGCGAGCTCCAGCGCGTCGGCCAGATAGGGCCACGAGCCGGGGTCGAGCAGTCCCTCCCCGATAGCGGTGACCGCCCATCCCTCGGTCACCTGGGACAGCGAGTCGAAGTCCGCCGGCAGCGGCACCGTCTCGAGCGAGTCGAGCAGCTCGATCACGGCCCCAGCCGCCTTGTCGGGGTCGTCGCCGAGCGGACAGGGTCGATCCTTCCCGCACGCCTCGACGAACTCGGCGAAGAGCGCGTCGAACTCCGTTCCCCAGTGGCGCGCGTTCGCATCGACGTCCGCGCGGGTCACGGAGGGCTCGTCAACCACATCGGGCGACACCGCGGAGTCGAGGACCATGTACCCGACGCGAGACGTGAAGCGATCGGCGTAGATCGCGCCGATGAGCGTCCCGTAGCTGATCCCGTAGTAGTTGAGCCGCTCGTCGCCGACCGCCTCACGCAGGATGTCGAGGTCGGCCGCAACGGCCTCGCTCCCCATGTTCGCAGCGAGTGGCCCTCCGCGTTGCAGGCACCCTTCGGCGCGGGCAGCAGCCGCCTCCTTGAGGGCCACCGTGCCCTGGGGCGACGGTGGCGTGGGGTCCTCGGCATACATCCGGTCGAGGTCTGCGTCGGTGAGGCAGTCGAAGCCGCCCGACTCACCGATCCCCCGCGGGTCGAACCCGACGATGTGCCACGCCTCGCGCAGCTCGGCTCCGACGGCGCCTGGTTCCTGGACGAACTCGGTGCCCGATGCTCCGGGGCCACCCGGGTTGACGAACAGCGTCCCCTTGGGTGCCGCCGACGTTGCCGGGAGCCGCCGCAGGGCGATCTCCACGGTCGGGCCGGCCGGCTTGGCGTGGTCGAGGGGGACCGTCACCGACGCGCAATCGAAGTCGCGGTCGTCAGCGCACTTCTCCCACCGCGCCTCCTGCGCGTAGAAGCGCCGGAGCTCGGGCGGGTTGGGGTCCACCGTCGCGGTGAACCGGATCTCCGCTCCCGCCTTGCCCGTGGGCGAATCCGACGTCGACGATGCCGTATGCCGCTGAGCTGGCTCTCGCTCCGCCGTCCCTCCCGGGTCGGCGGGCTCCATGGTCGCGAACGCCACGAGTACCGCCAGGGCCGCGACGACCACGCCACCCCGCCGTAGGACGGTCAACAGGCCTGGTCGGACGTTGGCACGCTGCCCTTGACGAGGTAGCTGTCGACGATGGAGTCCACGCACGAGTTGCCAGCGTAGTAAGTGCCATGGCCGTCGTGGTCACTGGTCACGAGAATGCCGGAGGCGAGATCCGCGGCGAGCTGCTTCGTGCCCCCGATGGGCGTCGCGGGGTCCCGTAGGTTGCCGATCACGAGGATGGGCGCGGCGCCCTTGCCGAGCGTCGTGCCGGACGGCTTCCGGACCTCGCCCGGCCAGGTGCCGCAGTTGTCGTACTGCAGACCGGTCATCCGGGACCACAGCGGGTGCTCCGTGCGGGTCCGCCGAGACTGCGCCGCGAGCTCGTCGGGGCTGCTCGCGGGCCAGTCCGCGCACCGCACCGGGATCATGGCCTGCAGGTAGGACCCGGTGTCGTACTCGCCCGAGGTGCTGCGGCCGACGATGGTCATCGCGTGCGCGAGCAGGATGTCGCCCCGGCCGTCGAGGGCCTCCGCCAGGCCCTTGTTGAGCGTGGGCCAGTAGTCCTCCGAGTAGAGGCACATGAAGATCGCGAAGCCGAGCCAGCCCTCGCCGATCGACTCGATGTCACCCCGCGAGGTCTCGAGCGGTCGCCGATCGACGTCGTCCAGCAGCGCGGCGATCCGGTCCCGCGCACCGTCGGCGTCGGTCCCGAGGGCGCAGTCGTCCCGGCTGACGCACCACTCGATGAAGGCGTCCATGGACGACTCGAAGCCTTGGACGTCGTAGCCCAGCTCCTGCTGGTCGGTCTGGTTCGGCGACACCGCCGAGTCGAGGATGAAGCGACCGACTCGCTCGGGAAAGCGGTCCGCATAGAGCGCGCCGAGGAACGTCCCGTAGGACACGCCGAAGAAGTTGAGCCGCTCGTCACCGACCAGGGCCCGCATGACGTCAAGGTCGCGCGCCACCTCGGTGCTGCTCATGTGCAGCGCCCGCTCACCGCCGGACTTGGCGCACCGCTCGGTGATCGCGTTCGCGTCGCCGAGCAGCTTCGCGCGCTCGGTGTCGTCATCGGGGGTCGGATCGTTCTCGAAGAGCAGGTCCATGTCCTCGTCGGACAGGCACGTCACGGCGTCCGACTGACCGATCCCGCGCGGGTCGAAGCCGACGATGTCGTAGGCCGTACGGACCGCCTTGCTGAAGACGAAGCTCGAGAACTGGGCGTACTCCAGCCCGGACGCACCCGGCCCGCCGGGGTTGAGGAACAGCGTGCCGAGCTTCTTGGACGGGTCGAGGGCGGGCACCTTGCGCAGGGCGACCTCGAAGGTGTCGCCGTCCGGCTCGGCATAGTCGACCGGGACCTCGATACGGGTGCACTCGTGCGCCGGGCTTCCCTCGCACGGCTCCCAGTCCACCGCCTGGGTGTAGAAGGCGGCGAGCTCCCCCGGATGGTCGGTGCTCGTCGGAGTCGGCGAGGTTGCCGTTCCTGAAGGGCTCGCGACGCTGCCTCCCGATGGCGTCGCGACCGGCGGTGTCACCGGCCGTGTGGCGCGCCATGCGACGAGCCCGACGACAGCGAGCAGCGCGACGACGACCACGGCCGCCACGACCGAACGCTCCCGGCCCGTCCGCCCCTTCGACCCGGGTCCGGCACCTGGCCCGTTCACGTCACGCGACCCGGCCCCGCTGGAAGCAGACGGCAGGAACGGAGCGGGCACAGCGGCATACGGCTCCTCTGGCGTGTCTGGAAGATCGTCGGGACGGGGCGGTTCGTCGTTCAGCACATCAGGCCGTCCTTGGGCACGATTCCCTGCACGTAGTACGCGTCGATGGCGTGGTCGACGCACTGGCTGCCCCGGGTGTACGCGGTGTGCCCGTCACCGTCGAGGGAGATGAGGACGGCGTTGGCGAGCTGGTCGCGCAGCCGCTTGGACCACTCGTAGATCGTGGCGGGGTCGCGCGTCGTCCCGACGACGACGATCGGGTTGCTGCCCTCGGCCGAGATCTTGTGCGGCGGGTTGTCGCCCTTGACCGGCCAGAACCCGCAGGCGATGGACCCCCATGCAAGGAACGGGCCCCAGGTCGGCGCGACCTTCGAGAACGTCTTCTGGTAGCCCTCGTACGTGGCGAGGTCCGGACTATCGGGTCGGTCAAGGCAGTTCACCGCAAAGATGACCTCCATGATGTTGCCGGTGTATCCACCACCCGGGACCCGGTCCGCGTAGGTGTTCGCCAGTCCCATGAGGGAGGCGCCGTTGCCCGCGTGCGCCTGACGCAACGCGTCGGTGAGGATGCCCCACGAGCCCTGGTCGTACATCGCGGCGGCGATCCCGAGCGAGGCCCACGCCTCCGTGAGCTTCGGCTCCGCCGGGTCGCCGCTCCGGATCGGGTTGGCGTCGAGTCCCTTGAGGAAGGCGCGGATCCACCCCATGCCCTCGTCGACCGACCCACCGAGCGGGCAGTCGCCCTCATGCACGCAGTCCGCGACGTAGGCGCGGGTGGCCAGCTCGAACCCCTTGGCCTGGCCCTCGGCCAGCTGCGCGCTCGTCAGGTCGGGCGGGACGACACCGTCGAGGACGAACCGCCCGACCCGCTCGGGGAACATGCCTGCGTAGGTCGAGCCGAGGAAGGTGCCGTAGGACTTGCCGAGATAGTTGAGCTGGCTCTCACCGAGGGCCGCCCGCAGGACGTCCATGTCCTTGGCGGCGTCCTCGGTCGACACATGGGCGAGCAGCTCACGATTGTTCGCCTCGCAGCCCGACGCCATGGTGCGGGCTGCTGCGACGAGGTCCTGCTCCTCCGCGCGGTTGTCCGGGGTGGGGTCCGTCCCGAGGAAGTCGTCCAGGGCGCCGTCGCTCAGGCAGTCGATCGGCGCCGACTCCCCGACTCCCCGCGGGTCGAAGCCGACGATGTCGAAGGACGAGCGCACAGCGCGCCCGACGATGAAGTCGGCCGACTTGGCGTACTGCACGCCGGACCCGCCCGGGCCGCCGGGATTGACGACGAGCGAGCCGATCCTCTTGCCCGAGTTGGCCGCTCGCACCTTGAGCACCTTGAGGCGGATGTCGCCGCCGGACGGGTTGTCGTAGTCGATCGGCACGCGCAGGTCCGCACACTCGAACCCCCCACATCGGGTCCAGTCGAGCTGCTGGTCGTAGTAGCCCGCCAGTGCCGCCGCCGGGGGCTGGGTGGTGGCCCCGGCCGGGCCCGTCACCGGGACGCGCTCGGGCTCCGGCGTCGTGCACGCCGCAACCGTCGCGAGCGCGAGCGCGGCGGCTGCGAGGCGCAGGGCTGTGCTCCGGGCCCGCGGGCGGGCGTCGTGGCGAGACGTCATGGCGGAAACCGTAACCTGCCAGCCTGAGTACTCCCGAGTTCGTATGCCGCTGGGCTCGCTCCCCGGGATCCGTTCCCTCCCGCTGTCGCTCCCGTCGCATAGGCTCCCCCCGTGAGCCAGACCCCTGACGCCCCGCCCCACCTGGACGCGGGTCGCGTGAGCACGGCTCCGGGGCTCTTCGTCTGCTTCGAGGGCGGGGACGGAGCGGGCAAGTCGACGCAGGTGCGCCTGCTGGCCGAGTTCCTCGACCGGGACGGGCGGGACGTTCTCGTGACGCGGCAGCCGGGCGGCACCACCCTCGGCGCGCAGATCCGCGAGCTCGTCCTCCATGGCGACCACGTGTCGCCCCGGGCCGAGGCCCTGCTCTTCGCCGCAGACAAGGCACACCACGTCGACGAGCTCATCCGGCCGGCCCTGTCCGCAGGCCGGGTCGTCATCACCGACCGCTACACCGACAGCTCGATCGCCTACCAGGGTGCAGGGCGAGAGCTCGGGGGCGAGGAGATCAGGCAGCTGCAGCACTGGGCCGTGGGAGGGCTGCTCCCCGACCTCACCGTCGTCCTCGACGTGAGTCCCGAGGTCGGGCGCGCCCGTCGCGGCGACGTGCAGGACCGGCTCGAGTCGGAGACCGACGACTTCCACCACGCGGTGCGGCGAGGTTTCCTCGACCTCGCGGCTCGTGATCCGGACCGCTATGTCGTCGTCGATGCCAGCCTGCCGCCCGAGGAGATCCGGGCGCGGGTGCTCGCGCGGCTCGAGGAAGTCCTGGAGGAGCGTCGATGACCGTCTGGCGAGACCTCGTCGGCCAGGAGCCCACGGTCGAGGTGCTCTCGCGCGCCGTGAGCGTCGAGGGTGCGATGACCCACGCCTGGCTGTTCACCGGGCCGCCGGGATCGGGCCGATCCAATGCCGCCAGGGCGTTCGCGGCCGCCCTGCAGTGTCCGCAGGGTGGGTGCGGCGACTGCCGTGAGTGCCGCACCGCGCTCGATGGCTCCCACGCGGACGTCAACGTCGTCGCGACCGAGGGCCTGTCGATCCAGGTCCGTGACACGCGCGACCTGGTCCAGGAGTCCGCGCTGCGGCCATCGGTCGGCCGTTGGCGCGTCATCATCATCGAGGACGCCGACCGGCTCACCGAGCGGGCGGCCGATGCCCTCCTCAAGGCCCTCGAGGAGCCGACCCCCCGCACGGTCTGGATGCTCTGCGCGCCCAGCCTCGAGGACGTCATCATCACGATCCGCTCCCGTTCGAGGCATGTCCGACTGCGGACGCCACCGGTGCATGCGGTCGCCGAGCTCCTCGAGCGGCGCGATGGGGTCGACCCCCCCATGGCCCTGCACGCAGCACGCGCGGCGCAGTCCCACATCGGGCTGGCCCGGCGGCTGGCCAGGGACGAAGGTGCCCGGATCCGCCGGCGGGACGTCATCGCCATGGCGACGAAGATCGTCGGGGTCGGCGACGCCATCGACGCCGCCACCGACCTGGCGCAGATCGCCGGCGAGGAGTCAGCCGCGAGCACCGCGGAGCGCGACGCCGCAGAGCGGACTCGTCTGCTCGAGACACTGGGTGCCGACCCGACTGCACGCACCCAGCCCCCCCACATCCGGGCCCAGGTCGCCGCACTCGAGAAGGAGCAGAAGACCCGGGCCACCCGGCACGCACGCGACATGATCGACCGGTCGCTCATCGACCTGATGTCCGTCTACCGTGACGCGATGGTGCTGCGCCTCGGGTCGAACGTCGAGCTCGTCAACCCCGATGCCATGGACAAGGTCCGGTCCCTCGCCAGCGTCTTCACCGCCGAGCAGCTCCTCGGCGCCCTTGACGCCATCACCGAGGCACGAGACCGCATCAACGCCAACGTCCCACCGCTGCTCGCCCTCGAGGCGATGGCCCTCCAGCTGCGGGTCCCCCGCGACCTCAACCAGTGACCGTGTGAGCGGAAGCCGGCTCAGCGCCATGCGGCACCAGTCGGTACAGGTCCCGGATCAGCGGCGCTTGACCAGCGCCTCGGCGATCTGCACGGCGTTGAGGGCGGCACCCTTGCGGAGGTTGTCACCGACGACGAAGAGCACCAGGCCCTTGCCCTCGGGGGCGGCCTGGTCGGCGCGGACCCGCCCGACGAAGACCTCGTCGCGACCGGCGGCCTCGAGTGGGTTCGGCACGTCGGTGACGACGACGCCGGGCGCGTTCTTGAGCAGGTCGAGCGCCTCGTCCGGCGTGATGTCCTCGGCGAACTCGGCGTGGATCGCGAGGCTGTGCCCCGAGAAGACCGGCACGCGCACGCAGGTCCCGCTCACGAGCAGCTCGGGGGCATGGAGGATCCTGCGCGACTCGTTCCGCAGCTTCTGCTCCTCGTCCGTCTCGAGCGAGCCGTCGTCGACGATCGACCCCGCGAGCGGTACGACGTTGAAGCCGACGGGCACCGCATAGATCTCTGCTTCCGGCACGTCGATCGCGCGGCCGTCGATGGCAAGCACAGTCGGGTCGCCCGCCAGGTAGCCACCGCGCAGCTGGCGGTCGAGCTCCTGCACGCCCTTGACACCAGAGCCGCTCACGGCCTGGTAGCTCGACACGTGCAGCCGCACGAGTCCGGCCTTCTCGTGCAGCGGCCCCAGGACCGGCATCGCAGCCATGGTCGTGCAGTTGGGGTTGGCGACGATGCCCTTGGGGATGGTGTCGAGGTCGTCGGCATTGACCTCGGAGACGACGAGCGGGACCTCGGGGTCCTTGCGCCACGCGCTCGAGTTGTCGATGACCGTCGCCCCGGCTGCAGCCACCTTCGGCGCGAGCTCACGCGACGTCGCGCCGCCGTTGCTGAAGAGAGCGATGTCGATGCCGGAGAAGTCCGCCGTCGCCGAGTCCTCGACCTCGATCTCCGTGCCCTTGAAGGGGATCCTCGTGCCGGCGGATCGCGCTGACGCGAAGAACCGCACCTCGTCGACCGGGAAGTCACGCTCCTCGAGGAGGGTGCGCATGACCCCACCGACCTGACCCGTCGCTCCAAAGACTCCAACTCGCATGTCCCAAGGCTACGACCCCATGCGGCTGCGGCCCCGCGCGTCTCATCCTTCGAGGAGTGGCCCGTCCTAGCCCAACAGTGAGCGGGCCCCTTTGGGTGGCTCCGGGAACTGTCCCACACCGGACGCCTCCAGACGACACAGGCACGAGGCGCGGATCGGCACGTCGGCCTGCGCCTGGGCGAGGCGCAGCTGCTGCTCGACGATGCCCGCCACCTCGGTTTTGCCGAGCAGAACCAGGCATTCGTGATAGCCGTGCAGCGACCACACGTTGGCGGGATGCTGGCAGGCCCGCGGCAGTGTCGGGTCGAGCCCGAGATCGGCCCGGTAGACCGCCTCGGCCTCCTCGACCTGACCCTGCTCGAGGAGCAGGGCGCCGAGCGCGTGGCGAGCCGGCTGCATCCAGCCCCACGGCTCGTCATAGGGCAGACCGTCGTCGAGCTCGACGGACCGACGCAGGTGGGCGAAGGCTTCCTCGACCCGGCCCCGACGGTACTCCAGCTCACCGTCGAGCATCGACGCGGCGACGGCGAGGATGTCGCGACAGGTGTTGTTGAAGAGGGTGCGTTGTTCCGGCACCCGGGCCAGCGCCTCCCGGAAGCGCTCGCGCTCCAGTTCCGCCTCAGCGACCTGGCCGGTCGCCGCCAGGGCCACACCACGGCCGTAGTGGGTCATCGCGGCCGTCGTCGCGTAGAGCTCGCGGTCCACCGGCAGCGGCAAGGCCGCCAGCTCGTCCCAGCGGCCGAAGCGGATGAGCACGTGCACCCGCAGCGGTACGAAGCCCTCGAGCCAGTCGGCCATCGGCGGCACCTCGACCCGCAGGAGCTCCTCCGGGATGGCCCGTTCGAGCTGGGCCACGGCATCGAGTGCCGCCTGCTCCTGCCCGAGGAACATCGCCCCGTAAACGAGGAAGTGCAGATTGTGCGCCCGGTAGAGCGTGTAGAAATTGAGCGGACCCCGGTGCGTCAGGAATTTCGAGTCCGCCTGCACGGCCGCGCGATTCGACGAGACCACACGTCGATAGTCACCACAGAGCACGTCGAGATGCGTCGGCATGTGGCGAAGATGCCCGGCGTCCGGAACGAGCTCACGCAGCAGGTCGCCGACCCAGAGCGCCTCCTCCGGTCGAGCGGACATCTCCATGAGGTGAACGTAGAAGTGCAGGACGCCGGGGTGCGTCCGTCCCTCGTGCGTCGAGAGGGCCCGGTCGAGGATCTCCTTGGCGCGCACTGCCTGCGATCCCGGCGCAGGCTGACCGGTCCGCTGGTCCCACAGCTGCCACGCCGTGAGGTTCATGAGGGACTCCGCGTAGAGGGCGATGACATCGAGGTCGTTCGGGTGCCGTGCATGGGCCCGCTCCATCGCTTCGGCATACGACGTCTCCCAGACAGCCGGATCCGGCGGTGCCTCCCCTTCCGGGAATCGCACAGACATCGCCTCGGCCAGGTCGCGCTCAACGGAACTGGCACCTGCGGTACGTCCCCGCGCAGCGACCTGAGCGGCATACGCCCTCGTCACCGTCGCCGTGACCTCCTCGGGCGCGTAGAACTCCCATGGCTTGTTGTAGTTGGGCGCGAGGGCATGGGCGATTCCCCAATGCGCGAGGGTGCACTCGGGGTCGTGCACGAGCGCGCGCTCATAGCAGGCAACGGCCTCCTCGTGGTTGAACGCGTACGCCCAGACGAGGCCGCGTCGCACCCATTCCCGCGCCGTATCGGAGGTCGACGTGACCTCACGCGTCCACGTGCCGAGGTCGAACGGATAATCCTCCATCTCATCCAGTATCGCCACGAGACGCCGATCTCGTTCGAGGTATGCGTCACCTCCTGGTCGTCGCCGCATACCTCGAACGGAATACCTCGAACCGAATGCAGCGGCCGAGGGGATCACCCGGCGAGGTGGCCCCACCTCTCGGAGAGCTCGCGCCACGGAGCGGTCTCGACAACCCGACCCCCGTCGAGGACGACGACTCGATCGGCCTGCGCCAGTGCTGCCGCCTTGCTCGTGGCGCCGATGACGGTGGCCCCGCCAGAGCGCAGTGCCTCCCAGAGCTCGATCTCGGTGGCGGCATCGAGCGCCGAGGACACGTCGTCGGCCAGCAGCAGGTCGGCCTCGCAGGCGAGGGCCCGGGCCAGCGCCAGCCGCTGCACCTGCCCACCGGAGAGTCGGACCCCGCGGTGGCCGACGAGGGCATTCGGTCCGCCGGCCTCGGTGACGTCGCGCTCCATCCGAGCGGTCGCGAGTGCCGGCGCGACCGCCCGGTCGGCGTGGTCGAGGGCGATGTTGCCGGTGAAGGTACCCGACAGGACCCTCGGCACCTGCGCGATGTAGGACACGCGGCCGGGCCGCAGCTCGAGTTCCGGGTCGGCCAGCAAGCGGCCGTTCCAGACCACCTGACCGGTGCGGGAGGTGAGCCCGGCCAGCGACGAGAGCAGGCTGGACTTGCCCGAGCCGACCTGGCCCAGCAGGAGCACCAGCTCGCCGGCCTCGACGGTGAGGTCGACGTCCTGCACTCCGATGGTGCCGTCGTCGTGGATCGCGGTCAGATCCTTCAGGCGCAGGGTCCGCAACGGCTCGCGCGGCCCCGGCTGGGGCTCGTCGGCAGTCCCGTGGACCAGGTCCATGCCCGGCGGCAGGTCCATCAGGTCGCCGCCCCCGGCGAGCTCACTCGTCGCGTTCAGCCAGGACCGCACGCCCGGCGCCTCGGTCACGACCGAGCCGGCGACGCGGCCGAACCAGTCGAAGCCGCTCACCGCGTTGGCGACCAGCAGTGCGATGGCCAGCGACCACGTCCCGTGGAGGAAGCCCGCCCAGGCGGCCACGACGCCGCACTGGACCATGACGATCGGCACCCCGTCGAGCAGGGTCTGGACCCGGTGCTCGCGCACCGCGGCGTCGACCCGGCCTCCGTCGACCTGACGCAGGTGCTCATGCACCTGTGGGGTGGCAGCAGCAAGCTTGACCGTGCGGATGGACTCGAGTGCCGACACCAGCGATCGGCCGAAGTTGGCTCGCGCCGTCGAGGCGGCCGCTGCCGAACGTCCCGCCACCGGTCGACCAAGGGTCGACGCCAGCGCCGAGGTGACCATCACCACGAGCAGGACCGCGCCTGCGAGCCACGTGCCCGCGATCAGTGCGGTCATCGAGGCGATGACGAGGCCGTTGACGAAGTCGACCCAACGGTCGGTGTAGCGGACCAGCCGGTCGGCATCCATGGTGCGCGCGACCACCTCGCCGGGCGGGGTGCGCACCAGTCGACGCTGGGCCGTCTGGCCGGCGAGCACTGCGGCACGCACCCGAAGCCGGACCTCCACCCACCAGTGGGGATAGGTCCGGAACGCCAGCGCCAGTGCGAACGGACCCGCGAGGAGGGACACGACGAGGGCCGCGGCGAGCCAAGCCGGGTTCTGCCCGGCCTGCAGGTCGGTGACGACGAGGCCCCAGACCCAGCCGGTGACCGCACCGAACGCGCCGGTCAGTGATGCGAGGAGGAACAGGGATGCGCCCAGCAGGCCCCACTGCGGGTGGATGCGCACGGTGTGGAGCACCTGCCGAGCCAGACTGGGAGTCGCTGCCAGGACCGGAGGTGGCGGCGGGGTCGTGCTGCGACGCACCGAGCCGATCGCGGCGTCCTCATGGTGGTGCTCCTCCACGGCCACCTCGTGGGCGGCCGCCTCGAGCAGCCGACGGAACGGCCCTTCCCCCGAAGCGAGCCGATGACGCGGGCCCTGCTGGACGACGCGACCCGACTCGAGGACGGCCACCTGCTCGGCCCGCTCGGTCGTCGACAGACGGTGGGCGACGAGGATGCCCGTGCGTCCCGAGATCAGGCGGTCCGCGGCCCGGACCACTCGCGCCTCGGTGACCGGGTCCATGCGGGCCGTGGCCTCGTCGAGCACGACGACGCGCACGTCACGCACGAGCAGACGGGCGAACGCCACGAGCTGCTCCTCGCCCGCCGAGAGCGTCGTGCCTCCCGGGCCGAGCATCGTGTCCAGGCCGTGGGGCAGCCCGGCCACCCACTCCGTCAGGCCCAGCTCGGCGACCGCGGCCTCGACCCGGGCACGGGGCACGTCACCGAAGAGCGCCAGGTTCTCCGCAAGGGTGCCAGCGAGCACCTCGGTGCGCTGGGTCACGACGCCGACCGCGGCCCGCAGCCCCTGGAGGTCGAGGTCGCGCACGTCGGTGCCTCCGAGCAGCACCGTGCCGCGTGGCGGCTCCACCGCCCGCGACAGCAGAGCGGCGAGCGTGGACTTGCCGGAGCCGGTGCGTCCGACCAGCGCGCAGGTGTGACCCGCCGGGACGACGAGGTTGATGTCACGCAGCGCGAACGTGCCGGTGCCATAGCTGAACTCGAGCCCGCGGAACTCCACGTCGAGCGGTCCGTCGCGCAGCGGCAGCCCGCCGGTCGGCTCTGCCGGAGAGGCGAGCATGGCTCGCAGCCGCAGGACCGCGCCGAAGCCCTCCTGCAGGTCGGGCAGGTGACGCGCCAGCATGTCGACGCCGCCGACGAACATCGTCGTGACCAGGAAGAGGGTGACCAGCTGGGCGGTCGACAGGTCGTCGGCGAGCACGAGCGCGGTGCCGACGAGCGCGACGGCGGCCAGCGCGCCGTGGAGCAGTCCGCCGCTGCGCCGGGTGATCCGGACCTCGACCTGAAGAACCTTGTCGAGAGCCGCATGCACCCGCGCGGCCATCCGGGCGTTGCGGCGCAGCACGTGGGCCTGGCCGAGTGCCGTGCGCAGGTCGTCACGGGCGGCGACCCCCTCCTCGGTGGAGGCTGCGTGGTCGGTCCAGGCCGCTTCCTCGACCACCTTGCGGTCGGCGACCTGGGGCAGCAGCCGGCGGACCACCCAGTAGGCGGCGAATCCCGTCAGCGGGAAGAGGAAGGCGGCGGGCCACCAGGCCACGCTCGCGACCACCCAGAGCGGGCCCGAGGCGAGCATGGTGCGCACGGCCTGCCACACGCCCCAGCGCATCAGTTGGCCGACCTCCCAGGTGTCGTCGTCGATGCGGTCGAGCACCTCGCCCACGGCCTGCTCGGACAGCTCGGACAGCGGCTGGGCCATGGCGGCGTCGAGCAGGTCGGCGCGCAGCCGGCCCTCGGCCCGGTCGCACACCGCCGCCCAGATCACCTTTGCGGCGGTGTCGATGAGCGCGCCGCCGACGACGCACAGCGCCAGCAGCGCGACCAGCGTCGACGTGGCGTGCTCGGCGAGCCGGCCGGCGACCATCGACCCGAGGGATGCCGCAACGGCCCCCAGCAGGGACAGCGTGAAGCACACCAGCGTGAGCGGACGACGGACCCGGCGCCAGTCGACAGGGACGCGACCTGCCGGCAACACGGCATCCCGGAGAGAGTCGTCCTGCCTCGTGTCCCGGTTCTCTTCGAACGCCAGCTCGGTGATCGTCACAATCACAAAACGCTACCGATCACCGCCGACGGCGCGCCTCCCGTTTTCCTCAAGCGGGCCACCCGCTCCGGTTGGAGGTATCCGGTCGCTCCGGGGAGCGACCGGATACCTCGAACCGAATACCTCGAACCGGTCAGGAGCCGGAGGCAGTGTGGCGATCGGCGTTGGCGTGGATCGCGTCCCGGACGTACTGCGCGAGCCCCTCCTCGAGGTCCTCGTACGTCTTCGTGAACCGCGGATCGGCGATGTACAGGTCCGCGAGTCCGCGGTGGAACTCGTGGTCGAGGTCGTAGAACCGCCGATGGATGTGCAGCCGGTGCGCCTCGGCGGCATCCATCGCGGCCTCGCTCGTCGCGGGCTCACCGGCCTGCTTGGCGCGGATGAACGCGGCGTGCGTCTCGTCCATCTCCGCCTTCACCTCGGCCCAGTCGGCCTTGGTGTAGCGCTTGGTCCGCTTCGCCGACTGCTGCCAGGCGTCGGTCTCGCCCCAGCGCTCCTTGGCCTCGGCCTGGTACTCGTCCCTGAAGCCCTCACCGAACAGCTCCTTGAGCTCCTCTGGCGTGGCGGGCTCGTCACTCATCTCTCTCTCCAATGCTCGGTCGATGGCTCCGACGAGTTCCTTCAGCTCGTCGAGCCGGGTCAGGACCGCTTCCCGTTGGCGACGCAGGTGCGTCACCGGGTCGTCCCCGCCGTCGAGCAGGGAGGCGATCTCCTCGAGCGGCAGCTCGAGGCGCCGGTAGACGACGACCTGCTGCAGCCGCAGGAGGTCCGCGTCGGTGTAGAGCCGGTAGCCCGCCCGCGAGCGCTCGCTGGGGCTGAGCAGGCCGATCTCGTCGTAGTGGTGCAGCGTCCGCACCGTCACGCCGAAGAGGTCGGCTACCTGCCCCACTGTCCAGGTGGTCATCTCATGCGTCCTGACGCTCATGGGAACAAGGCTGGCGCCTCACGTCGCGTGAGGGTCAACTTCATTGTGGCCGTATGCCGCTGGGCTCGGCAGGTGCCGGACGAACCAGTTCCGCGCGTGGCTGGCAGCCTCGGCGAGCGTGCCCGGCTCCTCGAACAGGTGGGTGGCTCCCTCGACGAGCACGAGCTGGGTGTCGCACCCCGTCATCAGGCTCTGTGCCGTGCGGTTGAGGTCGATGACGACATGGTCGCGGCTGCCGACGATGAGCAGGGTCGGGGCCTGCACGGTCGCCAACCTCTTGGCCGCGAGATCGGGACGCCCGCCGCGCGAGACGACGGCGGCGATCTGGGAGCCCGGCTCGGCGGCCGCCCACAGAGCCGCGC
>NZ_DATCWX010000134.1:0-34686 GCF_036566125.1 Intrasporangium sp.
CCGCCTCGGCGGCCGCGACCGCAAGACCGACGCCGTGGCCGGCCAGGGCATCGACGAGGCTGACCGCCGAGGCCTCCGGTGCCAGCACGTCGACGCGTAGGCCGTGCTCCTGGGCGGTCTGGGCGGTGGCGGGGCCGATGCAGGCGATGACGGTCGCTGCGTGTGGCTTGCCTGCGATCCCCACGAGGTTGCGCACCGTCGAGCTCGACGTGAAGACGACCGCGTCGTAGTCGCCGCCCTTGATCGCATCCCGCACGTGCTGCGCGGGAGGCGCTGCGCGGACGGTCCGGTAGGCCGTCACGTCGTCGACCTCCCAGCCCATGTCACGCAGGCCGGCCACGAGCGTGTCGGTGGCGATGTCGGCACGGGGCAGCAGGACGCGGTTGATCGGGTCGAGGACCTCGTCGAACTCTGGCCACACCTCGAGCAGTCCCGCTGCGGAGTGCTCCCCGACCGGCACGAGGTCGGGGTTGATGCCCCAGTCGCGCAGCGCGTCGGCGGTGACGCCACCAACGGCCGCCACCTTGAGGCCGGCGAAGGCCCGGGCGTCGAGCCCGAGCTCCTCGAAGCGCTCCCGGACCGCGCGAACGGCGTTGGTCGAGGTGAAGCCGATCCATTCGTAGCGACCCGTGACGAGTCCCCGGACGGCCTTCTCCATCTGTTGCGGGGTGCGAGGCGGCTCGACGGAGATGGTCGGCACGACGTCGGCGACGGCGCCGTAGGCAGCGAGCCGCTCGATCGTGGGTCCCGCCTGGGCCTGGGTGCGGGGGACGAGGACCTTCCAGCCGAACAGCGGCTTGGTCTCGAACCAGGCGAACTCCTCGCGAAGCGCGACGTTGGGTGACACCACCGCTGCGGACACCTCGCCCGTGGCGCGCGACAGCGCGGTCTCCGCGTCGGCCAGGGTCGTCGTCCACGAGGACTGACGGACGGTGGTGCCCCGTTCGACGAGCACGACCTGAGCCTCGGACGGACGTCCACACTCGAGCAAGCCGTCCAGCGCCGCGCCGATCGACGACATCGAGCCGAGGATGACCACGGTGTCGTCGTTCGTGCCGTACCGGGCCAGGTCGAGCCCCGACTGGTCGGCGTTGAGCACATGGATCGCAGGAGTGGCCTTCGACGTGAGCGGGACGCCGGCGTAGGTCGCCACGGCGCTCGCAGCCGACACCCCGGGAACGACGTCGAAGCTGATGCCGGCCTTGCGGCAGGCACGGACCTCCTCGACGAGACCGTTGAAGGTCGCCGGGTCGCCGTCCATGAGGCGCACGACGAGGCCACCCGAACGGACGGACTTCGCAGCCCGGACGACGAGCTTGGCGCGCACGGCGTGGGTCAGCTCCTGACCGTTCTCACCGTGCGCGGCGTCCACGATCTGCACGTGCTCGCCGGCGTAGCGCAGCACGGCCTCCTCACGCATGAGGCGGTCGAGCACCACGACGTCGGCGGCGGCAAGCAGGTCGCGTGCCCGCAGGGTGAGCAGCCCCGGGTCGCCGGGGCCGGACCCGACGAAGGCGACCCGTGAGGGGGTCGTCGGGACCGTGGGGGTCGGCACCGTCGGCTCTGACGGCTGGCGTGTGCGAGTCACGAAACTGGCTCCGGGGGTCGTTGTGCGGGAGTGGAGGGCTGGCCGAGGTCGGCGGCGCCGTCCTCGAGCAGGATCTGGGCGAGTTGTCGGCCGATCACCTCAGGGTTGTCATACCTACCGGTGAGCGACCGACGCAAGTCGATTCGTCCGTCCTCGCTTCCGGCGAAGGCACGGAGGGACAACTCCGGTCCCTCGTCGCCTTCGACGACCTCGGCGAGGGCACCGACCGGCGCCGTGCAGCCTGCCTCCAGGGCCGCGAGCAGCGCACGCTCGGCGGTGACACAGATCCTCGTGTCGGCGTCCTCGAGGATCCTGACGGCGTCCTGCACGTCGGTCCGGTCGGCACGGCACTCGACCGCGAGCGCCCCCTGACCGGGCGCTGGCAGGACTTGGATCGGGTCGAGCACCTCGGTGACGACGCCGAGCCGGCCGAGTCGAGCCAGGCCCGCGCGCGCCAGGACGACCGCGTCAAGCTCTCCGCTGGCGACGAACCGAAGTCGCGTGTCGACGTTCCCGCGAATGGGGCGGATGTCGAGTCCGAGGCCCAGCGTCGCGAGCTGTGCCGTCCGCCTGGGCGAGCCGGTGCCCACGGTCGATCCGGCTGGTAGCTCCCCGAGGGTGAGGCCATCGCGAGCCACCAGGACGTCCCGGCTGTCTTCGCGCACGGGCACGGCGGCGATGACGAGTCCCGGCTCAGGAGTGGTGGGGAGGTCCTTGAGCGAGTGGACGGCGAGATCGACGCGATCGTCCTTGAGAGCCTTGCGGATGGCCGCGGCGAACACGCCCGTGCCGCCGATGGCCGTCAGCAACTCGCCGGAGACGTCGCCCTCGGTCGTGATCTCGACGAGCTCGACCTCGTGGCCGGCTGCCCGCAGCCGGTCGGCGACCCAGCGGGACTGCGTCGTGGCGAGCGCCGAGCGTCGGGTGCCGAGGCGCAGGGCGGTCATGGGGCACCTCGCTTGGGCGGGGACGAGACGTTGGCCACGTCCTTCGGCTCGAGGTCGAACAGCTCGCGGAGTGCGGCGGCGTAGTCGGGCCCGGCTCCCTCGACGGCGAACTCCTTGACCCGGGTCGTCGGCGTGTGGAGCAGCTTCTCGACGATGCGGTGCACCGCGAGTCCGACTTCGGCACGGGTCGCCTCGTCGAGCTCGGGAAGGCGCTGGTGGAGCCGGTCCAGCTCGGTCGAGACGAGGGAGGCGGCGCGGGCGCGCAGGGCGGCGACGGTGGGAGCGACGGACTTCTGGAGCCGGCGAGTCAGGTAGTCGGCCACCTCGGCAGTGACGAGATCGCTGACGAGGTCCACCTGCAGCAGGTCGGTCCGCCCCTCGAGACGTCGGCCGAGCTCCTCGAGGTCGATGAGCGTGACACTCGGGAGCGGCTGGGTCCACGTCTCGACCGGCGCGACGTCCCGAGGGAGTGCCAGGTCGATGATGACCTGCGGCACGCCTCGGCGTGCGGCGACGCTCCGGACCAGTCGGTCCTCCGTGATGACCTGGCCCACCGCGCCAGTGCACGTGATGACGAGGTCGCTCTCGGCCAGGACCTCAGCGAGGTCGGACCAGGGCCGAGGCGTCCCGCCAACGGATGCGGCCAGGCGCTCGGCCCGCACCGGCGTCCGGTTGATGACCGTGAGGTCGGCGATGCCACTGCGTGCGGCGGTGGCCACGGCGAGCCCACTCATGGCCCCCGCACCCACCACGGCGGCGCGCCGGCCGCGCAGGTCACCCAGGACGCTTGCGGCCTCCTCGAGGCCGATCTGGACGAGCGAGACACTGTGCCGGTCGATGTCGGTCTCGGAATGGGCGCGCTTCCCCACCCGAAGGGCATGCTGGAAGAGGGAGTTGAGCGACTCCCCTGCGCGACCGGCCCGTTGTGCCGCGGCGAGGGCATCTCGCATCTGGCCGAGGATCTGCGACTCCCCCACGGCCATCGAGTCCAGGCCGCAGGCCACCGTGAAGGCGTGGGCCACCGCGCCGTCGTCATAGCGGACGTAGAGATGGTCGGCGATGCCCTCCGCCCGGGTGGCGAGCTCCTCGACGGGGTCGCTCGGAGGCACAGCGGACGACGTCGGCAGGCCCTCCCGCCTCGTCCCGGCGGCGATGGCGAGTGCTTCACCGACTGCGGCCACAGCCGGGTGGAAGGCCGGCACTTCGGCGTAGACCTCGAGCCGGTTGCACGTCGCGAGGACGACGGCCTCGGACGCGGTCGCGGACGCGAGGACCGCGGTCGCGATGTCAGCGACCCGGGCGGGTGACTCGGAGAGGGACTCCAGCAGCGCGAGCGGCGCCGTGT
The DNA here is from genome assembly GCF_036566125.1 of Intrasporangium sp. GTDB lineage: Bacteria > Actinomycetota > Actinomycetes > Actinomycetales > Dermatophilaceae > Intrasporangium. Next base: position 3,881 of record NZ_DATCWX010000134.1, read on the forward strand.
GGTGGGACAGTCCGATGACGAGAAGGCTCACGTCGTCACCACCGGTCCGGAGCCCGTTGCGCTGGCCAAGCCCTGGGCATCGAGTGAGTCGAGCGAGTCGAGCGGGGCAAGGGCGCCCTGGGCCAGCGCCTTCTGCTGGGCATGGAAGGCAAGAATCTGCAGCTCGGTGGAGAGATCGACGCGGCGGACGTCGACACCGTCGGGCACGGAGAGCACGGCGGGCGCGAAGTTGAGGATGGACCTGACGCCGACGTCCACGAGCGCATCGCACACGGTCTGGGCGGCGACCGCAGGGGTGGCGATGACTCCGATGGCGATGGGGTCCGCGGCATAGCGTCGCGGCAGGTGGCCGAACGGCTGGATCTCGATCCCCTGGACCACCTCGCCCCGCAGTGCCGGGTCGTCGTCGAAGAGCGCGACGATGCGGAAGCCCTTGGTGACGAAGCCCGAGTAGGAGGCGAGCGCGTGACCGAGGTTACCCATCCCGACGATCGCGACGGGCCAGTCCTCCGTGAGGCCGAGCGCCCGGGAGATCTCGAGGGCCAGCGTCTCGACCTCGTAGCCGACTCCGCGGACGCCGTACGAGCCCAGGTGGCTCAGGTCCTTGCGCAGCTGCGCCGAGCGGACGCCCACGGCTGCCGCGAGCTCCTCGGACGACACTGACAGGACGCCCTCCTCGGCGAGGCGCGAGAGGGTTCGCAGGTACTCGGGGAGCCGCGCGACGGTTGCGTCGGGGATCTCGCGACGCAAGGTGGGGTCGGCCGACACGCTGGGTCACCGGCTCCTCTCGTCTGAGGCGAACTGGCCTCCCGGGAACGCCAAGAGACCACGAACGCGGAGCGCGTGGGTACCCCGTCAGGCTAGACGTTTGTGAACCCTTGCACAAAGTGAGCGGCGAATGTCACCACCACGTGGACAGTCCTGCGATCAGTCCTGTGATCCGGCCCGCCCGGTCACCAGCCGTCACATCAGGGCCGAACGCAACCGTGCCTCATCCACCCGCCAGAAGTCGTGGCGCCGGCCGTCGACCAGAGTTACCGGGATCTGCTCGGCGTACTTCGCGCGCAGCTCGGCATCGTCGTCGATGGAGCGCTCCTCCCACGAGACGCCGAGCTCGGCGGTGACCCGGTCGATGACCGCCCGCGCCTCATCACAGAGGTGACATCCGGGGCGACCGATGAGAGTGACGCGCGATTCAGGCTCGGGCATGGACCCATGCTAGGACTCGGCCGTCCGTGCCGGATGTCCCCGCGTCCGTCTCACTCCGGCGTCGACGCGTCGTTCCACCGGAGGATGGCTGCGACGCCATCCTTGGCCTCGAAGGGCTGGGCGACGAGTGAGATCTCGGCACCTACCGGAGCCAGCGACCAGATGAGCGCGTTGGGGTCGCGGTCCTCGATGGCCGCCTCCTGAGTGGCCGGCGCTTCCGACTCACCGTCCCAGACGTCGGAATGGAGCAGGACGTGGGCGACCTGTGCCTTGGCGACCGCCTCGATCACCGCATCCCAGCCCTCCACCGTCGAGCCGGCGCCCTTCGCGTCGCCGAACCGCTCGAGGAGGCGAGCGTCGCGCGCGGCGCGCCGCCGACCCAGCGCCGCATCCCGCGCGGTCACCTCCGCCGTCTCCGAGGTGCCGGCCGCTCTGCCACCGGTGTCGAGCCTGACGAGCAGCTCTGCCGTGGGCCCGGAGGCCTGTTCGAGCAGGTAGGACGCCATGTGCTCCTCGCCCTCGAGGAAGACCACGCCGAGCCGGAGGCGCCGAACGAGACGGTCGAGCTCGGCGGCGATCTGATTGGCGTTGTGCTTCCAGGAGTCCTCGGCGCGTGCCTGGAACCGGCGCTGGGAGGCACCCCCGACGCCGACCTTGCGCAGCTCGTCGTGCTCGCCGGTGACGTCGGTGGCCGTGACGATCGCGCCGCTGGGGTCGATGACCTTGATGTCGGCGCCCTCTCGATCGAGACGAACCACGGCGTGGGTCTCCTTGCCGTCGAGTCCGCGCACGACCTCCATCAACCGCGGGACCGGCCCGAAGGACGACGACTCATGGCGCGGCCGTCCGTCCATGCCGACGTCCAGGACGAGGTGGCCATGGCTCGCGCAGACGACCCGGGTGCGCTCACCGGCCCCCGTCGGATCCGTCACGGCCTCCTCGAGCACCGCCAGGGTGTCGCCATCGGCGCCGCGGCGCTCCAGCTCCCGTCGAGCCGAGCCCCAAGCAGCAAGTCGACGGCTCCGCGTCACCGGGTCGAGGTTGCTGGCGTCGAGTGTCGCGCACGCGAACGGGCCCTCGATGCCGGTGAGGGGCTTGAGCCAGTCGAGCTGCATCGGTGCCTCCCGGCGAGTCGTCTTCCGAGAAACGCTACCCCCGCCGCAGGCTCACAAACAGGGGGCCGACGAGCCCACGGCTGAGGCGCCGAAGCTCAGATGAAGACCGATCGCCGCTGCATGAGCAGGCTGTAGAGGGTCTGCTGGATCGTCTCGCGGACCTGGTCGGTCAGGTCGAAGACGAGCATCGGGTCGTCGGCGGCATCTCGGCCAAGAGCGGTCGTGTCGATCGGCGCGCCGAACTCGATGAGCCACTTGCTCGGCAGCGGGATGGCCCCGAGCGGTCCGAGCCACGGGAAGGTCGGCGTGATCGGCACGTAGGGGAGGCCGAGGAGCCGGGCGACGGTCGGCAGGTTGCCGATCATGGGGTAGATCTCCTCGGCCCCGACGATGGAGCACGGCACGATCGGGACGCCGGCGCGAAGGGCCGCGGAGACGAAACCCCCTCGCCCGAAACGCTGGAGCTTGTAGCGCTCACTGAATGGCTTGCCCACGCCCTTGAAGCCCTCGGGCCAGACGCCGACCAGGTGGCCATCCGCGAGCAGCCGCTCGGCGTCGGTGTTGGCGGCAAGCGTCGTCCCGGACCGGCGGGCGATCGCGCCGACGAAGGGCAGCTGGAAGACGAGGTCGGCGCCGAGCATGCGCAGGTGTCGCTTGTTCGGGTGCTCGTCATGGACGGCCACCTGGGTCATCAGGGAGTCCATCGCCACGGTGCCGGAGTGGTTGGCCACGACAAGGGCCCCGCCCTCGGACGGGATGTTCTCGATCCCCTTGACCTCCACCCGGAACCATGACTTGTACAACGGCCGCAGCAGGGGCAGGTGGACGTGGACCGTGTACTCCTCGTCGAAGCCGAACTCATCGACGGTGTAGTCCCCGGTCAGCCGGCGGCGCACATACGCGAGGGTCTCGGCAACCTGGCGCTCCACGTCCTCGGCCGGCACCCCGGCTGCCGTGGCAGCAGCCCGCAGCACGTTGACGGCCAGCTCGACGAGCTCCGCCGGACCAGGTCGCACCTCGGACGAGAACTCCGCTGACTCGAGCACGGCGCCGACGAGTCGCTCTGCCCGGCTCTGCAGGCCGGCGGCGATTCCGGCAGCCCCGCCCGGCTGCTCCGCAGGAGGATCCGTATGCCGCTCAGCCGGCTCGGTCGTAGGAGCGACCGCCTCGAGTGGCTCGGGCAAGGACGGGACCGGGTGCAGGGCACGTTCCCGTGCGCGTTGCTCCCGTCGCTCGCGGATGGCCTTGCGGGGCGGCCGCTTCCGCCTGGGCGTGTCCGGCGTCGTCGTGCCCGACACGTCACCCCTGCCGGCGCCAGTGCTCTCGTCCACGCCGGACTTCGGCTGCTCCGGCATGGCGAGCTTGGCGAGCATCACCTCGCGACGGGCAGCACTGAGCTCGACCGGCTCGAGTGCCGACAGCAACGGTGTGCCGGAACGCCGCCGACGCTCCCCGGAGGCCCTGGCCGCACCGGCCTCGAAGGCGTTGCGCGAGGCGGGCACCGGTTGGACTGCGGCCTTCTCGCCCTTGGCCTTGCGCGCCGTGCTCTGGCCGGCACTGGCCTTCCGGGTGCCAGCCTTCGGGGTGCTCGACTTCGTCGCGGCGGTCTTCTTCCTCGCCGTCTTGCTGGCGCTCGCCTTCTTCGTGCCGGCCTCTGTGGATTCGGGCCGGTCGTTGCGCTCGGTCACTGGTGCAGCCTCTCGAAGACACGGGCGAGCGTCGCAGCTCCTCCACCGGCAGCCCCGCTGACCGCCTCGGTGACGTCGCCGACTCCGGGCACGACCGGGCGGAGGTGCTCCGCGAAGTCCGCGAACGCCTCGCGGGTCGTGTACTGCGGGGCGAAGGCGAAGACCTCGCGCATCCGGGTCGTGTCCACGCCACGCCCGAAGGCGAGGAAGGCAACCTGGTCGGGGGAGAAGTCCGCCAGCCCGCTCCGCTTGACGATGTTGCCCACGATTCCGGCGGTCGACATCGGGACCGGGATGATCGGGCGGCGGACGACGGCGAGGCACTGGAGCAGGGTGACGAATCCGTCGCCGGCAACGTTGACGATGCCCACGGACGGTCCGGTCGTCGCCTGGGCGAGCGCTTCCACGGCGTCATGTTCATGGATGAACTGCATGCGGGCGTCGTAGCCCATTGGGACGGGGACGAGGGGCATGGCGAAATAGTCGGTGATGGCCGTGCGGATCTGCGGGCCAACGACGTTGGCGAGACGCAGCATGGTGATCTCGACGTCCGGACGCCGGCGCGAGAAACCCCGGACGTAGCCCTCGACCTCGATCGAGTCCTTGCCGAAGCCGGTCCGGGGCGTGGACTTGGCGTTCATGTCCTCGGCGAACATCGCCGGGTCGCGCGGCGAGGAGCCGTAGACGGCCGCTGTCGACTTCACGACGAGCCGTTGCACGCTGTCCGACTTCTGGCACGCGGCAAGCAGCTGCATCGTGCCGATGACGTTGATCTCCTTCTGCGTGACCCGACCGCCCGTGTCCTTGGGCGTGGCAATGACGTTCATGTGCACGACGGTGTCGACCCCGGCCTGCCGGATGATCCGGCCGATCATCGGGTTGCGGATGTCGGCCCGGACGAACTCCGCTCGCCCGATCAAGTGCCGGGGCGGGATGACGTCGACGCCGAGGATGCGCTCGATCTCCGGTTCGGCACTGAGCCGCCGGGCGTAGAGGCCTCCGAGGTAGCGGGACACGCCGGTCACGAGCACGACCTTGGCCACGACTCCTCCTGTCTCCGCACGTCCCGGCTGAGAAGAGGGCGACCAGCGCCCTCGGTTCACTGCGTGGGCTTCGGCACCACCCTACCGACGGGTTCCCATCGGGAGGGGTGGTGGTGGCAGCAGTCGACCCCCGCCCGGAGGGCGAGGGCCGAGACGTGCGGGCCAAGGCCCGCGGAACGCGTCAGGTCACTTCTTGTTACGACGCTGGTGACGCGTCTTGCGCAGCAGCTTGCGGTGCTTCTTCTTCGCCATCCGCTTGCGGCGCTTCTTGATGACAGAGCCCATGGTTGTCCTTGATCCGTTGACGGTGCAGTGTGCCGACTTGCGCCGACCGCCCGCGAATCGGGAGAGTCGACTCCTCGAGCCGAGCCGAGTGCACAGCCTAGCGTGTCCCCGGGGGCGAGCTCAAAAGCCACCCGCTGATCGAAAGAGCAGCTTCTGCCCCTGCGTCCTCGGGTGACCTCGAGCGCGGCGGGGCAGAAACTGCTCTTTCGATCTCCTCACGCGGTGTCGATGAATGACGTCTGCAGGTACTTGTGCACGGCGTCCTCCGGAACCCGGAAGGAGCGGCCGACCCGGACGGCCGGGAGCTCGCCGCCGTGGACGAGTCGATACACCGTCATCTTCGACACGCGCATGATCGAGGCGACCTCGGCGACGGTCAGGAACCGCACCTCGCTGAGCTGGCGCTCATTCGACATGTGAACCTCGATCTCTCCAACACCCGTATGTCGCCGGCTTCCCCTCCGGCGAAACATCACACGGGTGCACTAAGCAACCTTAGGTGCTGATGTGACAGGAGGGAAAGGCCACAGAGTGTGCGTCTCACCCGCCGCAAGCCGACACGCCGACCAAAACGGACCATAATCATCGAGCTATGGTGCGAGCCGGTTCAGGTCGCGCGGGAAGAGGGTGACGTCGCGGATGTTCTCCGCGCCGGTGAGCCGGGCCACCCAGCGCTCGAGCCCGATCGCGAACCCGCCATGGGGCGGCATCCCGTGCGCGAAGGCGTCGAGGTACCCCGCAAGCAGGGCGGGGTCCGTCTCGCTCCTGGCCAGTGCGGCGGCGTAGTCGCTCGGACGATGCAGCCGTTGTCCGCCCGTCGTCAGCTCGAGGCCCCGGAACAACAGGTCGAAGCTGTTGCTCCACCTCTCGTCGCCAGGCTGCGGGTGGGTGTAGAAGGGGCGCTTGGCCATCGGATAGCCCTCCACCGCAAGGAAGTCCGAGTCGAACTCGACTCGTGCCCACTCGCTGAGCGCACGCTCGTGCGCGGGGCTGAGGTCGGGCTCGTCCGGGTCCGCACCGACGGTCGCCAGCGCGTCACGGAAGTGGATGACCGGGAACTCCTCGGGCACCCGGGGCAGGTCGACGCCGAGGAGCGAAGCGGCCTCAGCGGCATACGTCCTGATCGACTCCACCATCCCGAGAAGGGCGGCCCGGAGAACTGCGAGCACGTCGCGGTGGTCGCGGATGAAGCCCAGCTCCGCGTCGAGCGAGGTGTACTGCGCGAGGTGGCGGACGGTGTCGTGCGGCTCTGCGCGGAAGACCGGCCCGACCTCGAAGACCCGCTCGAAGACCCCGACGAGCATCTGCTTGTAGAGCTGAGGGGACTGTGCGAGATAGGCCAACTGGCCGAAGTAGTCGACGGTGAAGACGTTCGCGCCGGACTCGGTCGCGGTCCCGACGAGCTTGGGCGTCACGATCTCGGTGAACTCGAGCGAGACCAGCGCCGAACGGAACCCGCGCAAGGAAGCGCTCGCGATCTCCCAGGCCGCGCGGTGCCTCGGGTGGCGCAGCGTCACCGCCGCGTGGTCGAGCCGGGTCGGCAGCCCGGCGCCGAAGGTGGGTCGCCAGAGCTCCGCCGGCGGTGGCAGGGCCGGCTCGGTAAGCGGCGTGAAGACCGGCTCGACAAGCTCCGCGCCACCCGGCGCCGCCGGGTTGTGCACCACGCGACCGGTCACCTCGACGACTGTCTCCTCGGGGAGGGCACCGAGGCTCGCGATGACCTCGGGGTCTTTGGCGACGACCTGGACCAGGCCCGAGCGGTCCCGCATCACGACGAACGTCACGCTGGCGAGCAGGCGACGTCGATGGACCCAACCGGCGAGGGTCGCTCGTGCGCCTTCGGGATGGGATGCGAGGTCTCGCGCGAGGACGCGGGACGCGGTGCCGACGGATGGGTGTCGTGACGAGTGTTGTGTCGTGGACATTCCTTCACCTCCTGGGGTCGTGCCCCGGAGGTGCGGGCGATGGGGAGAGTCGCTGTGCCACCGCACCTTCGCCGCCGCGGATCGCGGTCGGCCTCTTGTCCTGCTCGGCTCAGGATTGTCAGGCCCTTCAACGCCGTCCGGCCATGGTGCCAGATCGAAAGAGCAGGTCGCACTGCACTTTCGAGCGTCAGTCGAAGTGGATGTCCAGCCCGTGGTGCGGGAACACCGCAGTTCGGGTCGCCATGATGGCCCGGTCGACCTCGCTGCCCGGGTCGTAGCCGAGGTCCCACGAGCGCCACCACAGCGGTCCGTCCTGGGTCGTCAGGTCACCCATGCGCAACGGCGCCGGACGTCCGGTCGCGCGCTCGACGTGCTCGCGCCAGTCCTCGGGGATCTCCGTGGACGTGGGCAGCGGAACGTGCGCGGCGATGGCCGTCAGGTGCGTCCACGTGCGCGGGACGACGCCCACCACCTCGTAACCACCGCCGCCCAGCGCGACCCACCGGCCGTCGCAGACCTCGTGCGCCAGGCGGTGGAGCGAGTCCGCCGCGGACCGCTGGGCGTCGACCGTCATCGCGAAGTGGGCGAGTGGGTCCTCGGCGTGGGTGTCGCAACCGTGCTGGGTGATGAGGATGTCGGGCTTGAAGGAGCGAACGATCGGCATCACGGTGGCGTGGATCGCCCGGAGCCACCCCGCGTCGGCCAGCCCCGGCGGCAGGGACACGTTGACAGCGCACCCCTCGGCCTTGGGGCCGCCGATGTCGGTCGGCCAGCCGGTCCCCGGGAAGAGGGCCCGGCCCGTCTCGTGCAGCGAGATGGTCAGGACCCTCGGGTCGTCCCAGAAGATCCGCTCGACCCCGTCCCCGTGATGCACGTCGACGTCGACGTAGGCGATCCGCTCAGCGCCGTGGTCGAGCAGCCACTGGATGCCGACGGCGATGTCGTTGTAGATGCAGAAGCCGCTCGCCCGGTCGGGCATCGCATGATGGAGGCCGCCGGTGAAGTTGACGCCGTGGCTCGTCTCCCCCTCCCAGACGGCGCGCACGACGTCGACGGTCCCGGTGACGATCCGGGCGCTCGACTCATGCATCCCGACAAACGCAGGGTCGTCCTCCGTGCCGATGCCCCGGTCGGGGTCCGCCCGGGCGGGGTCGGCCGAGGCAGCCTTGACCGCCGCGACGTAGTCGGGGTCATGGACGGTCTCGAGCAGCTCGTCGCTCGCCGGCTCCGCACCGCGCACCTCGACGCCCGGGGCGTCGAACAGGCCCAGGGCCTCGCAGAGCCGCGCCGTCAGGTCCAGTCGAATGGGTGCCATCGGGTGGCTCGGGCCGAAGTTGTACTTCGTGAACGACGCGTCCCAAACGATGCGGGCCTGGCTTGGCATGATTGAGACGCTATCGCGTCACCGTTGGGCGCGGACTGTGGAGAAGGGAATCCCATGGCGCGCAACAAGCTCTTCGAGGACGACGTGCTCGTGATCGGCCTGGGGCGCTTCGGCGCGGCCGTCGCCCTGGAGCTGACCAAGCTCGGTCACCGCGTCATCGCCGTCGAGCGGGACAACGCCCTTGCTGAGACGTACGTCAACAAGTTCGCCAAGGTGGTCCATGCCGACATGGCCCACGCGAGCGCCGTTGACATGATCCGGACGGCAGAGCCGAAGATCGCGATCGTGGGCATCGGCTCATCCATCGAGTCCTCGGTCCTCGCGTCCGCCAATCTCGTCGACGCAGGTGTGCCCTCCATCTGGGCCAAGGCACTCTCGCCGGAGCACAAGCGGATCCTCGACCGCATCGGCGTGCACCACGTCATCTCGCCGGAGTCGGACGCCGGCCGGCGTGTGGCGCACCTCGTCAACGGTCGGTTGCTCGACTACATCGAGTTCGACGACGGCTTCGCGATCGTCAAGATCAACCCGCCTCAGGAGACGATCGGTTTCACCCTCGAGCAGAGCCAGATCCGACGCAAGTACGGCGTGACGGTGGTGGGGGTGAAGGCACCCGGAGAGGACTTCACCTACGCCGTGCCGCAGACCAAGGTCTCGGCGCACCACGTGCTCATCGTCAGCGGACCGACTGAGCTCATCGAACGTTTCGCGGCACGGCCCTGACCCGGCCTCAGCGCCCTCCGATCACTCGGCGATCGTCCGCGAGCGGGAGGACCATGGCGATCTCCTCCTCGCCATCCTCCTCGGACGTCACTCCCATCGGGCGCCGCTGGTCCGTCGGCCGGAACCCCATGCCACTCGCGAAGGCGACCGCACGGCCGTTCTCCGTCCCGACCCAGTAGTAGAGCTGGCTCTGACCGCGCTGCTTGGCCAGGGCCGCGCCGTTCTTGACCAGCTTGGTTGCGACACCGGAGCCACGCAGCTCGGGCTTGACCCAGAGGCCGAAGAGCTCACCCGCCCGGCCCTCCTCGTCGGATGGTGCGGTCCCGACGCTCAGCACTCCGACGGCTGCACCGTCGCGCTCGGCAATGAGGCGGGCCGATCGCTGCATCCGTGCGCGCCAATGGGCCTCGTCGAAGGTCTCCTCCTCGGCCGCGGTGGCGACAAAGGCTTCGGGGGACTCGTTCAGTGCCTCGAGTCGAACCGCCCGATAGTCCTTCCACTCATCCTCGCCCAGGTGGCGCACGGTGATCTCGCTCATGGCACCACCATGGCATGCGGCCCGATCAGTTGCATCCGAGGGTGGGTGAACTCCTGATGACCCGGACGCCCGGGACGCTCTCTTCAGAGAGGGTGCACCATCTCGAGCTCGTGGACGTCCTCGCGGCGGGGATGCCCCGTGATTGCACCGGTTCGCACGAAGCCACAGCGCTCGTAGAGCGCGATCGCGGGGTCGTTGTGGCTGCCCACTTCGAGGACGACCTCGGCCTTCCCGAGGTGGCGAGCCTCCTCGAGGACGGCCCGGACCAGTGCCTCACCGACGCCGCGCCCCCGAGCGCGCGGCGCGACGTAAAGGCCGAAGAGTGAGGCGGTCCGAGCCCGCCCGGGCTCCCAGTGCGAGCCCAGCCCGGCACTACCGACGACACCGTCCGCATCCCGGGCCTGGACGAGCCAGGCGCCTTCGATGCGCTCGCGCCAGTCCGCCTCGTCGTAGACGGCTTCGTCGGCGTAGGTGTACCAGAACGAGTCGGGAGCGTCCCGGAGCATCTCCAGCCGGACGTCGCGGTGACTCTCCCAGTCGTCGGGGCGCACGACGTGCAGGTGCATGCGGCGAGGATACGACCGACACACCCTCCTCCGGTGGCGAACGTCACACGGCGCCACTAGGTTCGCCCCTAATGCCGGCCCGAACGACCGGCATCAGTCATACCACCCTCCCGATTGGAGCAGCTCAGTGAAACGCAGCTACTTCCTCCCACTCGCGACCGCCAGCGCGGTGGCCCTCGGCCTCTCGGTCGTCGGCACTGCAGGGTTCGCAGCGGCAGCGACAGACGGTGCGGAGACGACCTACCTCGTCCTCGCCCCGGGCGCCGCGACGGATCAGGCCAAGGCGCGTGTCGCCGCGGCAGGCGGCACCGTGGCCGCCGACTACCGTCAGATCGGCGTCATCGTCGCACGCTCGACCAACCCGAGCTTCGTCACGGACGTGGCGGGACCGGGTGTTGCATCAGCTGGTGCCACGACGGGCCTCGGTTCGGCCCTCGACGAGGGCGGCACCCTCGAGACCGTCGAGTCAGCTGAGGTGACGGCGAACGGTGCGTCGGGCGAGCCCCTGTACAACCTGCAGTGGGACATGCCGCAGATCAATGTGGCGCAGGCCCACGGGGTGACGACCGGTGAGGGGGTTGTCGTCGGCGTCCTCGACAGCGGCATCTCGAGCAGCCACCCCGACCTCGCCACCCAGATCGCCAAAGACAAGAGCGTCTCGTGCATCGGAGGGGTCCAGGACACGTCCGAGGGTGCGTGGAACCCGACCACCTCCGACCACGGCACCCACGTCGCCGGCACGATCGCCGCTGCGGTCAACGGCGTCGGCGTCACCGGCGTCGCCCCCGGTGCCAAGGTGGCTTCGGTCAAGGTGGTCAACGACGACGGCTACATCTACCCGGAGGCCGCGCTCTGCGGCTTCATGTGGGCGGCCGACCAGGGCATGGACATCACGAACAACAGCTACTACATCGACCCGTGGCAATGGAACTGCCGCAACGACGAGCGGCAGCGCCCGGTCTGGCAGGCCGTCCAGCGCGCCATCAGCTACTCCCAGAACAAGGGTGTGCTCAACATCGCCTCGGCGGGGAACTCCAACGTCGACCTGCAGCACAAGTTCATCGACAGCGGCAGCCCGAACGACGGCAGCTACCCGGTCGAGGACCGCACCATCAACGGCGCCTGCGTCGTCCTGCCGGGGCAGGCCCCTGGTGTCGTGACGGTCTCCGCGACGGGTCCGACCGAGCAGAAGTCCTACTACTCGTCCTATGGCCAGGGTCAGGTCGACGTTGCTGCACCTGGCGGCGACAGCCGGTTCCGCAGCCAAGGCGCGGTCTCGAACGCTGCTGACGCGATCCTGTCGACGACCTTCAACACCGTCACGAAGGCGAACGGCTGGGGCTACAAGCAGGGCACGTCGATGGCGAGCCCGCACGCTGCCGGCGTCGCGGCTCTCGCTCTTTCGGCCCACCCGGAACTGAGCCCGGGCGCGCTGGCCTCGCTCCTCGAGCGGACGGCCGAGCCGCTGGCCTGCCCTGTGGGGGTCTACAACCCGACGCCGAACTGGGCGGATCGGGAGACCTTGTACGAGGCATCCTGCCACGGCGGCCAGCGCAACGGCTTCTACGGCGCCGGCGAGGTCGACGCCCTCACCGCCGTCCAGTAGGCGACACCTCCAAGCAGCTGGTCTCAGACCTGACCAGAGGCCAGCTGCTTGGACCGCGCTGCCGCGGCCTCCATCGCGTTGACGAAGGCCGCCCGGACCTTGTGGTCGTCCAGCTGTCGCAGCGCAGCAACCGTCGTGCCGCCCGGCGAGCTCACCTGCTCGCGCAGCACCGTCGGATGCTCGTGGGTCTCCTTGAGCATCGTCGCGGCCCCGTAGAGCGTCTGGACGACGAGCTCGGTGGACGTGGCCCGGGGCAGCCCGAGGACGACGCCGGCCTCGATCATGGCCTCGACGACGTAGAAGATGTATGCGGGCCCGCTGCCCGAGATCGCGGTGACCGCATCGAGGTGCTTCTCCTCGAGGCGGACGACCTTGCCGCACGACGAGAGCAGTGCCTCGGCCTCGACGAGGTGCTCCTCGGCGCAATGCCGGCCAGGCGAGATGCCGGCCATTCCCTCGTCGACGAGAGCGGGCGTGTTGGGCATGACTCGGACGACCGACGACCCCTCGGGCAGGCGCGCTTCGAGGAACTCGGTCGTGATCCCGGCCGCGAGCGAGACGACGGTGTTGCCCTCGCGGACGTGGTCGCGGATCTCGTCGAGCAGGGCCTCCATGTCCTGGGGCTTGACGACGAGGACGAGCGTGTCCGCCAGCTCGGCAGCCTCGGGGTTCGGCAGCGCGCGCACGTGGTACTTCTCGGCGAGCTGCGCGGCACGGTCCGGGTTGCGCTCGGTGATGACGAGGTCGGCCGCGTCACGACCGGAGCGGAGCAGGCCGGACAGCAGGGTCTCGCCCATCACACCGGCGCCGAAGATCGCAGTGGTCGCCATGGTTCAGCCTCTCGTCGCCAGGCCGCGCAGGAAGAACATGACGTTGGCTGGCTTCTCGGCCATCCGCCTCATGAGGTAGCCGTACCACTCTTCGCCATAGGGAATGTAGACGCGCATCTGGTCGCCTCGGTCGGAGATCCGCTTCTGTTCCTCGGGTCGGATGCCGTAGAGCATCTGGTATTCGAACGACGTGGCGGCGCGTCCGGCCTGGGCCGCGAGCGCGCCTGCGATCTCGATGAGGCGCGGGTCGTGCGTGGCGATCATCGGGTAGCCGTCCCCATGCATGAGGATCTTGAGGCACCGGACGTACGACCGGTCGACGTCGCTGCGGGACTGGAAGGCAACCGACTCCGGCTCCTTGTATGCGCCCTTGCAGAGCCGGACCCTGGATCCGGTGCCGGCGAGGTCTCGGCAGTCTGCCTCCGTCCGATGGAGGTACGTCTGCAGGACCGCACCGACGGTCGGGAAGTCCGCCCGCAGCTCGCGGAGAGCCTCCAACGTCTGGTCCGTCGTGGTGTGGTCCTCCATGTCGAGCGTGACGGTCGTCCCCGCCAGGTCCGCCAGGGTGCAGATGTCGTGCGCGTGCTCGAGGGCGACCTTGTTGCCATCCCCGGGAAGTGCCTGACCGAGTGCGCTCAGCTTGAGCGAGACCTCGGCCGTGGCGCCCTCGGTGAGGCCTTCGTCGCGGAGGGCGGTGATGAGCTGGAGGTAGGCGTCGCGCGTCTGCTGCGCCTGGGCCAGGTCCGCGGTGTCCTCGCCGAGGTAGTCGATCGTCGACAGCCGCCCGGTCGCCGCGATCTCTCCCGCCGCAGCGACGACGTCTGAGTGCTGCGCCCCCGGGACGAAGCGCTTGACCACCGAACGCGACACGGGCGTCTTCTCGACGAAGTCGCGGATGTTCTCCTGCTTGGACAGCTGAAGGAGCGAGTTGCGCAGCAGGTCGCTGGCGTCCACGGGGACCTCCTGGTCGTTCGTCGGATGGGGCAGGGCTGGCAGGGCCGCCTGGTCAGGGCGCCCCTCGCAAACCTACCGCCGTGCGGCAGACTCACCGCATGGACGCACGCCTTCCCCCCGCTCCTCCCCTGAGTGCGCTCGGCGATGGTCTCGGCCAGGCCGCGACCGTGCTGCGAGCCAATGCGATGGCGGCGGGTCTCGATGCCACCGTGCCCACGTGCCCGGGGTGGACCGTGCGTCATCTCGTCGCGCACGTCGGCATGGTGCATCGGTGGGCGGCGGGACACGTGAGCGAGTCGCCGATCGACGCGCCGGAGGCCTTGGAGGCGGCTGCCATGTCGGAGCCGGACCTCCTCGGCTGGTTCGACGAGGGAGCAACCGCCCTGCTCCAGGCCATCGTCGACGCACCGGATGACCTCGAGGCGTTCGTCTTTCTCAAGAATGCTCCATCCCCCAAGGTCTTCTGGACCCGGCGGCAGTGCCACGAGACGACGATCCACGCGGTCGATGCCCTTGCCGCGCGACTCGGGCGGCCGCCCGCTCGCGAGGAGACCTGGATCAGCACCGACCTGGCCCTGGACGGCCTCGACGAGCTGCTTCGCGGGTTCGTCCCGCGCCGCAGCCAGGGCATCCACCCTCCGGAGGAGTCGGTCATGCTTGTGCGGCCGGATGACTCGCCCAGCGCCTGGCGACTCGGTATGGGACCCGACCACCCCGTCGAGGTCACGGTGGTCGACGGGGCGAGCTCAGCGGCATACGGCACGATTGACCGCGAACTGGCCGGGCACCCGGTGGACCTCTATCTCCAACTCTGGAACCGCGGGGCCGAGGTCGACCCCTGGTGGCACGACCTCGTCACCATCACATGGAAGTGAACCGATGCCTGCGCTCGACCACCTGACCAAGGACGAGTTCCCCCGGTCGAACAAGTACGACGCGAAGTGGCTCGTCGACCTCGACATGGGCCCGCACCCGCTGTGGCTGCTCGAGGACCTCGCGAAGGACCTGGACCTCCGGCCCGGCATGCGCGTCCTCGACCTCGGCTCCGGGCGTGGGGCGACGTCGGTGTTCCTCGCCAAGGAATACGGCGTGCAGGTCGTGGCGGCCGACCTGTGGGTCGACCCGACCGAGGCGGCCGAGGTCTTCTCGAAGGAGGGCGTCGACGGCCAGGTTCTGCCGATGCGGGTCGATGCCGGGGCGCTGCCGTTCGGGCGCGCTTCCTTCGATGTGATCGCCAGCATCGACGCGTGGGAGTACTTCGGGACGGGCGATCACTATCCGCCGTACCTGGCGACGTTCCTCAAACCGGGCGGACAGCTCGGCGTCGCGACGCCTGCCCTGACGACCGAGGTGCGCGAGCTCGGCGCGATCCCCGACCACATCGACAAGGTGGTGGGCGCCGAGACCGCTGCATGGCACACCGCCGAGTGGCTGCGGAGCCAGTGGGAGTTCTCGCGGGCCTTCACGTCTGTGACGGCTCGGGAGCAGGCGGACGGGTGCGCGAACTGGCTGCTGTGGGAGCGAGCCGTCATGGAGCTCAAGGGACAGATGAGCTCGCCCGTGCAACAGATGCTCGAGGCGGACGGCGGAGCGTTCGTGACGTTCGCGATGGTCACCGGGAGGGTGGCATGACGCTCAGCCACACCGATCTGGACCACCTGCGGCGCGCCGTGGCCCTCGCGCGGCTGGCTCTCGAGCGAGGGGACGAGCCGTTCGGCTCGGTGCTGGTGGGGGCTGGTGGCGAGATGCTCTTCGAGGACCACAACCACGTCGTCGCCCTCGAGGAGACGCAGCATCCGGAGTTCGCGATTGCCCGATGGGCCGGGGCGAACCTGTCACGGGAGGAGCGGGCTGCGGCGACCGTGTACACGTCCGGTGAGCACTGCCCAATGTGCTCCGCCGCCCATGGCTGGGTCGGGCTCGGGCGGATCGTCTATGCGGCGAGCTCGGCGCAGCTGGCACGGTGGCGGGCCGAGTGGGGGATGCCGGAGTCGCCGGTACGGGCGCTGCCGATCCGCGAGGTCGTGCCGGGTGCGGTGGTCGATGGTCCGGCCCCTGAGCTCGAGGACGAGGTTCGCGCGCTGCACGAGTCCTGGGCCCGCCGCGCCTGAGGCTGCGCCGGTCGGGGGCCCGGGTCCGCATGTGGCGGCAGTTTCGGCAGAACCCCCGCCATTCCCGGGCCCGGGTCCGCATGTGGCGGGCCTGTGGATGAGCACCCTTGACCGTCCTCCGTTTTCGAGACGCTGTCCGCGTGACAACTGGCGCACGCGATGCAGACGGTGAGGACAAAGCGAAGCTGGAGCTGGCGCCGGGCCTGTTCACCCGAGCAGGTGCGCTGTCCGCCGGGTCGACGGCGTGGTCGTTTCGCCGCTCGCACCGCCAGCTCTTTCACGGCGTGCACGTTCCCAGGGACGACGTGGTCGATGACCGTCGTCTCAACGAGGCTGCGTTGTCCATCTGCCCCAAGGGGTCCTACCTCTCGCACTTCTCGGCGGCGCGCCTCTTCGGCGGTGTGGTCCCCGACGATCCCGATGTCCATGTGACCTCTCCGAGGAATCGGCCGAAGGCCAGAGGGATCGCAGGGCATCGCGCGAAGCGCAACCAGCAGGTGACGACCTGGCGCGGCTTGCGCACGACCACTCCGATGCAGACATTCCTCGACATGGCACAGGTGCTGACGCTGGTGGACCTCGTGGTGCTCGGGGACTCCTTGGTGAAGCGAGAGCGATTCACGACGCGGCAGCTCGTTGCCTTCGTCGCGGGGTCGACCGGGCCACATCATCGCCTGGCCAAGCGGGCGGCCGCACTCGTGCGCAAAGGAGTCGACTCGCCCATGGAGTCGCGGCTCAGGCTGCTCATCGTCCTGGCCGGGCTGCCCGAGCCCAAGGTCAACCATCGCGTCGTCGATGCCGACGGTCAGCTGATCTACCGGTTCGACCTCTGCTACCTGAAGTTCGGCCTCGTGATCGAATACGACGGGCGGCAGCACGCGGACTCGACCGAGCAGTGGCACCGTGACCTCGACCGGGACGAGCAGCTCGACGACTGGCAGATCCGGCGCCTTGTCGTGGTGTCTTCCGGCATCTACAACACGCCGGGCACGACGCTGAGCCGGATCACCAAGGCCATGCGGCAGCGCGGCATGACCGTTCCAACGCTGTCGGATGAATGGCGGCGGCACTTCCCGAGCCGAGCTGGTGATGTCGCATCGCCGTCATAGCGGGGCCCCGGTCCCGATGTTGCGGGGATGAGAGCCAGATTCCCGCCGAACCGGCACCTCGGTCCCGATGTTGCGGGGATGAGGGCCAGATCCCCGCCGAACCGGCACCCCGGTCCCCAACTGGCGGGACGTGAGCTGGGGGGCGGGCGGAAGGAGTGGGACGCAACTGTGACCCCGGGAGGGCGCTCAGCGGCATACCCCGGGTAGAGGGAGAGGACCGAGCCGTGTTTCCGCTCACGGCGAACAGGGGGCCGAAACCTGAGGCAGGCAGGCTCAAGATGGGAACACTCACGCACAGGCTCGCGTTGTGCGGGGTGCCTGCTCACAGCGGGCGTGGATAGCATCGAGGTATCTCGATCAGGCAGGAGAAGACATGTTTGAACGGTTTACCGACCGGGCCCGACGGGTGGTGGTCCTGGCGCAGGAGGAAGCACGCCTGCTCAACCACAACTACATCGGCACCGAACACATCCTCCTGGGTCTGATCCACGAAGGCGAGGGCGTCGCTGCCAAGGCTCTGGAGAGCCTGGACATCTCCCTCGAGGGCGTGCGGGCACAGGTCCAGGAGATCATCGGCCAGGGCCAGCAGGCCCCCACCGGCCACATCCCCTTCACACCCCGGGCCAAGAAGGTCCTCGAGTACTCGCTCCGCGAGGCACTGCAGCTCGGCCACAGCTACATCGGCACCGAGCACATCCTCCTCGGCCTGATCCGTGAGGGTGAGGGCGTCGCTGCCCAGGTCCTCGTCAAGCTGGGCGCCGAGCTGAACAAGGTGCGCCAGCAGGTCATCCAGCTGCTCTCCGGCTACCAGGGCCAGGGCGGCCAGGGCGAGAAGACCGGTGCCGGGGTCGGCCAGGCCACCGGCGAGGGCACCCCTGCGGGGAGCCTCGTCCTCGACCAGTTCGGCCGCAACCTGACGCAGGCCGCGCGCGAGGGCAAGCTCGACCCGGTCATCGGGCGCGAGACAGAGATCGAGCGGGTCATGCAGGTGCTGTCTCGCCGCACCAAGAACAACCCGGTCCTCATCGGCGAGCCGGGCGTCGGCAAGACCGCGGTCGTCGAGGGTTTGGCCCAGGACATCGTCAAGGGCGAGGTGCCCGAGACGCTCAAGGACAAGCAGCTCTACACGCTCGACCTCGGCAGCCTCGTCGCAGGAAGCCGCTACCGCGGTGACTTCGAGGAGCGGCTGAAGAAGGTCCTCAAGGAGATCCGCACCCGCGGCGACATCATCATCTTCATCGACGAGATCCACACCCTCGTCGGTGCCGGTGCCGCCGAGGGAGCCATCGACGCCGCGAGCATCCTCAAGCCGATGCTCGCCCGCGGTGAGCTGCAGACGATCGGCGCGACGACGCTCGACGAGTACCGCAAGCACATCGAGAAGGACTCGGCGCTCGAGCGGCGGTTCCAGCCCATCCAGGTGCAGGAGCCGACGCTGCCGCACGCCATCGAGATCCTCAAGGGTCTGCGGGACCGCTACGAAGCGCACCACCGCGTCACCATCACCGATGGTGCGCTGGTCGCGGCTGCCAACATGGCCGACCGCTACATCAACGACCGCTTCCTGCCCGACAAGGCGATCGACCTCATCGACGAGGCGGGCGCGCGCCTGCGCATCCGCCGGATGACCGCTCCGCCGGACCTGCGCGAGTTCGACGAGCGCATCGCGCACCTCGTGCGCGAGAAGGAGTCGGCGATCGACGGCCAGGACTTCGAGCGGGCCGCCCGGGTCCGCGACGAGGAGAAGCGGCTCCGCGCCGAGAAGGCCGAGCGTGAGGCCCAGTGGAAGTCCGGCGACATGGACGTCGTGGCCGAGGTCGATGAGGAGCTCATCGCCGAGGTCCTCGCGGCCAGTACCGGCATCCCGGTCTTCAAGCTGACCGAGGAGGAGTCGAGCCGACTGCTCCACATGGAGGACGAGCTGCACAAGCGAATCGTCGGCATGAACGACGCCGTCAAGGCCCTGTCCCAGGCCATCCGGCGCACCCGCGCCGGCCTGAAGGACCCGCGCCGTCCCGGTGGCTCGTTCATCTTCGCCGGTCCGACCGGTGTCGGTAAGACCGAGCTCGCCAAGACGCTCGCCGAGTTCCTCTTCGGCAGCGAGGACGCGCTGATCAGCCTCGACATGTCGGAGTACTCCGAGAAGCACACGGTGAGCCGGCTCTTCGGCTCCCCGCCCGGCTACGTCGGCTACGAGGAGGGCGGCCAGCTGACCGAGAAGGTCCGCCGGAAGCCGTTCTCGGTCGTGCTCTTCGACGAGGTGGAGAAGGCTCACCCGGAGATCTTCAACAGCCTGCTGCAGGTGCTCGAGGACGGTCGCCTCACCGACTCGCAGGGTCGGATGGTCGACTTCAAGAACACCGTCATCATCATGACGACCAACCTCGGCACCCGAGACATCTCCAAGGCGTCGATGGGCTTCTCGGCCGGGCCCGACAGCCGCTCCGACTACGAGCGGATGAAGGCGAAGGTCACGGATGAGCTGAAGCAGCACTTCCGGCCGGAGTTCCTCAACCGCGTCGACGAGGTCATCGTCTTCCCGCACCTGTCGCGCGACGAGATCACGCAGATCGTCGACCTCGAGATCGCCAAGCTCGACAAGCGGCTCAAGGACAAGGACATGGGCATCGAGCTCACGCCCGAGGCCAAGGACCTGCTCGCCAAGAAGGGCTACGACCCCGTGCTCGGCGCGCGGCCGCTCCGCCGCACGATCCAGCGCGAGATCGAGGACGCCCTCTCGGAGAAGATCCTCTACGCCGAGTTCACGTCCGGCCAGTACGTGCGGATCAGCACCGAGGGCGAGGGCAAGGAGGAGAAGTTCACCTTCAGCAGCATGGCGCACCCGGACCACCGCCCAGCGGACGACCTGCCCGAGCTGCCGGAGGGCGCGGCTCTGGACGAGGCGCTCGGCGCTGATCTCGTCGGTGTCCCGGACCCGACCCGCGACGTGACCGGCAGCGCCGGCCCGACCGCCGGGTCCGGCACCGAGACGGCCTGACCGACGTCACGCCACCCCCGAAGGGGCCGAGGAGACATCCTCGGCCCCTTCGTCATACCCAGGTCGTAGCCAGGCCGCCCCACCTCCAGACCGACGGTCGACGCGGCCGGCCGCCCGCCCGGGCGAGCCTTGGGACATGACACAGACTCAGACATCACGCAGCCGTATGCCGCTGGGCGCGCGCTCGCAGGACCGTTCCCTCCCAGCCCCCGACGGTCGTCTCATCGCGCGAGACCTCGTCATGCGCTACGGCCCGGCATCGGACGGCACCCTCCCCGCCCTCGGCGGCGTCTCGCTGACGATCGAGCCCGGCGAGAGCGTGGCAGTGATGGGGCCGTCGGGCTCGGGCAAGACGACGCTGCTTCACGTGCTCGCCGGCATCCTCGGCCCGACCTCGGGTCAGGTCCTCTGGAACGACCGGGACGTGGCCAGGCTCAGCGACGCGGATCGGACACTATTGCGGCGGCAGGACTTCGGCTTCGTGTTCCAGCAGGGCATGCTGCTGCCGGAGCTGCCGGCCGTGGAGAACGTCGCGCTGCCCTTGCTGCTCGATGGTGTCCGTCGCAGCGAGGCGACCAACCGGGCACGGGCCCTGTTCGAACCGCTCGGCCTTGCCGGGTTGGAGCGGCGCCGGCCCGGTGAGCTGTCCGGAGGGCAGGCGCAGCGAGTGGCCATCGCTCGGGCCCTGGTCGGTCGGCCGGGTGTCGTCTTCGCCGACGAGCCGACCGGCGCCCTCGACCAGACGACGAGCGCCGAGGTGATGCGGCACCTGACCGGCCTCACCTCCCACAGCGGCGCGTCGCTCGTCGTGGTGACGCATGACCAGAACGTCGCCCGGTGGTGCTCCCGCCTCGTGCGCATGCGTGACGGCCTCATCGACACAACGGAGGTGCAGGCATGACCGCGTCGCTCTCCCTGTGGTGGCGGATGCGGACGTTGGACGCCCGGGAAGACCGGGTGCCCGGGCTGCTGTCGGTCATCGCCTTCGCCGTCGCGACGGGTGCGCTGCTCGTCAGCCTCGGCGGCCTGCATGCCTTCGAGACGAGGAACGCCGATGACGTCTCCGGCCCGGGTGCCCTGTGGCCCACCATCGGCGAGACGTACGTGACGCTGGCCTGGGTCGCCGTCACCTGTCTGGTCATCCCGATCCTCACCCTCGGCGGAGTCGCGGCTCGACTGGCCATTGCCCGTCGCGACCAACGGCTCGCCGCGCTGCGCCTCAGTGGCGCCACCTCCGCCCAGGTCACGGTCATGACGCTCGCGGAAGCGGCGACCCAGGCGCTCCTCGGCGCCCTCGCCGGTGTGCTCGTCTACGCGGCGGCACTCCCCCTTGTAGCGCAGCTGACCTTCCAGGGCCGGACCTTCGACGTGTCAGAGCTCATCCTGCCGATCGGCCAGGTAGCCCTCGTCGTCGTGGCCGTGGTAGCCGTCGCTCTCATCTCGGGGCTCTCCTCCCTGGCCAAGGTCGTCATCGGGCCGCTCGGCGTGGCGGCGCGGACGACACCGCGTCGGCTGAGCGCCGTGCGCGTCGTCGCGGCCCTGATCATCGGGGTCGTCTGGTTCGTCGCGATCAACACGATGGACCGGCCGGCCCGGGCCACCGCCGTCGTCGTCCTGTCCGCGATGATCCTCGCCGTCAACGGCCTCGGCCCATGGGTCGTCATGGTGGCCGGGCGAGTCGCCGCGCGGTTCGCGCCCACGTCGGCCACGCTGCTGGCCGCCCGGCGTATCGTCGACGACCCGCGGAGCACCTGGCGCGCCGTGGGCGCTCTGGGGCTCGGCATCATCGTCACCGGGTTCACGACGCTCGCGACCTCGGAGGCGAGCCAGCAACGCGCTGCCGACGCGGTCATGGCCAAGGACATGTCGACCGGCGCCATGGTGACGCTCGCGATCATCACGGTCATCGCGGCAACGTCGACCGGCGTCGTCCAGGCCGCGCGGGTGTTCGACCAGCGGCCCCAGTACCGCGCGCTCAGCCTCGCCGGCACTCCCCTGGCGACCCTGCACCGGGCGCGCTCCCACGAGATCGGGCTCCCCCTGGCCGTGACGGTCGTCGTCTCCGCCGGGTTCGTCCTCGTCCTCATGCTGCCGTTCCTGTCCTACATGGACGTGACGCTCGTCGTCCGGTTCCTGGCGGCCGCGGCCGTCTCCGCGGCGACGATGATGGTGTCCGTGGCGGCCTCGCGGGGCCTCGTGCGGCGGGCGGCGGGCGTGACGCCCTGATCGGTGTCGCCAGCATCGCCCAGCATCGCCCGGTGTCGCCCGGTAGCGCCGTGGTCCGGTCGTCTACGGTTTCCCTGTGATGCTCGGACCTGCACGCCACCGCCGGGTGGCCGCCCTCACCGCCTCCATCGCCACCGTTGCACTGCTGGGCGCTTGCACCGCAGATCCCGAGCCACCAGCAGGCGGCACCAACGCGGGCACGACGACCACCGCGGCGGGCACTCCACCGGCGACGCGGACGCCAGCTGTCGAGGGCGCGCCGGCCGACCTGGCGTCGCTCGTCGAGCGCCTCTACGGAGGCTCCGACCTCGGTGATGCTGCCAACGCCGAGACCGTAAAGTCCCTCAAGGAACGAACAGCACCTGGCTCGACCGTCCCGGCGGGCGCCAAGGCGGCCGTGGGCTCCTGGTTCGACACGCCCATCGCCGTGGTCACGGCGGGGGACGACGTGACCTTGGCCGTCGGGCCGACCTGGCAGGTCGTCGGGGGCTGGTGGCCCTCGCTCGGCGTCAAGACGGCCGCCCTCGGCGGGGGCCCCCGCTGGGTGCTCGCCCTCGGCTCCGATGCACGCAAGGGCCAGAACCTGGTCCGCTCACGGGCCGACACGCTCCAGGTCGTCGGCCTCGACGGCAAGGGCGGCGGTGGCGTCATGGGAATGGCCCGGGACCTCTGGGTGCCGCTCAGCACCGGCGGCAAGGGCAAGATCAACTCCGCGATGGCACTCGGCGGTCCGGCGGCCCAGCTCGACACCGTCCGCAAGGCGACCGGACTGCCGATCGAGGGCTACGCCGTCATCGGCTTCGAGGGCTTCAAGCAGCTCATCGACGACCAGGGCGGCATCCCCATCGTCGTCCCGGAGACGGTCAACGCCTCGCATGCCCGCCTCGTCATCGAGAAGGGGCCACAGGTGCTGAGCGGCAAGGAGGCCCTCGCCTACGCCCGCGAGCGCAAGACGCTGCCCGATGGCGACTTCGGACGCTCGCGTCACCAGGGCCAGCTCCTCGTCGCCGCGGCGATCAAGGCCAAGCTCGCCGGGCCGATCGCGGTGCCCGGCGCGCTGACCAGCTTCAGCACCGTCGGCCAGAGCGACCTCTCCGCCGAGGAGATGCTCACCTTCGCCGCCGGCCTCTACCGGGTCAATCCCACCCAGGTCGGACGCGGCGTCGCAGCTGGGCCCTTCGGCTGGGCAGGCTCGCAGTCCATCGTCGTGCTCGGCGACCAGGCCAGGCGACTCTTCGCGTCGTTCGCAGACGGCAACCTGTCATGACCACGACCCCGTCAGCCGACAACGTGGTCCTCCGCCGTGCGCGAACGTCCGACATCAAGGGAATCCGCTCCCTCGTCGCGCCGTTGGCCGAGCGCCGGGTGCTCGTGAGCAAGGAGGCGGTGACCTACTACGAGAGTGTCCAGGAGTTCGTCGTCGCCGAGCGCGACGGCATCCTCGTCGGCTGCGGGGCCCTGCATGTCATGTGGGAGGACCTCGCGGAGATCCGCACGCTCGCTGTGACCGACGCGCTGCTCGGCACCGGCCTCGGCGGCCGAATTCTCGAGGCCCTCGTCGCGGACGCCCGCGAGCTCGGGGTCCGGCGGCTCTTCTGCCTCACCTTCGAGGTGCCCTTCTTCACCCGTCACGGTTTCGCGCCGATCGAGGGCCAGGCGGTCTCGGCCGAGGTCTACGCAGAGCTGCTCCGCTCCTACGACGAGGGCGTCGCGGAGTTCCTCGACCTCGAGCGCGTCAAGCCCAACACGTTGGGCAACACGAGGATGCTCCGCACGCTTGAATAGCCCGTATGCCGCTGAGTTCACTTCCAGCGCAAGCCAGCTCAGCGGCATACCCCCTTCTTTGTCTCAGGAGCCCCGGGAGGTCGCGTAGATCCGGCGGACCACGTCTTCGATGTTGGGCTCCTCGATCGTCAGGTCGCGGACCTCAGCGCGACGGGAGACGTCGGCGAGCACCGCCGCTGCCGTCGTCTGGGTCGCGTCGAAGGCCAGCCGCTGGCGCAGGCCGTCCGACTCGGAGTCGACGAGCCGCGCGCGCTGAACGCCCTCGAGCGGCGGCGTGGGCACGGCCAGGTCGATGACGAGGAGTCGCTCCGCCCCCACCGTGGCGGCGAGGCCCTGGAGGGTCCCGTCGAAGGCCAACCTGCCGCGGTCGACGACGAGCACCCGGTCGCAGAGCCGCTCGATGTCGCCCATGTCGTGGGTGGTGAGGAGCAGCGTGGTGCCGCGTTGGCGCCGCTCCTCGACGAGGAACTCGCGAAGCCGCTGCTTGGAGAGCACGTCGAGGCCGATCGTCGGCTCGTCGAGGATGAGCAGGCGGGGCGAGTGGAGGAGGGCTGCGGCGATCTCGGCGCGCATCCGCTGACCGAGCGACAGCGAGCGCACCGGTGTGTCGAGCTGCGGACCCATCTCTAGCTGGTCGACCAGCCGGGCCGTCCGGGCCTGCGCCTCAGCGGGGTCCAGCCGGTGGATCGCGGCGAGGATGGTGAAGGACTCGTGCAGCGGCAGGTCCCACCACAGCTGGGATCGCTGGCCGAACACGACCCCGACCTGACGGGCCACCTCGATCCGTTGCCGCATCGGGTCGAGTCCGCACGTCCGCGCCCGGCCAGAGGTCGGTTTGAGGATGCCGGTCAGCATCTTGATCGTCGTCGACTTGCCGGCTCCGTTGGCACCGATGTAGCCGACGGCCTCGCCCGGCTGGATGGCGAACGTCATGTGGTCGACCGCCCGGGTGCGCCGCGCGCCACGCCGGAAGTCGCGAACCAGGTCCTGCGTCTCGATGATCGGTGTCGGCGCGATATCGGCGCGTGTCACGGTCATCCACCTGCTCCCTGGTAGCGGCGCGTGCCGGCCCGCCAGCAGCTGCCGGCGACGACCCATGCGAAGACTGCCGCGAGGGGGGTGCACCAGGCCAGCCAGGTCGGTGCGAGCACGTTACCCGGCAGGTCGAGGATTGCGACAGCCGGCAGGTAGGCGACGAAGGCGGTCGGGACGACGAAGGTCCAGAAGATCCGCAGCGGATCGGGGAAGACGCGCTGCGGTTGCTGGGCAGCGTAGGAACCGCCGTAGGTGAAGGCGTTGGTGAACTCTGCACCGTCGACGACGAAGAACTGCAGCCCTCCCGCAGCGGTGAAGAGCGCGGAGAAGATGGCGGTCCCGCTCAGGACGGAGAGTATGAGCAGGACGACCGTGGCTGTGTCCCAAGCGATCTCAGCCCTCGCCAACGCGATGGCGAGAACGATGATGGCGACGGTGAGGCGCCCGATGCGGCGCAGGGAGATCTCGCTCGACATGAACTGGGCGAGCAGCGGCAGCGGTCTCACGTAGAACGCGTCGATCGTGCCGGCGCGAATGTACGTGGGCAGCTGGTCGAGGTGGCCCACGACCATGTCGGCGATTGAGAAACAGATGTTGGACAGGGCGAAGACCAGCAGGGCCGCGGTGAAGTCGAGGCCACCGAGGACATCGACGTTGTGGAAGATGACCCAGACCTCGGCGAGCTCCGTGAGCCCGACGCCCACCGTCCCGAGGATGTCCGTGACGAATGAGGTGCGGTACTGCAGTTGCGCGCGGATGCGCGAGCCGAGGATGGCCCGATAAGGCGTCAGGTCAACCACCCTGCACCTCCAGACGGCGACGGCCACGGTACAGGACCACCTGCCCGACCACGATGAGAACCGCTCCCCAGGCCAGCTGGCCCGCGAGCGTCATCCAGATGGCGCCGTCATCGACGCGTCCGGACAGGATGTCGAGCGGGTTCTGGAGCATCGCGGGGAACGGCGTCCACTGAGCCAAAGTGCGGAGCCAGTCGGGGAACCACGGGATCGGCACGTAGAGGCCGCACAGGAAGCCGGACGTGATCATCCACACCAGCCGGATGCCGCGCACCTCGATGACCCAGAAGGCGAGCAGGTTGACGATGAAGCTGGCGGCGAATGCGACCACGACGGCAATGACGACGGAGACGAGCCCGAGGACCCACGAGTCCAGCCCGGGTGGGGCTGCGAGGTCGTAGAGCAGGGCGCCGATGAGGAGCGCTGGTGCGCCACGCAGGATGAGGTTGATGCCCGCGCGGCCGAGGTCTCCTGCGAGGTAGGTGAGTTGCGGGTTGAGCGGCCGGAGGAAGTCGATCGCGATGTCCCCGGTGCGCACCCGGTCGCCGACCTCCTGGAAGCCCCAGAGATTCACCGCGCCGAGCAACGCCTGGCCCCACCACACGAAGGCGAGCACCTTTGGGGCGTCGTACCCGCCGATCTGCGTGCCTGCGGCTGTGACCGCAGCAACGAGGACCGACGCGCGGATGAGGCCGAAGACGGAGTTGGTCGTCATCCCGGCCAGCAGGGCCAGGCGGTACGTGGAGTGGCGCCGGAAGCCTGCTCTGACCAGGAGGGCGAAGGTTCTCATCGGTCACCCAGCATGGCGGAGGACCTGCAGCCGAGTCCGCATGACATGAAGGGCTGCTCCTGGTCTCAGGCAGGCAGCCGAAAGCGCTTGCGCGACAAAGGCTCGACGAGGCCATCCGCGACGAGAGAGTCCAGGCATCGCATGACCTGGACTCGCTCGGGCCCGGCGCCTTCCAGCGCCGTGAGTGGAAGGGCCCGATGCTCGTCCCGCAACCGCCGCAGGATCTCGCCTCGGACCTGGCGGTCGGTGCCGTGCCAGGCCTGCCCGCGCCGCGGCGGCCCTTCGTGGGCGGGACGGCCGGACACGTTCCAGGCACAGAGGTCGGCGACGGGGCACTCCCCGCATCGTGGACCCCGCGCCATGCAGACGAGAGCGCCGAGCTCCATGACCGCGACGTTCCACGTGTTCGCCTCGTCCCGTGCCGCCCGTGCCGTGTGCCGCTCGGCCGGCATGGCACTCGCGGCCAGCTCCGTCTCGGCCCGAGTCAACGTCGCCTCGGGAAGTGCCTTGCCCTGCAAGGTTCGAGCGAGGACGCGTCGCACATTCGTGTCCACGACGACCTCCGGTATCCCGAACGCGAAACAGGCGACGGCGGCCGCGGTGTAGGCACCGACACCCGGCAGGTCGAGCAGCTCGGCAGGCGTCCGGGGCACAGCGCCACCATGCCGCTCGACGATGACCGTTGCTGCCTCGTGCAACCGCAGTGCACGCCGGGGGTAGCCAAGTCGGCCCCAGGCTCGCACGGCGTCCCCGGGTGCGGCAGCGGCAAGCGATCCAGGCGTTGGCCATCGCCTCATCCAATCGCGCCAGATCGGCTCGACCCGAGACAGCGGTGTCTGCTGGGCCATCACTTCGGACAGCAGGATTCCCCATGGGCTGCAGCCGGGTTCGCGCCACGGAAGGTCGCGACCCGCTTGGGCGTACCACCCATTCACGCGCTCACGCAGCACGTCGAGCGGCACCAAGCCCAGCGGCATACGGAATCTCGTTCTCCGCGTTAGACGTAACGTTCGAGAATCGACGACTCGGCGAGACGGGACAGGCCTTCGCGGACTGCGCGGGCCCGGCCCTCACCGACACCGTCGACGAGCATGAGGTCCTCGATGCCGGCTGCGAGCAGGCGCTGCAGCGACTCGAAGTGGGAGACCAGGCGTTCGACGATCGCCGTCGGCAGGCGGGGCACCTTGGTCAACAGGCGATAGCCCTGCGGGCTCACCGGGGCGTCCAGGCTGTCTCCGACGATCGTGAAGCCCACCGCCCGGGCGTCGGCTCCGAGATCGAGCAGCTCGACGGAGTTGAGCGACTCGAGGTTCGCGAGGGCCTCGTCGGCCGTGAGATCCGACTTGGTGGCCGGCAGGTAGTCGCGGATGACGAGCTCGCGGTCGTTGCCGAGGCCACCGACGAGTTCCTCGAGCTGGAGCGCGAGCAAGCGGCCATCCGTGCCCAGCTCGACGACGTAGTCCTGGATCTCGGCCGAGATGCGCCGAACCATCTCGAGGCGCTGGAGCACCGACGTGACGTCGCGGATCGTGACGAGGTCCTCGATCTCGAGCGCTGACAGCGTGCCGGTCACTTCGTCGAGTCTGGCCTTGTAGCGCTCGAGCGTCTGCAGCGCCTGGTCCGCGCGCGACAGCGTGGTCGGCGAACCCTCGACGACGTGGCGCAGGTTGCCGACGTAGAGCGCAACGACGCCCATCGACTGGCTCACCGAGATGACCGGGAAGCCGGTCTGCTTGGCCACCCGCTCGGCGGTCCGGTGGCGCGTGCCCGACTCGGACGTGTCGATGCTCGAGTCCGGCACGAGCTGGGTCGCCGCACGGAGGATGCGGGTTCCCTCGCGGTCGAGAACGACGGCGCCATCCATCTTGCAGAGCTCGCGGACCCGTGTCGCCGAGAACTCGACGTCGAGGGCGAAGCCACCCGTGCAGATCGACTCGACGATCCTGTCGTGACCGAGCACGATGAGAGCGCCGGTGCGGCCGCGAAGAATCCGCTCGAGCCCATCGCGCAACTCAGTCCCGGGAGCGACCGCGGCGAGGGCCGCGCGTAGCAGCAGCTCGTCGTCGTCGTTCCTGTCCATCACTTCCCGTTCGGCTGAGGGCGGGGCTGCACCAAGGCTTGGTGGTCCGCAGTCTAAGCGGTGTCACGCGTCAGTGCGGGCGCTGTGCGTCGCATGGCGAGGCGACGCATCGTCTCAATCGCCTCGGCGACGCTGCCGACCTCGATCACGTCGAGCCCATCCGGCACCGGAGCATCGGCCCGGCTGCCGGTCGGGACGACGGCGTGCCGGAAGCCGAGTCGAGCGGCTTCGTTGAGGCGTCGGCCGATTCCCGTTGCCCTGCGGACCTCCCCAGCCAGTCCGACCTCCCCGATGGCGATGGCATCGACCGGCAGCGGCAGGTCGAGGACGGAGGACGCGAGTGCACAGACCAGGGCGAGGTCGGCGGCCGGTTCAGTGACCCGCGCGCCGCCGACCGTGGCTGCGAAGATGTCCTGGGACCCGATCGGCGCGCCAGCGCGCTTGTCGAGAACGGCGATGACCATCGCCAGCCTCGATGCGTCGAGACCGCTGGACGTCCGCCGTGGCGACGGCAGCGTGGACGGGGCGACGAGGGCCTGGATCTCCGTGACGAGCGGACGGCGGCCCTCGAGCGTGACCGTCACACACGTGCCGGCCACCGCGTGGTGGCGATCTGACAGGAACAGACCGCTCGGGTCGGCCAACCCCACGATGCCCGCCTCGGACAGGTCGAAGCAGCCGACCTCGTCCGTCGGGCCGAACCGGTTCTTGACGGCACGGACGAGGCGCAGACGTGAGTGCCGGTCACCCTCGAACTGGATCACGACGTCGACGAGGTGCTCGAGCACTCGGGGACCCGCGATCGAGCCGTCCTTGGTGACGTGACCAACGAGCAGGACGGCGATCCCGCGCTCCTTGGCCGCCCGGATCAGGCTCACGGCAACTTCACGGACCTGGGAGACGTTGCCTGCCTGGCCTTCGACCTCGAAGCTCGCGATCGTCTGCACGGAGTCGACGACGAGCAGCTGCGGGGTGCTCGCCTCGATGTGGCCGAGGACGGTGGCGAGATCGGTCTCGGCGGCGAGGTACAGGCTGTCGGCCAGCGCGTCGATGCGGCCGGCCCTCGCCCGGACCTGGGGGGCGGACTCCTCGCCGCTGACGTAGAGGGTGGCTGCGCCCTGTCGCGCGGCCCGCGCCGCGACGTCGAGCAGCAGCGTCGACTTGCCGACGCCCGGCTCGCCGGCCACGAGGACCACGCCGCCGGCCACCAGACCGCCACCAAGGACGCGGTCGAACTCCGGGACTCCCGTCGGACGTGCCGTCGCCGTCCTCACATCGACCTCGCCGATCGGCACGGCCGGTGTGACCACGGGTGCCGCGGCGGTGCGTGGCACGCTGGCGCCGCCTGCCTCCGCGACACTTCCCCAGACCTGGCACTCGCCGCACCTGCCCACCCACTTGGCCGTGGTCCATCCGCACTCGGCGCATCGGAAGCGGGGAGAACGCCGGCTCGTCGACTTGGTGGCCATGGCCGCCACCGTAGAGGTCGGGGGCGACAATCCGGGGAGACAGGTCCGGCCCCGGACCCGTGGGATCATGGAGACATGGAATCGGTCCTGCCCTACGTCCTCGCGCTCCTCCCGACGGTGGGTGTCGCCTGGCTCTTCTACGTCATCATCAAGAACATTCTCGAGGGCGACCGGCGTGAGCGAATTGCGCTGGCGAAGTGGGAGGCAGAGCGCAGGGCCGAAGCAGCCAGCAAATCCGCGGACGAACAGTAGAAGGTTGTACGATCGGCACCGCCGGAAGTTTCTCCACAATTGCCGCCGGGCGATTCCGCTGGATTGGTAGTTCCGTGTAAATTGGCCGTCGACGCGAATACGAAGCATTCACGTCGCTCCCATTACCATCACAACACCAGATGGAGCAACATGGCTCAGCGAGTCGAAGTCGTCCTGATCGACGATGTTGACGGCGGACACGCCGACGAAACCGTCTCCTTCGCGCTCGACGGGGTCTCTTACGAGATCGACCTCAGCGACAAGAATGCGAAGAAGCTGCGCGACGCA
>NZ_DATCWX010000144.1:0-2273 GCF_036566125.1 Intrasporangium sp.
CCTCACGAGCGCGCTTGACCATGTGGCGGGTTGGACGGAACGCCGGCACCGGCGGTCCGGCCCACAGGAGCAAGCGGACCGGGACCCGCTGCGCGACCTCGGCGAGCAGGTCACGCAACGGGATGGCGCCGTCGCCACGGCTGAGCTTGAAGTCCGGCTCGGCATGCCAGCCGGCGATGTGGACGTACTTCCGCGCCTGGCGGATGGCCGACTCGATCTGGGGCAAGGCGGACGCACCGTCGATGAGGACCTCGAGGCTGTTGCCCGGCCGCACCGGGACGCGGGTCGACCACCACCCCGGCTCGGTTGGCACCGTGAGGGCATCGGTCCAGCCGAGCTCGCCGAGACGCCGGAGG
Source organism: Intrasporangium sp. (assembly GCF_036566125.1). Classification (GTDB taxonomy): domain Bacteria; phylum Actinomycetota; class Actinomycetes; order Actinomycetales; family Dermatophilaceae; genus Intrasporangium. The sequence continues at coordinate 357 of NZ_DATCWX010000144.1, forward strand.
TGGTGGCTGCGCAGCACCGCCTCGAGTCCGTCGCCCAGCTTCGCGTCCAGCCGACCCAGCCGCGATGACAGCTCCATGCCTGCATCGTCGCGCACCTCGGTGCGAAACGGGGTTTCCTGCTCGGCCTAGGCTCAGTGGTGGTGCGGGTTCCACCCGGAGGAGATGAGTGCCATGACACGAGTCGATGAGGTGCTGGAGGGGATGGACGCCACGCGCGCGTGGCAGGAGGAGTTCTACCGGCACCTGCACGCCCATCCCGAGCTGAGCTCCCACGAGGTGCGGACCGCGGCCGAGGTCGCCGACCGGTTGGAGGCCTTCGGCTACGAGGTCAAGCGCGTCGGCGGCGGGGTCGTGGGGGTTCTCGCGAACGGTCCCGGCGGGACCGTGCTCGCGCGCGCCGACATGGACGCGCTACCGGTGACCGAGCTGACCAAGCTGCCCTACGCGTCGAACGTCACCGCCGTGGACGAGTCGGGCGGGACCGTCGGCGTCTCGCACGCCTGCGGGCACGACGTCCACGTCACCTGCCTGCTCGGTGCCGCCGCGTCCCTTGCTGGGGGGCGGGACGCGTGGGAGGGCACCTTCGTCGCGCTCTTCCAGCCGGCCGAGGAGACCGCCGCCGGCGCCCGCGGCATGGTCGACGACGGCCTGACCGACCAGGTCCCTCGACCGGACGTCGCCTTTGCGCAGCACGTCCTCGGCCTTGAGGCCGGAGTCCTCGGAACGCAGGCCGGCCCCACCTTCTCGGCGGGGGACAGTGTCCGGATCACGGTGCACGGCAAGGGCTCCCACGGGTCGATGCCGCATCTGGGCGTCGACCCCGTCGTCCTCGCCGCCTCGATCGTGCTCAGGCTGCAGACGATCGTCGCGCGAGAGACGAAGCCGGGGGACTTCGCCGTCGTCACCGTCGGCAGCAGCATCGCCGGTACGAAGAGCAACATCATCCCCGACCGGGCGGTGCTGCTGGTCAACATCCGGACCTATGACGAGAAGGTCCGGGAGCGGGTCATCGCCGGCATCGAGCGGATCGTCCGGGCGGAGTGCGAGGCCTCCGGCTCGCCCGAGCCGCCGACGTTCGAGTACTACGACCAGTACCCGCTGACCGACAACGACCCGGACGTCACTGCCAAGGTGAGCCAGGCCTTCCGTTCCTACTTCGGCGAGGCCCGGGTCGTCGAGCTGGGCCGGGTCACCGCAAGCGAGGACTTCAGCCGGCTCCCCGCCGCGTTCGGGATCCCCTACACCTACTGGGGCGTGGGCGGCTTTGCACCCGGGCAGCCGTCGTACCCCAACCACTCCCCGTACTTCGCGCCTGCCATCCAGCCGACGCTGACTGCCGGGACCGAGGCCCTCGTCGTGGCGACCCTGGCCTACCTCGGGAAGCAGGCCTGACCTACGGCGTTGACGCGGTCGCCGTCACTTTCGTGGGATCCAGCGTTCCGCGAGCTCGGCGTCCGTCGGGGGTGGTCCGGGCAGCGGTGCGTGAGCGCCGCGTGGGCGCCGGCCGCGCATCGCCTCGAGCTGGAGAGCGAGGTAACGGCGGCGGAGTACGACAGTGCGCTCGAGGTCACCCACCCGGATCGCGGTCGCCTGCTCGAGGACCATCGCGAGGTCGTTGAAGACGAGCCCCGGCCGCAGGGCACCGGCCTCCTCGGCGCGCCGGAAGACCTCTGACCCCAAGGCGATCGCGCGTTGGGAGAGCGCACCGAGCTCCGGGGTCGGGGTGAAGGTCCCGGCCAGCCGGACCGTCAGGGCGTGCACGTCCTCGTCGACGATCTCGCTGATGAAGTCGACCAGCCCTTGCCATGGGTCTGCGCCGGTCCCCAGGGAACGCTCGGCAGCGGCGATGTAGCGGTCGAGGCCCTCCGCGCAGAGGCTCGCCAGCATCGCTTCCTTGTTGGCGTAACGGCGGTAGAG
>NZ_DATCWX010000179.1:0-4733 GCF_036566125.1 Intrasporangium sp.
CGGCTGGTGGTCACCGAGCATGAGCACCACGAGGTTGTTGTCGCGCGCGTGCTCGAGGAACGACACGAGGCTGTCCAGGGAGTAGGCGATGGATTGCGCATAGGCGGCGCGCACGCCCTGCTCGGTCCGCCACACAGTGTCCTGGGTGGGCGCCTTGCCCGCCATCGACCAGTAGACCGAGCCGTCCCCGATGGAAGACCAGTCGACGAGCCGCGGGAGCGGCGCCCACGGGACGTGGCTCGTGACGAGGTCGACCTCGGCCAGGACCGGGCGGCGGCCCGCCTTCGCGAGCTCGAGGTGGTCGAGGGCCGAGAGGGTGTACTGGTCGGGCATCGGGGCGTAGCCCCAGCCGGGGCCGGCATAGCCCAGGGTGCGTGCGTCGTAGACGGTGTCATAGCCGTAGAAGGAGGAGCCCTCGGGCCAGTCGTGACGGTTCGCCGGGACGACGGCGACGGTCCGCCAACCGGCGTTCGCGAAGGCGCGACTCAGGGTGAGACGGTTGGTCGACATGAGCTGGTCGTGGCGCTGTTGGGTGTTGACCCAGAGGCCCGACTGGAGGCTCGCGTGGGCGAGCCAGCTGAAGCCGCCGAAGGTGGACGAGGTCAACCACGCGCTCCGGCTCGAGAAGCCTTGGGCGTGTAACCGGTCCGTGCCCGATGCGAGGGTCGCGTCCACGAGGCTCGACCCGTCCACGGCCACTCTCCCGTAGCTCTCGACGAAGACGATGAGGACGTCCTTGCCCTGCAGCGCCTGCATCAGCTGGGGTCCGCGGACCTCCTTGAAGCGGTCCGCCGCGATGTCCCTCGCGAAGGCGCCCTGGTCGCGCACGTCGGCGACCGCCTTGACGCCCTGCTCGGAGGCGAGCGCCGCGGTGCTCCACGACGCCACGGGAACCCCGGGGGCGAGGGTGACGCCGACCGCCGCCAGGACGACCCAGGCGGCTGCGAGCACCCCGACCCCACGCGCCGCACCGGTCCGGTGCCGGTCGATGACACCGGCGAGCCGACGGAGTGCCAGCGGCACCGCGACGAAGAGGCCGCCGAAGAGCACGACGACTCCGGCCGCCGCGGCGATTGCGACGGTGGAGCCAGCGGCGTCACGGAGCAGGTCGAAGCCCGAGTCGGCGTAGCGCCAGTCGCTCATCAGGTTGTAGGGCCGGTAGAAGAAGGACCGGAACGCCCAGTCGAGGACCCGGATGAGCAGGAGCAGAGCCAGCAGCACACCGACCGGTGCGAGCACCCAACGGCGGACTCGCGGCGGCAGGACGAGGGCGGCCGCCACCAGGATGAGTCCTTCGATCGGGATGCGGACCAGCGCGACCGGGGTCAGGAGCGCCGTGGCCTCCGGGGCGACGAGCGCGACCCACACGAGCGCGCCGGCAACGACTGTCAGAGCCGCCCTGCGCATCACTCGAGGACCGACCCGATGCAGGAGGGCGCCGGCTCCACGGCAACGGGAGGCCGGACGCGCCAGAGCGCCTGGACCTCGGTCCCGAACGACGCGGTGAGGGCCGACAGGCCAGCGAGGAGGAGGCCGGCCGCCACCGCAGATGGCAGGACGTGCGCGGCCGCGGCCGTCAGGGCGACGCCCTGATACGCCGCAACCGCCTTTCGCCACCGACTCGGTGGAAGCTCGAAGCGCAGCCACGGGACCAGCTGCTGCGCCACGAGGAGGACGTAACGAGCAGCGCCGATGGCGGCAACCCACCAGCCGACCTCTCGGGCGACGTGCAGGCTGAGCACCGCGATGAGGAACGCGTCCACCTCCAGGTCGAACCGTGCCCCGAACGCGCTCACCGTGCCGGTGCGGCGAGCCACCCAGCCGTCGACAGCGTCGAGCACGAGCGCCACGGATGCCAGGCCGACGAGGAGGCCGAGGGCCCCCTCCGCGGCAGGAGCGTCCGGACCACCGAGGGCAGCGGCTGCGGCGAGACCCGCGACGGCGCAGGCGAGGACGGCGCGAGCCAAGGTGACGCGATCGGCCGGGCCGAATCTCGTCAGGTCCTCGGGGACCACCAGCATCTCGCCACCTCCCGCCTCAGCCAGGCGACACCAAGGACGCCGCCGGGTCCGCCCACGTTCACCGGCCCCTCGTTACGCTGGCGCCGTGGCGACCGACGAACGCGCGTTCTGGCTGGTCGAGCCGGGCCGGGGAGAGATCCGACCGGTGCGCCTGACCGAGCCCGGCGACGACGAGGTCTTGGTCCGCACGCTCTACTCGGGCGTGAGCCGGGGCACCGAGACACTCGTCTTCCGTGGCGAGGTGCCGGCCAGCCAGTGGGACGCCATGCGGGCACCGCACCAGGAGGGCGAGTTCCCCGCGCCGGTGAAGTACGGCTACCTCAATGTCGGCATCGTCGAGCAGGGCGGCGACGGCACCGATGACCTCGTCGGTCGCACCGTCTTCTGCCTCCATCCCCACCAGACGGCCTACGTCGTCCCGGCGAGCGCAGTCGTCGTCGTCCCCGACGATGTGCCCCCCGAGAGGGCCGTGCTGGCCGGCACTGTCGAGACCGCGGTCAACGCGCTGTGGGACGCCGCGCCCCTCGTCGGTGACCGGGTTGCCGTGGTCGGGGCGGGCATGGTCGGCTGCAGCGTCGCTCGCCTGCTGGGCCGCTTCCCTGGCGTCCACGTGACGCTCGTCGATGTCGATCCGACGCGCGCCGACCTGGCACGAAGCCTCGGCGTCGGCTTCGCCCGACCGGATGAGAGCGACGAGCTGCCCCTCGGGGACTGCGACCTCGTCGTCCACGCGAGCGCCACCGCGGCCGGGCTCCAGACCTCGCTCGACCTGCTCCGGGCCGAGGGCACCGTCATCGAGCTCAGCTGGTACGGCGACTCCACCGTCCAGCTCTCGCTCGGCGGCACTTTCCACTCGGGACGCCTCGGCATCCGCGCGAGCCAGGTCGGGAGCGTTTCCCCGGCGCGCCGCAGCCGCTACACGTTCTCCCAGCGGCTCGCGCTCGCCCTCGAGCTGCTCCGAGACCCCGGCTTCGACGCCCTCATCACCGGCCGGTCCCCCTTCGATGACCTGCCCGACGTCCTCGCCGGCCTCGCCGACGGCAGCCGGTCCGCCATCTGCCACTCCATCAGCTACGCAGCAACCGACCCAGCTCCAGACACAGCAACCAAGCCAGCGGGGTAGAGCCATGTTCAGCGTGACCGTGCGGGACCACATGATGATCGCCCACAGCTTCGAGGGCGAGCGCTTCGGCCCGGCCCAGCAGCTCCACGGCGCCACCTTCGTCGTCGACGCGACGTTCCGGGGCCCGGAGCTCGACGACGCCGGCATCCTCCTCGACATCGGGCTCGCGACGGAGCAGGTCCACGAGGTCGTCGGCGCGCTGAGCTACCGCAACCTCGACGACGACCCGTCCCTCGGCCGCAACACCTCGACCGAGGTGCTCGCCCGCCTCGTCGCCGACCGGCTCGCAGACCGCGTCGCAGAAGGGTCACTCGGAACCGCACCCGGCCAGGTGACCGGAATCCTCGTGACCCTGCACGAGTCGCACGTCGCCTGGGCCTCCTACGAGCGCTCCGTGTGAGGCGCCTGCACGCCGTCGTCCCCGACTCGGTTCCCGACCAGCTGCGGCCGAGTGGCGGCAACACCTACGACCAGCGTCTTGTCGAGGGGCTCCGCTCGCTGGGGTGGTCCGTCACCGAGCACCTCGTCCCCGGCGCGTGGCCGGAGCCGGATGCGGCATCCCGACGAACCCTCGAGGACGTCACAGCCCGCCTGCCCGACGGCGACCCGACGCTCGTCGACGGCCTCCTCGCATCCAACAGCCCCGAGGTCCTGGTCCCCCTTGCCCGCCGTCTGCCGCTCGCCGTCCTCGTCCACCTGCCCGTCGAGGGTCCGCGCGAGCGCGCGGTGCTCAACGCCGCGGCCGTGGTCCTGACGACGAGCCAGTGGACCCGGGATCGCATCCTCGCTCTCCACGGCCTCAACCCCAGCCGCGTCCACGTCGCCGAGCCGGGAGTCGACCGGTCCCCCTTGGCGCCCGGCACACCGGCCGGTGGGGAACTGCTCTGCGTCGCCGCAGTGACGCCGTTGAAGGGCCACGACCTGCTCGTCGCGGCGCTCGCCTCACTCCAAGACCTGCCGTGGCGTTGCACCTGCGCGGGACCCTTGGCCCCGGACCCGGGCTTCGTCGAGCGCATCTCCGCGCAGGCCCACCGAGCCGGCATCCAGGACCGGGTCCAGCTCGTCGGCCCGCTCGACCGCACCGCCCTGGACCAGACGTACGCCGCTGCCGACGTCCTCGTCCAGCCCTCCCGAGTCGAGACATACGGGATGGTCGTGACCGAGGCCCTCGCACACGGCCTCCCCGTCATCGGCACGTCGGTGGGCGGCCTCCCGCACGCCCTCGGACACGGCGACGCGGACGACACTCGCGAAGACAGCAGACCCGGCCTCCTGGTCCCCACCGACGACCCGGCCGCCCTGGCCGCGGCGCTGCGGGCGTGGCTGACCGACGCCGCCCTCCGGGAGCGACTCCGGCGCAGAGCGACGGAGCGCCGGCGCAGCCTCCCCCCGTGGTCGCGCACCGCCGAGCTGGTGTCCGCGGTCCTCACGACGCTCGCTCGGAGGTGAACCAGAGCGAACCAGACCGGACCGGCGTGAACCAGACCCGGGCCACAGCCGTCGTCCGTCGTGAGGGGAACCACGTCAGGGGAGGGAGGCGACGACGATGGGTCCTGCACGCCAGTGGCTGCGGTGGGTGCAGCCGCTCG
>NZ_DATCWX010000188.1:0-2117 GCF_036566125.1 Intrasporangium sp.
CCCTCGAGCTCTGCGGTGCGGCTGGCCGCCGGACCGCTGACGATGAGCTCCAGGTGCACCTCGGGGTCACCGACGAGGAAGAAGTCGAAGGCGCCGCTGTGGATGCCCGTGGACATCCGAAGGGTCACCTTGCCAGCCGACGAGCCGGTCCGACCGACGGAGTAGAGCGCCCGCCGCATCGCAGCGGTCGCGCGGACCGCCCGCACCGCGTGGCCTTCCCCCCGGAAGAGCAGGAGGACGGCGTCGCCGCCCCACTTGACGAGATCGGCGTCCTCCCGGCGCGCCTCCTCGAGCAGCGCCGTGAAGGTCGAGTCGAGGATGTCGCTCAGTTCCTCGGAACCGACCTTGCCCATCCGGGTCAGGCGCTCGGTGAGCGAGGTGAATCCCGAGATGTCGACGAAGGCCATGCTCCCCGAGACCCGACGGTGCCGGATGGTCGGGTCATCCGCGAGCCACTCGGCCGCGAGAACCGGCACGTAGGGGACGAGTGCCTCGTCGGCGGTCGGCTCCGGGGCAGCGTCCATCGGGGGGTTGGGGGCGGGGTCGGGCATGGCTTCAGCCCCGCGTCCCCACCGACAGCGTCATGCCCTCGCGGGCCACGGTCACCTTCATCGGGCCGCGTACGCCACGCTCCATCGACCTCATCTGGCTGTCGGTGCGGGTGGGTGCGTGATGGAAGAGCACGACGTGACGAGCGCCCACCTCCATGCCCAGCTCGATGCTGTCGGACACCGTCGCGTGTCCGAAGCGGGCCGCGACCTCCCGCTCCCCGCGGAAGAACTGCGAGTCGTGGATGAGCAGGTCGACGTCCCGAAGCAGGCCGGCCAGGCTCGCCTGGCGTGAGACGGCCGCATGGTCGGGGACGTACGCGATGGATCCCGAGTCGTCAGTGATGCGGTAGCCGAAGGTCCGGCCGCCCTTGTGCTCGACGTCGAACGCGCTGACGTCGAAACCGTCAGTGCTTTGGGTGGGAACGGGACCGGCGCCGATCGCGTGGAAGCGCCACTGGCCCTGCAAGCCCTCGGGGAGGATCGGGAAACCGGGAGGCGAGAGGAATCGGGCGAGCAGATCGCGGCCGCCGAGGCCGTCCTGCGCCGGAAGGAAGAGGTCGACGTCGCTCGTCGGCTGGTCGCCCTTGACGAAGAAGGGCAGTCCTTGGACGTGGTCCCAGTGCATGTGCGTGATGAGGATGGCACCCACGAAATCCGGGCCGGGAAGGCGCTTGCTGAGCATGCGGATGCCGGTGCCCGCGTCCAGCACGATGGTCGGTGCGGCGGCGTCGTCGTGCGCGACGGCCACACAGGATGTGTGACCGCCGTAGTGGACGAACTCGGCGCCCGGAGCGGGTGTGGAGCCCCGGACCCCGAGGAAGAGCAACCTCATGGCCTCACCCCTCTGGCAATCTACCGGAGGCCTCGCTCCTGTGGACAGAATGGCGGCGGAGCCTGTCGCGTTGACGACTCGGCCCCGCCGTGACTCTTTGCTCACATGGGCCGGCCCAAGGGATCCGGCTCCCGTATCGTCCGAGGTATGACCATCAGGGGGTGGACGTTTCTCACGAACCACGGACATGTGCTGGTCTGTGTGGCCCGGGATCCGGACGCGACGATCCGCGAGATCGCGAACCGCGTCGGCATCACGGAGCGCGCGGTGCAGAAGATCGTCTCCGATCTGGAGGCCAACGAGACCATCGCCCGCTTCCGGGTTGGTCGTCGGAACCGGTATGTCGTGTGCGGGAACGCCATGTTCCGCCACCCGGTCGAGCAAGATCTTCGCGTGGGCGAGTTCGTCGAGCTGCTGGCGACGGAGGAACGGGACGCCGCCACCGCCTCCACCGCTTCCTAGCCGAGCGTCAAGGCTCGGGATCTTGCCACCCGGTCTCGTTGAAGGCAGTTGCCTCGACGAGGCCAACCCGGCGCACGACCGCACCTTCGCCAGGGAGCGCGCTCAGCGGCATACGACGGCCGTATGCCGCTGGGCTGGGCTCCAGCCGCCGTCACCGGCCCAGCCGTGCTGGGACTGCGCCAACCCTGGGCCGGTCCGCGCCGAGCATGACAGTGGGGTCCGCCGGAGCGGACCCCACCGTCTGCATTTCAGTGACGGCTAGGGCGCGGCCG
>NZ_DATCWX010000210.1:0-6186 GCF_036566125.1 Intrasporangium sp.
AGCCGCCGGTCAGGTGCTGCCCCGAACCATCGCATCGATCGTCGCGGTGGTCGTCGTCGCCACGGCGACGCTATGGATCTCCGACAGCGTGCTCTTCCACCGGAGCATGCAGGCCATGGCGGCGATCGCAGCCCAGGTCGACGCCAAGCCGCCGGCGGGCAGGTCGGCCCCCACGTCGCCCCTGATCTCGGGCGGACCAGGGTCGCTCGAGAGCTACCAGAGCCTCGGCTACCAGGGCCAGCTCTTCGTCACGAGTGCTCCGACGGCCGAGGAGATCGGCGCGGCAACCGGCCGGACTGCCCGTGACCCCATCCGGGTCTATGCAGGCCGGGGCGACGGGCGCTCGATCGAGCAGGTGGCGGACGCAGTCCTCGCCGAGCTCGAGCGGACGGGGGCGTTCGAGCGCAAGGTCCTCGCCGTCATCACGACCACCGGTACGGGGTGGGTCGATGACTGGTCCGCCCAGGCGATCGAGTACCTCAGCAACGGCGACAGCGCTGTTGCTGCCATGCAGTACAGCTACGTGCCGAGCGCGGTGGCCCTGCTCAGCGACCGGGGGACGGTCCGCGAGGCCGGCAAGGTCCTCTTCGACACGATCCACGCCGTATGGTCGAAACTCCCCGAGGCCGACCGGCCCCAACTCGTCGTGGGTGGCGAGTCGCTCGGTTCCTACGGCGGGCAGGCGGCGTTCAAGGACAGCGATGACATGCTGCGGAAGGCCGAGGGCGGGGTCTGGGTCGGCACGCCCAGCTTCACGGAGATCCACGCGGAGCTCACCGCGGCCCGCACCCCGGGGAGTCCGGAGATCGCACCGGTCATCGACGACGGCAAGCACTTCCGCTTCGCCACCAACGCCGACGAGCTGACGCATGACTACTACGGGCGGGACTACGGCGAGTGGGCCTTTCCCCGCTACGTCTACGAGCAGCATCCGTCCGACCCGGTCGTCTGGTGGAACCCAGCCCTGCTCGGCGCCGAGCCGGACTGGCTGCGCGAGCCGCTCGGCCGCGACGTCAATCCGAACGTGACGTGGATACCGTTCGTGACCTTCTGGCAGCTGACCACCGACATGGCGGTCGGCCACGACCCGGCAGACGGCTTCGGCCACCGCTACGGGGCGGAGCTCATTCCGGCCTGGGGTGCAGTCCTCGGCGGGCCGCCGGGTCAGGACTATTCACGCATCATCGCGGGCGTCAAGAGCACGGTGCACCGCGCCAAATGAGACCATTCCGTATGCCGCTGAGCTCGCTCCCAGCCCCAAGCCGGCCCCCAGCCCTCCCGCCCTCCAGGGCGGCCCGGTGACTGGCCACCAATCCGATGAGGCGACGCTGGCCCTGCACGGGGTGCGTGTCCTGGGCTACACGTCAGCGGCCAAGGTCGCCGCGCTGTACGAGCTCGCTGCGGACTCGACCACCGAGCACCTGCTTGACGCCGAGGCGCGTGGCTGGGTCCGGCAGACGAGTTTCGGTGGCGCGGATGGCTGGTCGATGACGGAGAGCGGTCGCGCGCATGGGGAGCGCCTGCTCGCCGAGGAGCTCGATCGTGCCGGCTCCCGCGGCGAGGTCATCGAGGCGCATGCCACGTTCAGGCCCCTGAACCGGGAGCTGGGCGAGCTCATGACGCAGTGGCAGGTTCGGCCCACGCGCGAGGACGCCCTGGCGCCCAACGACCATCGTGACGCCGGCTATGACGACGCCGTCGTCCGACGCCTGGCCCGACTCCTCGACCAGACGCGCCCGGTGACGGACCAGCTGGCGCAGGCACTGGACCGCCTCAGCGTTCACCAACCGCGGATCGACCACGCCCTCAAGCGGATCGAGAAGCTCGAGAACGCGTGGGTCGACTCACCGACGTTGCCCTCCCTCAACATCGTGTGGATCCAGCTGCACGAGGACCTGTTGGCCACGCTGAACCTTCCTCGCGGAAGCGACTCACTCTGACCCGGCGTAGCCGAAGCGGGCCACGTAGTGCCACACCCGTTTGAGCGGCTGCTCGTCGTACTGGCCGGTCCGGCTTGCGTCCCCGATGATGCGTGGGTTGAGGCGTGCTGGGCCAGGCGCAGGTGAGCTGACCCAAAACGGGGAGCGGCGCCGAAGGGCGCGTGGGAGCGGTTCAGCGCTCCGTACTTCGGTCGGGGGGACGGCGCGGCAGTGTCATACGCGCCACCGAAAATGCGGCTCTCCCACGCCCACCGAGCTCATCCGTGGTGGGCCGTGAGGCCTCCATTGCTCGTCCGGGTCTCGAACTGGGATCGGTACCTGCCGTCCCTCGCCAGGGCACGGAGGATCGGCACGTCCCCGAAGAGGCGGTCCGGGTGGAAGTTGAGCGTCACCCGGGCGGCGTCCGCCAGCGAGGTGCCGAGGGAGCGGGAGCGCACGTGGCTCAGGGCGAGGACGACGGGATCCGGTTGACTGTCGGCCACCGCATCACCGTATCGACGCGAGCTCTTTGGCGCGGTGGGGATCGACAGCTGCCCGTGCGGCGCGGAGCGCGTCGTCGAGGTCCGCGATGAGGTCGGCCGGGTGCTCCAGTCCGACAGAGATGCGGAGCAGCCCGGCGTTGGGGCGGGCCTCCGGTGCAACGGGCCGATGCGTCAAGGCGGCTGCGTGCTGGATCAAGGTGTCGACCCCCCCGAGGGACACGGCGTGGGTGATGAGCCGGCACCCTTCGGCAAAGGCAGCCGCGGCGGCGTAACCACCGTCAAGCACGACCGCGAGCACCGAGCCGGGTCCAGCCATCTGCCTCCCGACCAGACCGTGTGGGTCGCCTCCGGGAAGGCCGGGATAGGCGACGCGGGCCACGCCGAACTGTCGGTCAAGCCACGCGGCGATGACCTGCGCGGTGTCCTGCTGGGCGCGGACCCGCATCGGCAAGGTCTGCAGCCCGCGGTGCAGCTGGTAGGCGGACATCGGGGCGAGCAGCCCGCCGGTGAGGGCGCGCACCTGGCGCAGTCGCACGGCCCATGAGTCGTTCGTCGCGACGACACCGCCGAGCAGGTCACCGTGCCCGCCGAGGAACTTCGTCGCTGAGTGGACGCTGAGCGCGGCGCCCAAGCGCAGCGGCTGCTGGAGCACCGGCGTGGCAAACGTGTTGTCGACGAGCACCGGTACCTCGCCAGCCGCTGCGACCACAGCGGAGATGTCGACGAGGTCGAGCGAGGGGTTCGCCGGGGTCTCGACGACGACGAGGCCGGTGTCCGGCCGAATCGCGGCGCCGACCTCCGTTGCGGTCGCCCACGTCACGGTCGTGCCGACCAGGCCGGTGGCGAGCAGGTGGTCGGTGCCGCCATACAGCGGCCGCACCGCGACGACGTGGGGCCGCCCGGCCGCCACGGTGGCGACGAGGCAGGCAGTGATCGCGGCCATGCCGGACGCGAACGCCACTCCCGCCTCGGCCCCCTCAAGGCTGGCCACGGCGCGCTCGAAGCGGTCGACGTTGGGATTCCAGAGCCGCTGGTAGACGAGCGAGTCGCCGTCGGCGGGACGGCCGCCGGTCGCCATGCGCTCATAGGCGGCTCCGCCCGACTCCACGGATGGCAACGGGTAGGTGCTCGACTGGTCGAGGGGTGGGACGTGGACGCCGAGCGCGGTGAGGTCCTCACGGCCGGCGTGCACGGCAGTCGTCTCAGGGTTCATGCGGGTGATGCTCGTCGATTTCGTCCCCCACAGGCAATGACATCGTGGAATCCTCGACAAGTCGCCGTATCTTCGGCGATCCTGCATCTGTGCCCTCGCAGCGCCGCACTGACTCGAAGAATCCACAGGTGCCCTACCCGGCCCCGCCGCCACGTCCTCTCGACGCCATCGACCGCGCCCTCGTGCGGGCCCTCCTCGACGACGGCCGGCTCTCGAACGCCGAGCTGGCCCGGCGGGTGGCGCTGCCGGAGTCGACGTGCTCCGGCCGGGTGCGGGCGCTGCGTGAGTCGGGCGTGGTCCGCGGCATCCACGCCGACATCGACCACGCGGCCCTCGGGCAGCCCATGGAGGCGATCATCGCGCTCCGCTTCGCTGGCCACACGAGGATGTCGATGGACTCGTTCCGCGAGCGCATCGCCGCGGTCCCGGGTGTCATCGCGGCCTTCCACGTGGCGGGCGCCGACGACTTCCTCGTCCACGTCACGGCGACGTCCAGCGACGACCTGCGCGACCTCGTCCTCGACCACCTCACGTCGGTCGAGGGTGTCGCCCACGCTCAGACGAGCCTGGTCTTCGAGCGGATAGCCGGCCAGCGCCAACTGGGTTGACTGTTCGGAGGGCGCCACCGTGTCCGACCCTCTACGATCCCCGCCCATGGGGGACGACAGCCTCGCCGAGGCATTGACGCGCGCCGACCTGCTCACCGATGCCGGACGGCACGCAGAGGCGCTCGCGGCCCTGGCGCCGTCACTGGCGGGCCATCCGGACGACCCACGAGCCCATGTGATGGCGGCGATCTGCCACCTCGGGATCGACGGCGACGCATCCGCTAGGCGCCGCCGAGGCCGAAGAGCCGAACTGCATTGTCGTGCAGGACAGCCCGGTTCCACTCGTCACCGAGCCCGAGGTCCAGCACCGAGTGCACCGCCTCCAGGTAGCTGTGCGGGATGTTGGGGAAGTCGCTGCCGAAGAGGATCCGGTCCCCGAAGTCGGGCAGCCGTGCGATCGTGCCAGGCGCCATCGGCATCATCTCGTCGATGAACGGCGTGAAGGACATCGTCGTGTCGAGAAACACCCGGTCATGCGTCGTCGCGAGCTCGAGGAAGGCGTCGTACTCAGGCATGCCCATGTGGGCGATGATGAGCGGCAGCCGTGGATGGCGCGCGAGGACCCGGCGGATCGGCTCGGGGCCCGTGAAGCGCCCGGGCGCAGGACCGGAGCCGCAGTGGATCACGGTGGGCACGCCGGCCTCGGACAGCAGTCCCCAGACCGGGTCGAGGAGCGGGTCGGTCGGGTCGTAGTCGCCGACCTGGACGTGCGCCTTGAAGACCCGGACGCCACCATCCAGCGCAGCCCGGACGTACGCCCCCGCGCCGTCCTCGGGGTAGAGGGTCGCGGTGTGCAGGCACTCCGGCGTCCGCTCCGCGAAGTCCGTTGCCCAGGCATTGAGCCACGCGGCCATGCCGGGTTTGTGCGGGTAGAGCATCGACGTGAAGGCGAGCACCCCGAGGTCGCGCAGCCGCTGGACGCGCTCCTCCTCGGCGTGTCGGTAGCGGATGGGCCAGTGCCGCCCCACGAGGGGGCCCGCCGAGTCGAAGTAGGCCCACACCTTGTCGAGGACGCTGCGCGGCATGAAGTGGGTGTGGACGTCGACGATCCCCGGCAGGCCGAGCGAGCTGGCAAGGGCTCGCACCGCCGCCGTCTCCTCCGAGTGGGCCATCAACTGGAGAAGAAGAGCCCGGACAGGCCGCGCTTGCGGTAGTGGTACCCGCCGCGGTTGCCCCACTGCGGGCCGCCGTACTGCGCGGGCGGCGGGTGGGCGACGAACTGGCTCTCGAGCTGGCTCAGGTGCTCGAACTCGCCGAAGTCGAGGAACAGGCCGCGGCACGTGTCGCACTGCTCGACGTGGACCCCGTTGCGGTCGTAGGTCCGCATCGCGCCCTGGCACTTCGGGCAGATGAAGTTGTGGGGCTGGTAGCCGGCCGCGCCGGTGCGGTCCTGTCCGGGAAAGGGCGGTGGTTGCTGGCTCATGCCCTCATCCTCACATCTGCCGACAGGCGGACAACAACGCGCTCGCCGTGAGGTCGCTGTGGACGGGGCGGCTCAGCACGCGGACAGCTGCGATGTGGACCGCACACCTCGCAGGAAGGTCAAGCGATGGCCAGGGATCGCCGCTGCTCGGCACCGCAGGTCCTCCGGCGCCGCGGTAGCCGTCGAGGAACGCTGCCCACTCCCGGTCCTGGAGCAAGCCGGCCGCCCAGAACCCCGCAGGGCGCGCGAGGTCCCACGCCGGGTCGCCGACGCCGACGTCGTCGAGGTCGAGCAGGCGCCAGTCGCCCTCCCAGCTGCCCACCTGACCGAGGTGGAAGTCCCCGTGCACGACCGAGTTCGACTGTGGCCCAGTCAATTCAGTGGTATGCCGCTGAGCTCGCTTCGTCCGGTCCGTGGCCTTGCGCACCTCCCGCAGCAGGCGCTCGCCCAACCGGACCAGCAGGTCACGGTCGGCCTCGTCGGGCAGGTCGCGGGCGCGCCCGACCGCGCGCCCCAGCCG
>NZ_DATCWX010000246.1:0-3574 GCF_036566125.1 Intrasporangium sp.
CCGCGGCCGTTCGGTCGCCCCACCGCCGGAGGTGGCAGCCGAGCTCGTCCAGCGATGGCGCTCCGCTGCGGTGTCAGTCACGGTTGGCGCCGACGGCGTCTGGCTCGCTCGAGCGGACGGCGATGTCCTGAGGGTTCCGGCACCCGGGTGCCATGACGGCGACTCATGCGGTGCGGGGGACCGTTACGCATCAGCCGTTGCCGCCGCGCTGGCCCGAGGTCAGGAGCTCGCCGACGCCGTCCGGCTGGGCGTCGCGGAGGCCTCGGCATGGGTTGCGGCTGGAGGGGCGAGCGCCCATCGGTTCGGTTCCGGTGCTGCACCGGGCAGCCCCCACAGTGGCACCTCGTTCCTCCGCCACGGAGGTGGCGTCACCCGGCTCGGCGCGGCCGCCGCGATGGGACTGGCTGGTGAAGTGCACGCGCGCGGCGGCACTGTCGTTGCGACGGGAGGGTGCTTCGACGTGCTCCACGCCGGGCACGTCCAGAGCCTTCGCGCGGCGCGCGCTCTCGGTGACCTTCTGGTGGTTCTGCTCAACTCGGACGCCTCCGTCCGACGGATCAAGGGGCCCGGCCGGCCCGTGCAGTCGGAGCGGGACCGTGCCCAGGTCCTGCTCGCGCTCGACTCGGTCGACGCCGTCGTCATCTTCGACGAGGACGAGCCGTCCGCCGTGCTCGATCGGATCCGGCCCGACGTGTGGGCCAAGGGCGCCGACTACGCCGGAGCCGTCCTCCCGGAGGCGGACCTCGTCCGCAGCTGGGGCGGGCGGGTCCAGCTCCTGCCGCTCCTCCCGGGGCGGTCCACAACAGCGATCCTCAAGGATGCGGGGTAATTCTCGATGACCGACATGCGTGACCTCGGAATCGTCTACGTCACCGGAGGGGCCAGCGGGCTCGGCGCCGCCGTCGTCGAGGCGGTGGCTGCAGCCGGCGGCAAGCCGGCCGTGCTCGACCGGGTGGCTCCGGAGAGCGGCGCGCCACATGCCATCACCGACGTGGCGGATACCGCCGCCGTCGCGTCCTCCGTCGAGGAGCTCGTCCGCACGGTCGGGCCGCCCGATGCCGTCGTGACCGCTGCGGGGACGGACTCGTGCGGGCCCCTCGCCACAGTCCGGGCCGAGGACTGGGAGCGGGTCATCCGCGTCAATCTCATCGGCACAGCCGCCGTCGTCCGCGCTTGCCTGCCGCACCTCGAGCGCTCTCACGGGACGGTCGTCACGATCGGCTCCACCCTGGGGCTGCGGGCCGCTGGCGATGCCACCGCCTACTGCGCGTCGAAGTTCGGCGTCGTCGGCTTCAGCCGGGCTCTCGCCACCGAGCTGGCGGGCCGGGTCGGGGTCACGATGGTCATCCCGGGTGGGATGCAGACGCACTTCTTCGACGGGCGCGACGAGCAGTACAAGCCGCCACCGGACGCCAAGCTCAGTGACCCGGCCGACGTGGCGCGCGCGATCGTCATGGTGCTCCAGCAGCCCGAGGGCTTCGAGTTGCGCGAGGTGGTGGCGGCGCCGTCGACGGAGCCGTCCTGGCCGTGACCTCAGGCGAGACCCCGGGCGCGGCCCCAGGGGTCGAGCGCGTCCTGGTGCTCCGTGCGCTCGGGCTCGGCGACCTGTACGCGTCGGTCCCGGCGCTGCGCGGGATCCGCCGGCGATGGGACACGGCGGAGATCGCTCTCGCCGCGGACCCGGGGCTGGGCGCCCTCATGGTTGCCCACGGCCTCGTCGACCGCGTCCTGCCTGCCAATGGACTCCAGACCCCTCCGTGGGACGGACCGCCCCCTGACATCGCGGTGAACCTGCACGGGTCCGGACCCGAGAGCCACCGCGCCCTGGCGCAGCTGGGGCCGCGGGACATGGTCGCATTCCGTTGCCAACGAGCGGGATTCGTGAGTGGTCCGCCATGGCAGACCGATGAGCACGAGGTCGACCGGTGGTGCCGGCTCGTCACCTCGGTCGGTGGCGCCTGTTCGGCCGCCGACCTCCGTCTCCCCGCACCAGAGGCCCGCCCCGGCTCGCTGCTCGCCGACCTCCCCGAGGCGCCAGTCGTGGTCCACCCGGGCGCCGCGGCCGGCTCACGGCGCTGGCCCGCGAAACGCTGGGCTGCGGTCGCCAGCAGCTTGGCGGAGGACGGCTGGCCGGTCGTGGTGACCGGTGGACCGGGTGAGCACGACGCCTGCCGGACGGTGGCTGCCCACGCGGGCGTCACCGACCTCTGCGGCCGACTCGACCTGCACGAGCTGGCGGTGCTCGTCGGCGGCGCCCGGCTCATCCTGTCCGGCGACACTGGTGTCGCTCACCTGGCGACGGCCTACGGCGCGCCCTCCGTCCTGCTCTTCGGTCCGACCCCACCGGACCAGTGGGGACCGCGCATCGACTCGCACCTGCACCGCGTGCTCTGGCGGCCCCAGCCGAACGACCCTCAGGGCGACCCGCACGGCGCCGTGATGGACCTCCGGCTGGCGCGCATCGGAGTCGAGGACGTGCTCGCCGAGGCGCGCAGCCTGTCAGCCGACGAGGCTCTCCGGAGGTAGCTCGCCCGCCGCTGTGGCTTCGTCGCGGAACCACGCAACCGTCCGCTCCAGCCCCTTCTCCCACGGCACCAGCGGCCTCCAGCCCAGCAGCTCCTCGGCCAGGGCCGTGTCGGGGCGGCGGACCTGCGGGTCGTCGACCGGACGGTCGATGCTGATGATCTCCGACCGCGAGCCTGACGCCGCGACGATGTCCTCGGCGATGCGTCGGACGGTCATCTCGTCGGGGTTGCCGATGTTGACCGGACCGGGGTGCGCGCTGCCGGCGAAGGCGAGGATCCCGGCGATGAGGTCGTCCACGTAGCAGACGGACCGCGTCTGCAGGCCGTCTCCCGCGAGGGTGATCGGCTCGTCCCCGAGGGCCTGCCGGATGAAGGTCGGGATGGCGCGACCGTCGTGGGGGCGCATCCGCGGGCCGTACGTGTTGAAGATGCGGACGATGCCCGTGTCGACGTCCTCGCTGCAACGGTAGGCCGTCGTCAGCGCCTCGCCGTACCGCTTGCCCTCGTCGTACACGCCCCGCGGGCCGATCGGATTGACGTGTCCCCAGTAGCTCTCGGGCTGGGGGTGGACCTGCGGGTCGCCGTACACCTCCGACGTGGAGGCGAGCACGAACCGGGCACCCTTGTCCTTCGCCAGGCCGAGGGCGTGCCACGTGCCGATGGCCCCGACCTTGAGGGTGTGGATCGGCAGCTTGAGGTAGTCGATGGGAGACGCGGGGGAGGCGAAGTGGAGCACGAGGTCGACCTCGCCCGGCACGTGAACGAAGTCGGTGACGTCGCACCGGATCAGCCGGAACCGAGGGTGCTCCTGGAGGTGGAGCACGTTGACGGGCGTGCCCGTGATGAAGTTGTCCATGCACAGGACCTCTGAGCCAGCTTCGAGGAGGGCCTGGCACAGGTGGCTGCCCAGGAACCCGGCCCCGCCCGTCACGACGACTCGTCGTGGCGTGCGGCGATGGCCGTTGGACAGCTTCACGACAGCCCACTACCCCTCGCACTACGAAGGGAAACGGGCGCAGGCTCTGGTGTCATACGTCGTTGCGCGCTGG
>NZ_DATCWX010000248.1:0-6565 GCF_036566125.1 Intrasporangium sp.
GGTTTCGGTGGGTTCAGGGGCACCGGTCACCTCGGCCGTCGTCACGACCGGCCGCAACCACCGCAGGTACACGGCGACCCCGAGCACCGCGTTGGCGGCCGCCATGACGGCGAGCCAGATCCAGCCGTCGACGACGACGGGGCGAAGGGCAACGATCTTGCCGACCCGGGCCTGATGACTGTGGTGGCCACGGACGGCCGGTGACCGCGGGAGCCGACTCAGCGGCATACGCAAAGAGCTGGGGAGCCCCGCGCTCGACGGGACTCCCCAACCTGCTCAGCCGGAATCGATCAGCTGGACGAGGACGGCCGCGCCGCCAGCGTCACGGAGACGTCCTGGCGCTTGCCGTCACGGATGACCGTGAGGGTCACCTTCTCGCCGGCCTTGCGCTCGCGGATCTGGGCGACGAGCGCGGTGGACGAGTCGACCGACTCACCGTCGATGGCGACGACGATGTCGCCCTGCTTGATCCCGGCCTGCTGGGCCGGCGCGCTGTTGGACACCGCGGCGATCTCGGCGCCGGCGCGCTTGGCAGCACCGTCCTGGGTCACCGTGTCACGGGCGCTGACCCCGAGGAAGGCGTGCTCGGCCGTGCCGTGCGCGATCAGCTGGTCGGCGATCGACTTCGCCTCGTTGACCGGGATGGCGAAACCGATGCCGATGTTGCCGGACTGTCCGCCGGTCCCGCTGCCGAGCTGGGCGATGGAGCTGTTGATGCCGATGAGCTCGCCCTTGGCGTTGACGAGGGCGCCGCCGGAGTTGCCGGGGTTGATCGCGGCCGATGTCTGGATCGCGTTGGTAACGACCGGCTCGGCCGAGCTCTGGCCGAAGGGGGAGTCGTTCTCCGAGCCCGTGGACACCGGGCGGTCGATGGCGCTGACGATGCCCGTCGTCACCGTGCCGGAGAGCCCGAGCGGGTTGCCGATCGCCATGGTCGGGTCACCGACCGCGATCGTGTCGGAGTTGCCCAGCGAGATCGGGGTGAGGTCGCTCGGCGCGGCGGAGAGCTTGATGACCGCGAGGTCGGTCGACGGGTCGGTGCCGACGACGGTTGCCGCGTAGGTCCGGCCGTCGGCGAGGGTGACCTGGATCCCGCCGTTGCCGTTGCCGTTGCCACCGCCACCGGCCTGGACCACGTGGTTGTTGGTGACGATGTGGCCGGACTTGTCGAGGATGACCCCCGAGCCCGCGCCGTTGGCGAGCTGGATGCTGACGACGCTGGGCGACACCGCCTTGGCCACCGCCGACCAGTCAGGCGCTGCGGAGTTGCCCTGGATGACGGTCGGGGACGTCCCGTTCTGGCTGGCCTGCTGGGTCGCCGCCGGGGTGCCCGACTCGTTCGCCTGCGTGAGCGCATACGTCCCGCCGCTGGCGAGCACGGCAGCGATGATCGCGACTCCAGCGGTCTGGGCCAGGCCTCGGCCCCTGCGCGGCGACGGGGCGCCAGACGGCTGGTCGGCCGGGTAGGACGGAGCGGGTGGCGGGGGCGGCGCGGTGGGCACGCCGGCCGCGGGGATCTCCTGCGTCCTGCTCGTGTCAGGCAGTTGCTGGGTCTGGTTCGGCTGCTGCGAGTCGTGCGGTGCGAGCGTCATGGCTTCTCCTCGGTTGATCTGCTCACTCGATGACACACCGTGAGGTTGAGCGAGGGGTGTGGCCACTCTGTGAGCTTCCTGTGTCACCCATCCGGGCTCGAGCGCAGGACTCCCGTCGCGCGGGCCCTCGGCCTCAGTCGAGGTCGGCGGCGTCGACGATGCGGTAGGAGTACCCCTGCTCCGCCAGGAACCGTTGGCGGTGCGCCGCGAAGTCCGCGTCGACGGTGTCCCGCGAGACGACGGTGTAGAAGTGCGCGGTCCGGCCGTCCCCCTTGGGCCGCAGCACCCGTCCGAGCCGCTGGGCCTCCTCCTGACGGCTGCCGAACGTCCCGCTGATCTGGATCGCGACGCTCGCCTCGGGCAGGTCGATTGAGAAGTTGGCGACCTTGGACACGACCAGCTGGGTGACCTCGCCCTTGCGGAACGCGTCGTAGAGCCGTTGCCGCTCCTTGACGGTGGTCTCCCCGGTGATCAGGTCGGCGCCGAGGCGCTCGGCCACCTCGTGGAGCTGGTCGAGGTACTGCCCGATGATGAGCGTGGGCTCGGCCGTATGCCGCTGGGCCAGCTTCTCGACGACGTCGAGCTTCACCTCGGCGCAGCTCGCCAGCCGGTAGCGGTCGTCCGGCTCCGCGGTCGCGTAGGCAAGCCGGAGGGAGTCGGGGAGGGTGACGCGGACCTCCACGCAGTCGGCGGGCGCGATATAGCCCTGGGCTTCGATGTCCTTCCAGGGCGCGTCGAAGCGCTTCGGGCCGATGAGGCTGAACACGTCCGCCTCGCGGCCGTCCTCTCGGACGAGGGTCGCGGTGAGACCGAGCCTGCGACGGGCCTGGAGGTCCGCCGTCATGCGGAAGATCGGCGCCGGGAGCAGGTGCACCTCGTCGTAGACGATGAGGCCCCAGTCGCGAGCGTCGAGCAGGTCGAGGTGGGTGTACGTGCCCTTCCGGCGGGTCGTCAGGACCTGGTAGGTGGCGATGGTGACCGGGCGGATCTCCTTGCGGGCGCCGGAGTACTCACCGATCTCGTCCTCGGTCAACGTGGTGCGCCGAACCAGCTCGTCCTTCCACTGCCTGGCGGAGACGGTGTTGGTGACCAGGATCAGAGTGGTCGCTTTGGCCTGGGCCATGGCCCCAGCGCCGACGAGGGTCTTGCCCGCCCCGCACGGAAGGACGACGACGCCGGAGCCGCCGTGCCAGAAGCCGTCGACGGCCTGTTCCTGGTAGGGCCGCAGGTGCCAGCCGTCGTCCTCCAGGGCGATGGGATGGGTCTCCCCGTCGACGTAGCCGGCCAGGTCCTCCGCGGGCCAGCCGACCTTGAGCAGCTCCTGCTTGAGCGTGCCACGCTCGCTGGGGTGGACGACGACGGCGAGGTCGTCGATGCGCTCGCCGGTCAGGGGCTTGATCTTCTTGTGCCGCAGGATCTCCTCGAGGACCGGACGGTCGGTGCTGCGCAGGACGAGCCGGGTTCCTTCGGGGGAGTCGGCGAACCCCTCCTTCTCGAGGGTGAGCCGTCCATAGCGGTCCATCGTGTCGGCGACGTCGATCAGGAGGGCGTGCGGGACGGCATAACGCGAGTGGGTGATGAGCGCGTCGACGACCTGTTCGGCGTCATGGCCCGCGGCGCGCGCGTTCCACAGGCCGAGCGGGGTGATCCGGTAGGTGTGGACGTGCTCGGGCGATCGCTCCAGCTCCGCGAACGGGGCGATCGCCCGTCGGGCCTGCTCGGCGCGGGGGTGGTCGACCTCGAGGAGCAGGGTCTTGTCGCTCTGGACGATCAGCGGTCCGTCGGGTGGGTTGTTCATCGAGTCGTCCAACCGCTGGGGCAGACCTGGTGTTCCCGCACGCCTGACAGTATGGACGCATGCGAACCCCCCAGGTGGAGCCGGCGACGGGGCTGCCGGCGTCCGTCACGATCTACGAGGTCGGTCCCCGCGACGGGCTGCAGAACGAGAAGACCGTCGTGCCGGCCGGGACCAAGGTCGAGTTCATCCGGCGCCTCGAGGCGGCTGGCCTGAGGACGATCGAGACAACCTCGTTCGTGCCCGCGAAGTGGGTGCCGCAGATGGGTGACGCCGAAGAGGTGCTCGCAGGGCTCGGGGCTGCCGGTGGTGACGCGACCGGTCGACGACGTCCGGCGCTCGTGCCCAACGAGCGGGGCCTTGACAGGGCGGAGGAGCTGGGCCTGCAGGCCATCGCCATCTTCGGGTCCGCGACGGAGACGTTCGCCCAGCGGAACCTCAACCGCTCCGTCACGGAGCAGTACGCGATGTTCGAGCCGGTGGTGAAGCGCGCGCTGGCCGACGGGATGTGGGTGCGCGCCTACGTCTCGATGTGCTTCGGCGACCCGTGGGAGGGACCCGTCCCGGTCGACCAGGTCGTCGAGGTCGCCGAGCGCCTCATGGACCTCGGCTGCGCCGAGCTCAGCCTCGGCGACACGATCGGCGTCGGCACGACCGGCCACGTTCATCGCCTGCTGGAGGCTTTGGGCCGCAAGGGAATCGGCACTGATCGGGTCGCCGTGCATTTCCACGACACCTACGGCCAGGCCCTGGCCAACACCATGGCCGCGCTGCGCGACGGGGTGTCCGTCGTCGACGCGTCCACCGGCGGACTCGGCGGGTGCCCCTACGCCAAGTCGGCCACGGGCAACCTCGCGACCGAGGACCTCGTCTGGGCCCTCACCGGGGCCGGCGTCGAGACCGGCGTCGACCTCGAGAAGCTCGTCGAGACCAGCCTCTGGATGGCCCAGCAGCTCGGGCGCCCCAGCCCGTCCAACGTCGTCCGCGCCCTCGCCGGCTGATCCAGAACCCCGATCGAGTGAACCAGAATTGCGCCCCGATTCTTGTTCACTCGATTGAAAGAAGGAGCGTCAGGGGGTGTCGACCGTGGCACCGGCGATCCGGTGCACGGACCAGGATCTCTCCCGACCCGCCTCGTCGGTCGCGTGCACCCGTCCACCGTCGACCCGCCTGGGGTGGATCAGGTGCCGCGTCGTCGCACCGAGCCGGTCGGTGACACCGATCCATACGCCGTGGCCGTCCGCCATCGCCTCCCGCAGCAGCGCCAGCGTGACAACGGGGTCGGTCGTCGGGATGGCCGGGCCCGGCCGCGACGCCTCCTCCGCCCGCCGTTCATCTGCGCTTGCCTCCGCGGCGCGCAGCCCCGCAACGAGTGCGGTCGTGCTGGCCTCGTCCACCGGCGAGGTCGTCGGAGGGGTCACCCTGCGCCTGCGGCGGGCCCGGCGTTGCTCGGGCCCTGTCAGCACGACGCCACCGTCCTGCCCCTCGAGAACCGGTGCGAAGCCGTGCTCCCGCAACAGCTCGACGAGCATGCCGGGGTCGCCGGACGAGACGAGAACCGTGGGCGCGATGCGCCGGAGTCGGAGCGGGGCGAGGTCCCGGGTGGCGAGCATCGCGTCCAGCACCGCCTCATCGTCAGAGCGGACGTATGCCGCTGAGTTTCCTACCCGGGTCACGCCGTGCTTCCGCGCGACGTCCGTCACGAGGTACTCGAGGGGCTGGGGAAGCGGGGTGCGGCTCGATCGTCGGATGGTGTCCAGCACGTCCGCCGCGGTCCAGCCGGCATCGAGCGCGCGACGGATCGAGTCGTGCGTGAAGCGGTGGACCGTGGCGCCGCCCCTGGACTCGATCTCGGAGGCAAGGCGCATGAACGACGCGAGCGCGCCCTCCAGCGGGCCCGGTGCCACGGCAGTGAGGTCGGCCTGGACGAGGATGTGGTCGACCGGCTGGGGCAGGTGCTGCGTCATCGCGGTGGCGACCTCGTCGGGTCGATCACGGGCCGGCGCGGTCTGCGCACTCGACTGATCGGTGATCCCCACGAGTGCGCGTCCCGGGGAGGAGATGGCCCCGCGGCCGGTGACCCCGAGCCACTCGGCCTCCCGCAGGACCGCGTCGATGGCATCGGACAGCGGGCCTGCAGGCCGCAGGGGGCGCCGCCAGCCGAGCCGCTCGCGGATCGAGTGTGGGTCGGCCGCCGTGCCCGGCTCGAGCGTGGTGAGCTCAGCGAGCACCTCACGGCGGATCCCGCGGATTGCCGGCCACTGGACGTCCGGGCCGAGGGCGTTCGCCGGCGAGTCCCCGACCCGCCCACCGACGAGGTGCGCAGCTCGGGTGGAGGTCAACCAGGCGCGGGCGACGATCGCCCAACGGTTGCCCGCCTCGCTGGCCGACCACTCGTCCAACTCGGGTGTGGGAGCCCACACGGGCACGATCTCACCGTCGTCGCCGACGAGCCCAGCGGCATACGACACCTCGATGACGAAGGCCGCCCGCTCCGGCTCCACGTCGAGCACCCGCTGGGTCGCCTTGAGGTCGCGAACGGACAGCCCACCGGCGCGCAGGACGCGCGGCGGCTCCGCGCCCCACGCTGACGCCAGCTCGTCGATCCGGGAGAGCAGGTCGTTGGCGGCGCCGCCCGCGACGGCGTCCACCACGCGAGCAGAGACGTCTCGCCCCTTGAGATCCGGGGGGCGGAGCCGGGAGGTCCGGTGGAGCCGGCCGCCCCGCAGCACGAGCGCGACCTCGCGCGGCAGGGCGACCCGGTCGCTGCCGAGCGGCACGAGCAGCCGACGCTCGAGAAGCCAGTGCCCTGCCGTTGTTCCAGCAGGCCCGGAGGGCATGACGCCCACGGGCGGACCCCAGGCCAGCCGGTCGAGGATGGCGCGGGCCGTCTCCGGCGCGTCCTCGATGGCCGACCGGATCTGCGACACGGTCGGGACAGCGGACCCGGGCGCCGCGGGACGCAGCTCCCGGTAGGGCACGCCAAGCCCTGCCACGGACTGACCGAGCACCTCCGGGACCGTGCGGACGACGTGCACCCCATCCGCCGCGCGCCAGAGCAGGGCCCGGGTCCACAGGTCGTCCACGATGGCCCTGACCCGAGACCGCTCAGACTCGCCCACGCCGAGGAGCGGCAGGAGTGCCTCTGTCTCCGCCGAGTCGCCCGTGTCGCCAGCCA
>NZ_DATCWX010000257.1:0-3402 GCF_036566125.1 Intrasporangium sp.
GACGCGCCGGAGCCGTCAAGGTGCAGCGCCCCACCGGACGAACGACCTTGACGGCGACAAGCGCCGGCGCACACTCGAAAGAGCCGCTCCCGGTCCCTTGACGACAGAGGGGAGCCGGAAAGACGTGCCCCAACGTTCCCCAGATGTGGTCGAGATGATCGCCGGTGTCGCGTCCGCTGTCGGCGGCTTACCCCGCCCGGTGATGCTGCTGGGCATCAATGGCGAGGTGCGCGATGACGTCGAACGAGAGACGACGTCGTGGTCACAGATCCCCACCTCGATCGAGCGAACGGATTCCGGGCCCGAAAGCCGTTCACTCGATTGCGGGGAGGGCGCAGCGGGCTCGGCCGGAGGCGGCCAGGCCGGTGGCGGCGAGCGCAACGGCGAGTGCGGCGATGATTCCGAACGCCAGACGGCTGGGCTCGCCCGCGATCGCCAGGACTGCCCCGGCCGCGGCGTAGAAGACCGCACTCGCCATGGAGGCGGCCATCTGCCCACCGGCGTTGTTGCGGCCTTGGTTCGAGTCATCGGAGGCGGACATGATGAGGACCGACAGCGTGCCCGAGGTCATTCCGATCCCGAGGCCGGCGAGCGCCCAGCCGACGAGACCCACGGCGGTCGGTGCATCCACCCAGACGATGAGGGCCGTCCCGACGAGACCGGCAGTGACCAGCGAGAAGCCGGTCCGCAGCAGCGCCATCGGCCGAGCCGAGAACCGGCTCTGGATCGCTGACCCGCTCGACCACGTAAGGCCTGTGATGCTGAGGCTGATGCCGGCGGTGAGCGGCCCGTGGTCACGGAGCACGGTGAGGATGAGCGGCAGGAAGGCGCCGATCCCCATGAAGGACGCACTGACCAGGCCGC
The DNA here is from genome assembly GCF_036566125.1 of Intrasporangium sp. Classification (GTDB taxonomy): domain Bacteria; phylum Actinomycetota; class Actinomycetes; order Actinomycetales; family Dermatophilaceae; genus Intrasporangium. The sequence goes on from NZ_DATCWX010000257.1 coordinate 865, forward strand.
GCAGGGCGATGACGCCGCCGATGCCGCAGGCCGCCCGCAGGGCCCCGGCGGGGAGCAGGCGCCGTGCTGACGCGCCGAGTCCGAGCACGGCCAGACCCACCACGACGGCCACGGACACCGTGAGCGCCTGGACGGTGAGCTGCTCGGTGACGAGGTTGAGTGCGACGAGGGCCGCAGCAGCCAGGAGCGCCCAGGGCAGGACAGCGCGCAGGCGAGTTGGCCGCTCTCCTGAGGCCACCGCTTCGGCCTCGTCCTGGGGTAGCCCCCGCGCGACCCGCAGAGCCGGTCTCAACGCCAGCCAAACGGGCACCAAGATGACCGGGCCAGCGATGAAGATCCACCGCCAGCCGACCCACTCGGTCACGGCACCCGTGACAACCGGCCCGAGGACCGAGGGCAGGACCCAGGCCGCGGCGAACATCGCGACGACCTTCGGGCGCAAGACGGGATCGAGGACGCGAGCCACGAGAACCATGACGCCGACGTCGAGCAGGCCCTCGGCAAGACCGCTGAGCAGCCGACCGAGCACGAGAGCGGGCAACCCTGTCGCACTCGCCACCGCGACCATGCCGCCGACGAAGGTCAGCGCCCCCAGCCGGAGCACGGGCACCGGCCCGCGACGGTCGGCCCACCAGCCCGCCGTGGCCAGCGCGACGAGGTAGGTGGCGAGGGGCGCCGCGCCGACCAGTCCGTAGCTCGTTACCGAGTTCAGTTCGATGAGCACGGTCGGCATCGCCGTCAGGACGGCACGGTTCTCGAACGCACCCAGCGTCACCAAGGCGACCACCGCGATGACGATCGGGGCGTTCTCGCGGGTGAACAGGCTTGCGCCAGAGGTTAGCTCACGATCTGCAACGGCATCGCCAGCATCGGTCTTCGAAGTCACGAGGAATACCATGCAGGTTCAAGTGCACCTGAGGTCAAGCCCGAGACAAAACGCCTTGTCACTCCTCAGCCAGCCGGGGACGGTCACGTCGGTCGGGGTCCGGGCTCAGCGGCATACGGCCCTCGTCGTCGTCATCCTCAGCCGGCTCGTAACCCGGCCGTCCGTGCTCGGCCCGGCCGTTGACCACCATGCGACGGCGCGTGTCGTCCTCGTCGATGAGGCGGTTGATCAGCTGCTGGACGTGGTTGCTGTGCGGGATGTTGCGCAGCCGCTCGTCGGGGCTGTCACCCGCCGACTCGATGCGCAGCGAGCCGGAGTTGATGATCCGGTCGAGCAGGGACTGGTCGAACGAGACGTCGGTGATCTTGGAGAGGGTGATGTCCTTGCCAGACTTGCTCAGGATGCCCCGGCGGACCATGACGCGGTGCGAGGTCACGACGTAGTGCGTCGTACGCCACCGGAGGAAGGGCACGAGCACCAGAGGAATGGCGATGAGGATCAGGACGCCAACGGAGATCCACTGGATCCGGTTGCCTGCCGAGTCGTTCGGCGTCGCGGCGGCAATGGCGATGCCCCCGACGAGGAGGATGAGCCCGAAGATGAGCGGCAAGAGGACAGTGATCCAGTGCGGATGGATGCTCCGCTCCACGCGCTCGCTCTTGGCCAGGACGTTCTCCGGGAATCCCATGACGCCAGCGTAGAGCGCAGCCGCCCCGTTCCGGTGGCGGCTCGTCCGGGCCGGCCCTACTCTCGGTAATGGCGCCTCCTTCGCCGGGACGTCGGGTCTTGCAGTGCCTCTGGTTGACATCGCGGTTGACACCCCGAAGGAGTGCGCAGTGAAGAGCTCCCACCCACGCCGCCGGCTGTCCGCGGCAGTCCTCACCCTCATCACGGCAATCGTCACGGGTCTGGTCTCGGCCATTGCCTTCGCCCTGCCTGCGGGCGCTGCCGGCGGCTCGTACGTCGCCCTGGGCGACTCGTACTCCTCCGGCACCGGGACGCGGACCTACATCAGCGACGGCACGTCCTGCTACCGCTCCGTCTACGCCTACCCGTCGCTCGATGCCGCCCAGCTCGGCCTCAGTCTCACGTTCCGCGCCTGCTCCGGCGCCAAGGTGGCGGACGTGACGAACACACAGCTCTCCGCGCTGTCGACCTCGACGGCGTACGTCACGATCTCCGTCGGGGGCAACGACGCGGGCTTCGCCGACGTCCTCACCGAGTGCGCCCAGCCCGGCTGGATGAGCAACTGCAACGGCGCGATCGACGGTGCGCAGTACATCATCAACAACGTCCTGCCCGGCCGTCTGTCGACGCTGTACTCCTCCATCAAGTCCAGGGCCCCAAGCGCCAAGGTCATCGTCGTCGGCTACCCCCGCATCTTCAACGGCGAGGACTGCAACGCCGGCACGTGGTTCTCGCCGACCGAGGAGTCGCGCCTCAACTACACCGCCGACCTGCTCAACGCCAAGACGGCGGCGGCGGCCTCGGCCAAGGGCTTCACCTTCGCGAACCCGACGTCCCGGTTCATCGGGCACGCCGTGTGCGACGACGTCGAGTGGATCAACGGACTGTCCTACCCGATCGTCGAGAGCTACCACCCCAACCGGAGCGGGCACGCCAGCGGCTACGTGCCGGTCACCAAGCCGCTC
>NZ_DATCWX010000258.1:0-7195 GCF_036566125.1 Intrasporangium sp.
ATCCCGCTCAACATGGGCGCCGACTTCGTGGCGCGCTCGGGGCTCGGCGACGACCTCAACTACGTCCCCGTCGACAAGCACACCATGCAGTCGACGGCGCACCCGGAGATCTTCGCGCTGGGTGATGCGAGCAACCTCCCGACGTCCAAGGCGGGCTCGGTCGCCCACTTCTCGGTCGAGGTCTTCGTCGAGAACTTCATGGAGCTCATCGAGGGCAAGCCGATGACCCACTCCTTCGACGGGCACGCCAACTGCTTCGTCGAGTCGGGTGGTGGCAAAGCCCTGCTCCTCGACTTCAACTACGACACCGAGCCGCTCACGGGCACGTTCCCGCTGCCGAAGGTCGGCCCGATGACGTTGCTCAAGGAGTCACGCGCGAACCACGTCGGCAAGCTGGCGTTCCGCCACATCTACTGGAACCTGCTCCTGCCCGGCCGACCCGTCGGACTCCCGTCAGCCATGTCGATGGCCGGCAAGATCCCCGCCGGCACCTAGAGACGAAAGGACACAGCGCCATGCCAACCACCACCATCGCCGGCCACCCGGTCGAGGTCAACGACGAGGGCTTCCTCACCAACCCTGACGACTGGGACGAGCAGCTCGGAGCCGAGTTCGCCCGCCTCATCGGCGTCGACCTGACGGACGAGCACTGGAAGCTCGTGCGGTTCCTCCGCGAGGACTACCGGGCCCAGGGCGAGACCCCGACGCTGCGACGGGTCAGCACCCAGACTGGGGTGCCGATCAAGCAGCTCTTCACGATGTTCCCCGGCAAGCCGGCCAAGAAGATGTCCTACATCGCGGGCGTGCCCAAGCCGAAAGGATGTGTGTGATGACCACGACCGACACGACACTCGGGACCGCACCTGGGACCGTCTCTGACCCCGCACCTCTGGTCGTGCCCAACTTCGGCGACGAGGTCGCAGCGGATCGCAAGCTCGCCATCATCTGCAGCAAGGGCACCCTCGACATGGCCTATCCGGGCCTGATCCTGGGCAACGCCGCACTGGGCGAGGGCATCGAGACCCACCTGTTCTTCACGTTCTGGGGTTTCGACATGATCACCAAGAAGACCCAGGGCAGCCTCAAGGCGACCCTGCTCGGCAACACCGCCATGCACCTGCCCCAGGGGCTCGGCGGCATCCCGGGGATGACCCACCTTGCGACGTCCCAGCTCAAGAAGGCCATCGCCGAGCTCGACATCCCCGAGGTGCCCGACTTCCTCGACCAGATCGTCGCCTCCGGCGGTCACCTCTGGGGGTGCCGACTGTCCGCCGACATGAACCACCTCACCGAGGCAGACCTGCGAGACGACATCGAGGGCATCATCTCGGCGTCGGACTTCATCGAGATGACCGCGGGCGCCCAGCTGCTCTTCATCTAGTCCGGCCGGATCTTCACACGATCTCCAGACGGCGCACCCGGCTCGCCCGGAGCCGCGCTCCTACGCTCGACGCATGAGCCGAATCCTCCTGGTCGAGGACGACCCGACGATCAACCAGACCGTCGCCGACCGCCTCCGTGCCGAGGGGTTCGACGTCGTCCAGGCCTACGACGGGCCGGGTGCCGTGGCCGCCCACCTCGAGCACCGCCCGGACCTCGTCGTGCTCGACGTCATGCTTCCCGGCTTCGACGGCCTCGAGGTCTGTCGCCGGATCCAGGCGGAGCGGCCCGTGCCGGTGCTCATGCTGACGGCCCGCGACGACGAGACCGATCTCCTCGTCGGCCTCGGCGTGGGAGCCGACGACTACGTGACCAAGCCGTTTCGCATGCGGGAGGTCGTCGCTCGGATCCAGGCGCTGCTCAGGCGGGTCGAGCGAGCCCGTCAGATGGCCGCGCAGGGAGAGCCGGCCATCGCCATCAACGGCCTGCGCCTCGATCGGGCTGCTCGTCGCGTCACGGTCGACGGTGGGCAGGTTCACCTGACGCCCCTCGAGTTCGACCTGCTCGTCGCCCTCGCGGAGGAGCCCGGGACGGTGCGGTCCCGCGAGGACCTCATGCGCGAGGTGTGGGGCTGGGCGGAGGCATCCGGGACGCGGACCCTCGACAGCCACATCAAGTCCCTGCGCGCCAAGATCGGCGCCCACCGGGTGCGGACGGTGCACGGCGTGGGCTACGCCTTTGGAGACGGGTCGTGAACCCAGACCGCCCCCTGGACGGCCTGAGGTCCATCAAGGTCAAGCTCGCGGTCCTCGTCGGCCTGAGCATCGTCGCGGCGTCGATCGTCTCGGAGGTCGGCGACCGGGCCGGCGTCCCCGTCTGGCTGACGGTGCCGGTCACCATCGTCGGCGCTCTCGGCGTCGTCCAGTGGCTGGCGCGCGGCATGACGTCACCGTTGCGGGAGATGACCGCAGCAGCCGCGGCGATGGCGACGGGTGACTACTCACGCCGGGTCACGGCCACCTCGGCCGACGAAGTGGGCGAACTCGCGCGGGCCTTCAACACCATGGCGGCCGACCTCGCGGCGTCGGACCAGCAACGTCGTCAGCTCATCGCGACGGTCTCCCACGAGCTGCGTACGCCCCTCACCGCCCAGCAGGCGCTGCTCGAGAACCTCGTCGACGGCGTCATGTCACCTGATGACGCCGCGCTCCGCACCGCGCTCGCCCAGGCCGAGCGCCTCAGCGACCTCGTGTCCGACCTCCTCGACCTCAGCCGGATCGACGGCGGCATCAAGCCGCTGTCGCTCGCGCCCGTCGACGTGGGGCGGCTCGTCGCGCAGGGAGTCGCCGAAGCCGCGGCCGGTGGCGCCGACCAGCGGCGGATCAGCTTCGTCACCGTGGTCGGTGCGGATGGTCGTCCCAGCGGCAAGACCAGTGCGAGTGGTGAGGACGGCGGCGGGGACGGCCTCCTCGTCGAGGGGGACGCCGACCGCCTCGCCCAGGTGCTTGCCAACCTCCTGGACAACGCCGTCCGGCACAGCCCGGTCGGTGGCTCCGTCACCGTCAGGGCCGGCGTCCTCGACTCCGAGCGATGGATGCTCGAGGTCGCCGACGAGGGGCCCGGGATTCCGGCGGACCGGGCCGCCCGGGTCTTCGACCGCTTCGGGTCGTGGGGCGACTCGGGCGGCGGCACCGGCCTCGGGCTCGCGATCGCGAGCTGGGTCTGCGAACTGCACGGCGGCTCCATCGCGGTCCTGCCATCGGAGGCCGCCGCCACCGGCGCCCGGATCCGCGCCGTCCTCCCACGACACCCCGCCGAAGGCGCGGCCCATCCGTCCACCATCGACTCGAGTGCCGACCACGTGCCCGCTGCACCCATCCCGAAGGAGCGCCCCTTGACCACCCTCCCAGTGCCGCCCACCCCGGCTCCGCCGCAGCCGGCCGGTGTCCCTGCCCCGCCGTTCGTCGACTCGGTCTTCGGTGACCTCTGGCCCGAGCGTGGCCTCGCCCCGCAGCCGCGCCTCGTCCTGGGCTCGGTTGGGATCGGTCTGCTCGCTGCCCTCGTGGTCCCGGACCGGAACCTCGGCATCGCGACCTTCGCCATCCTGCTGCTCGCAGCCGCCCTCGTCTTCACGGCTTCCGTCCACCGGCGTGAGCGCGTCATGCAGGTCCCAGCCCTGCTCGCCGTCGCCCTCACGAGCCTCGTCGTCCTCCGAGCCGCCGAGTGGCTGGGCGTCATGGCGGTCGGCGTCGCCGGGCTCCTCGCGATGACCGCCCTGACCAACGCGCGCGGCCTCCCGTCCATGGTCGGGGGCTGGGCCTCGTGGGTCCTCGCCGGGGTGCGCGGGCTGCCCCTGCTCGGACGCACCCTCAATGCCGTGTCCAAGGTGTCGATCCTGTGGCCAGTCGTGCGCACCGTGGCGATCTCCGTCGTGGCGCTCGTCCTGTTCGGCGGTCTGTTCGCCTCAGGTGACGCCATCTTCGGATCGTGGGCCCAGGCGATCCTGCCCGAGTTCGCGGTCGACAGCATCGTCGTCCGGTTCTTCGTCGCGTTCGTCGTCGCGGGAACGGTCCTGGCGGCCTCGTACGTCGCCATCAACCCACCTCGCGTCGACCGGCTGGCACTGCCCGAGGGACGTCGCGTGGCCCGGGCCTGGGAGTGGCTCGTGCCGGTCGGGCTCGTCATCGTCACCTTCGCGATCTTCGTCGCGGCCCAGGCGACGGCGATGTGGGGCGGTCACGACTACGTCCAGCAGACCACGGGCCTCTCCTATGCGGAGTACGTGCACCAGGGCTTCGGGCAGCTGACGGCCGTCACCTTCCTCACCCTGCTCACTGTCGCCCTCGCCGCTCGCAAGGCCCCGCGCGAGACGGCGCAGGACAAGCTCATCCTCCGGATCGCCCTCGGACTCCTCTGTGCGCTGGCGCTCGTGGTCGTCGCCTCGGCCCTCTACCGGATGCACGTGTACCAGCAGGCCTACGGCTTCACCGTCCTGCGCGTCCTCGTCGATGCCTTCGAGCTGTGGATGGGGCTGCTCCTCGTCCTCGTCCTGGTCGCAGGAGTCCGGATGTCCGCGCGCTGGCTGCCCCGCGCCGCGCTCCTGTCGGGTGGCCTCTTCGTCCTCGTCATCGGCCTGGCCAACCCCGAGGCCTGGGTCGCCCAGCAGAACATCGACCGCTACCACGCGACCGGGAAGCTCGACGTGGCCTACCTCGCCACGCTCGGGGCGGACGCTGCCCCGACCATTCGCGCCGGCCTGCCCCAGGACCTCTCGGCCTGCATCATCAGCTCTCAGGGCCAGCCGCCGCAGGATGATGCCCTCGGCTGGAACCTCGGGCGCGCCCGGGCCAGCGACCTGGGGTCGCATCCCCTGACGGGCTTCGACGAGGCGACGTGCTCGACGGCGCTGAGCCGCGGCATCGGCGGCTGAACGGGCCGACGGACCGATTGGGGCAAGATGACGGGGTGCGTGCCGATGTCGTCGACCTCTTCGAGCTCGACCCTGCCCTGACCCACCTCAACCACGGCGCCTTTGGTGCGGTCCCGCGCGTCGTCCGCGAGGCGCAGGACCGCGCTCGCGCCCGGATCGAGGCGGCCCCGATGAGAGCGTTCCGGGACGAGTTGCCCCACCAGCTCGCGGCCGCCCGGGAATCGGCGGCAGCGTTCCTCGGCGTCGCCCCCGACTCCGCCGCGCTGGTGCGCAACGTGTCCGAGGGCGTCGCCGTCGTGCTCCAGGCGCTCCGGATCGGACGGGGCGACGACGTCGTCGTGAGCAACCATGGGTATCGCACCGTGACACTGGCGGTGCAGGCCAACGGCGGCACGGTCCGGGAGGCCGCCTTCGACCTGACCGCGAGCACGACCGACATCGTGGCGGCGTTCACCGATGCCCTGACTCCCGACACGCGCCTGGTCGTCATCGACCAGATCACGTCGCCGACGGCGCTGCTCCTTCCCCTGGCCGAGGTGGCCGCGGCCGTGGCTCCGGTCCCCGTCCTCGTCGACGCCGCCCACGTGCCCGGAGCCCTGCCCGACCTCGACATCGAGGCGCTCGGGGTCGCCTACTGGGTGGGAAACCTCCACAAGTGGGCGTTCGCACCGCGGTCCGCGGCCGTCCTGTGGGCGGCCCCGGAACGCCGCGACGGCCTCCGGCCCCTCGTGACCTCGTGGAGCCACGGTGCGCCCTACCCCGCCTCCTTCGACCTCCAGGGCACCGTCGACCACTCGGCGTGGCTCGCGATCCCCGATGCCATCGACTTCTGGCAGGACCTCGGCGGGTGGGACCAGGTCGAGCGCAACGCCGCCCTCCTGCGCCGTGGCGCCGACCACGTGGCCAAGGCGCTGGGGGCTGGCAGCGAGCTCAGCGGCATACCCTCTGCTCCCTGCATGACGCTCGTGCCGCTCCCGGGCGGGGTGGCGGAGACGACGGAGGCGGCCGAGAGCTTGTGGCAACAGGTGTATGCCGCTGGGTTCGTCGTCCCGCCTCTCTCCTTCGGGGGCCGCGGGTTCGTGCGCCTCGCGGCGCACGCGTACAACGACGAGGACGACTACGCGCGCCTCGCCGAGACCCTCGTCACGCTGGTGGGCGGCGGCTGAGCCGTCGATGCGACCGTGGCGGCGCGGATGTGGCAGGATCGGGCGACCGCCGGAACGCTGCCACCAAGGAGGCTCCGTCATGACCGACGCCCGAAACACCCGGTTCCACAGGGTGCTCCTGAAGCTTTCCGGGGAGGCCTTCGGCGGTGGCAGGGTGGGCGTCGACCCGAGCGTGGTCGCCGGCATCGCCAAGCAGATCGCCGAGGCTGTCAAGGGCGGCGTCGAGGTCGCCGTCGTCGTCGGCGGCGGCAACTTCTTCCGTGGCGCCGAGCTCCAGCAGCGCGGCATGGACCGCACCCGCGCGGACTACATGGGCATGCTCGGCACAGTGATGAACTGTCTGGCCCTGCAGGACTACCTCGAGAAGCAAGGCGTCGAGACGCGGGTCCAGTCCGCGATCGCGATGCAGCAGGTCGCCGAGCCCTACATCCCGCGCCGGGCGATCCGTCACATGGAGAAGGACCGGGTCGTCATCTTCGGCGCCGGCGCCGGCATGCCGTTCTTCTCGACCGACACGGTGAGCGCCCAGCGTGCCCTCGAGACCAAGTGCGACGCGCTGCTCATCGCCAAGAACGGTGTCGACGGCGTCTACTCGGCTGACCCCAAGACCGACCCCACGGCGACGAAGTACGACACGCTGACCTTCGACGAAGGGCTGGCCAACGGGCTGCGGATCGTCGATGCGGCAGCGTTCTCCCTCTGCAAGGAGAACAAGCTGCCGATGGTCGTGTTCGGCATGGAAGGCCCCGGCAACATCACCCGCGCCCTCCTGGGTGAGAAGATCGGCACGCTGGTCACCAACGCGTGAGCATGATTGACACAGGGGCGGTGAGGGTGTCCGCGCCACAGACCCTGTGACCCGGATGAGGACGAGGAAGCGAGAGACATGATCGACGAGACGATGTTCGAGGCCGAGGAGAAGATGGACAAGGCCATCGAGGTCCTCAAGGAGGACTTCGCGGGCATCCGGACCGGTCGCGCCAACCCCGGCCTGTTCAACAAGCTCCTCGTGGACTACTACGGGGCGCCGACGCCGCTGCAGCAGCTCGCGTCCTTCCAGAACCCTGAGCCGCGCACGATCCTGGTCATCCCGTTCGACAAGTCGGCCCTGCACGCGATCGAGAAGGCCATCCGGGACTCCGACCTCGGCGTCAACCCGGCCAGCGACGGTCACCTGATCCGCTGCGTCATGCCCGAGCTGACCGAGGAGCGGCGCAAG
>NZ_DATCWX010000263.1:0-5920 GCF_036566125.1 Intrasporangium sp.
ATGCCGCTGGGCTCGTTTCCGCGCGCCGCCGTCCTTCGCGGGGTGGCCGTGTTCGTCATCACGGCCACCGTGTGGTCGGCCGCGGCCTGCTCCGACGAGGACGTCGTCGACACCATCCCGCCACCCCGGCCCAACCGGACCGCGACCACCTCGACCACCACGAGCACAGCCACTCCGGCTCCCCCGATCACCCCGACCACCGACGCGCACTGAGCCGTACGCCCCATCGAGGGCATCGGTGCGTGCCGGCACCCCCAAACCCGTCTGTCGTGCTGGGTCCCGTCAGCCCATGCACTCCGCGAACCAGGTCGCGATGTTCGTCACGCCCTTGCACGACGGGCCGTTGTACTGGGCGCTGAGCGGAAGCTCCCCGTTCGGTCCGACGATCCACGTGGACACGTCGACCACACTGTCGCCGTCGAGGTCGAAGCCCAGGAGTCCTTGGAAGCCGTCCCCGGTGACCGGGTCGATCAAGCCCTGCGCAATCCGGTTCGCGACGCCGTTCGTGGTCCAGACGACCTCGCCGGTGTTGGCGTCGATGACGACCTGGACACCGGCCGCCTGGTTCTGCTTGCTCGCGTTGACACACTCGTGAGCGAGAGATGGACCAGCCGCGAGGAGTACACCGGCCCCTGCGGCCACCGCGGCGTAGAGGAAACGCTGTGCTGCACGCATCATTACCTCCCTGTTGGACGGCCGACGCTCGGCCTGCCGACCAGTGTTGCGCTGCTGCCGCTGCTCTGTATCGACATTGGTCAGATCCGTCACCTGTGCGGGACACCGAAGATCAGCGTCCCGCCGGAGACGACGTCGAGGACAACTCGGTCGCCCAGCGGCTGAGCCAGCTGCAGGGTGCTCGGAGTCGAGAGGTACTGGTCCGTGCACATCGCGCCAGGATTTGGCGGCAGGTGGGTAGCTCCGACGACGACGAGGTCGTCGAACTCGACGGCGTGACCGGTCAGGTCGCGGTCACAGGCACCGTGACCCACCCGCACGGTGATGGTCGCGCCCGAGACGGCATCTAGGGAGTCGGCGGGGCTGAAACCGGGCGGAGCCGGCGCCAGACCGGTCAGGGGCTGTAGTGATGTCGGCTTGTCCAGTGGTCCGGGCTCCGTCGCGACGACGACGATCGGACGTGCCATCCCGTCCACCGCAAAGGACCAGGCCGGGACGGTCGCCTCACCCAGGTTGGTCTTGACCCGTGTCGTCGTCAGGGTGGCTTCAGTCAGCGTCAGGCGGCACCTCTCAACCGCCACGCCGGAGCAGTCGCCGCCATCCTCCAGCGCACGTGCCACGCTCTCCCGCGGTCCGAGGAGGTCGACGGGTCGCTCCGACCCGTCGGGCAGGGTCATCTGCGACACGCCGGCCTGGTCGTCCGGGACACCCGGCCCGAACTCGACCTTGCCGGCGAGCCACGCGACCTTCTGCGCCTCGGTTTCGAAGGCGACGTCGGCCCAGGGCGAGATGAGCACCAGGCCGGCCGGGGCCACGGGCCGACCGGACGTGCGGAACGTCTCTGCCACGACCGTCGCCCGGTCTGCGAAGGCCTTGGGGGCCGGCGCGCTCGGCAGCGTCGTCGGCTGCTCGCCCGTGGCCGGCCCCGAACCCCGTACAGAGTCGGTGGACCTCGCCTTGACGGGCCCGTCCGTGGAGCCGCCGGTCCCTGGGGTCCGCACCTCACCGCAGGCGGCGAGCGTGAGCAACAAGGGGGCGATCACCATGATCAGGGCGCGGGGTCCGCGGCTACGGGACGTGGCCTCCATACCGATCAGACCCCGTGGCGACGGCAATCGTTGCATCAGCGGTCGGCGTAGCCGTTCAGCTCGTCGAGATCCTCCTCGTCGCCGTCATCGCGAGGCCTGATCCGGCACCAACGCTGCACCAGCATGCCCGCGACGGCGAGCGCGATGGCGATCAGGGCGTGAATGGCGAAGGGCCAGATCCGGCTGCGCTGGGACTCGATGTCGGAGTCGGGCAGCAGCACGAGGATGATCGCGGCGTACCACCCGGTCAGGGCCGCTCCGGTGAGGGCCGCAGCCTGTCCGAGAACGAGCGTGCGGGCGGCCCGGAGTGGAGTCATGGACGCTCCGCTTTCCCCGTCCCTGAAGGTGCGCACCTGCCGGCCGGCGACGAGGACTGCACCGCCGAGGAAGAGCATCGCGACAGCACCGATCCAACCCGGGTCAGGGACGCTCCGGCCGTTGCCCTCGACCCAGCGCATGACGAGCCACGCCAGGACGAGGACGGCGACGCCCGTGAGGACGAGAGTAGACACGCGGATGCCGTTGTGCGGCTTCACAGTTGCCCCCATTCGGGTCCGGGCCGGACGCCCGAGCGGTCGAGTCGGTCAAGCAGTTCAGCAATTGGTCGAATGTCGTTCTCTCCCGGCCCAACCCTGACGCGCGCTTCGGGCTCGGCCCGGACCCAGGGCAGCAGCACGAACGCGCGCTCGGCGGCGCGGGGATGCGGCAGCGTCAGTCTCTCGTCGTCGCTGACGACCTCCTGACCGGAGCCGGGCGCGCCGAACTGGATGAGGTCGAGGTCGAGGGTCCGGGCGCCCCAACGGACCTCGCGGGTGCGGCCGTGCGCGGCCTCGATGCGGTGGAGCGCCTCGAGCAGCTCTGCCGGATCGAGGGTCGTCCGACCCAGGACGACGGCGTTGAGGTAGGGCGGCTGCTCCGGACCACCGACCGGGTCGGTCTCGACGATGGGCGAGACCGAGGTGAGGGTGAAGCCGGGCAGGGCACGGAGGGCATCGACGGCGAGGGAGAGCGTGCGCCCGCGGTCACCGAGGTTCGACCCGAGCGCGATGACTGCTCGCGGCCCGTTGCTGCGGCGGATGCGGACCTCGACGTCGGTGAACGGGTGGCCGACCGGGGCCTCGGGCTTGTGCACGACCACCTCGACGGCGTCGACGAGCGGGTAGCCGAGCACGTCGTCGGCGATGACCTCGGCGAGGCGCTCGATGAGGTCGAACGACGGGCCGGTGATCCGGGCCACCACGGCCGAGGCGACCTCCGCGTAGTTGACCGTGGCGGCCAGGTCGTCGGTCCGGCCCGCTCTGGACAGGTCGAGGGTCAGGTGCACGTCGACGACGAACGGTTGGCCGTCCCGCTTCTCGGCCTCGAGGACCCCGTGGAAGCCGCGGGCGGAGACGCCCTTGAGGACGATCTGGTCGCTCACCAGGCCCCGTCCTCGGCCACGTGGTGCTCGAGGGTCGCCCGCACCACCGCGAGAACCCGGGCGGTCGACTCGACGTCATGGACGCGGACGCACCAGAGGCCGGCCATGGCCGCCATGACCGAGGTCGCCGTCGTCTCCAGGTCGCGCTCGGCGGGGGGTCGTGGCGCCTCGCCCGCTCCCCTGCCGAGCCGCCCCAGGAATGCCTTGCGCGATGCACCGAGGAGGATCGGGTGTCCCAGCTCGTGCAGCTCGGGCAAGGCGGCCAGGAGCGACCAGTTGTGCTCCGCCGTCTTGGAGAAGCCGAGACCGGGGTCGAGCACGAGGAGGTCCTCACTCAGCCCGGCACCCAGCAGCTCGTCCCGGCGGGAGGCAAGCTCACGGCATACGTCTGCCACGACGTCGTCGTAGACGGCGAGTGACTGCATGTCGGCGCTGTGACCGCGCCAGTGCATGGCGACGTAGGGCACCCCTGCCCCGATGACGAGGGGAACCATCTCCGGGTCGGCAAGGCCACCGGACACGTCGTTGACCACGCTGGCGCCGGCGTCGAGGGCGGCTGCGGCGACCGAGGCGCGCATGGTGTCGATAGACACGATCGCACCCTGCTCGGCGAGGTCGCGCACGACCGGGAGCACCCGACGCAGCTCCTCCTCGACGGAGGGCCGGTCGGCCCCGGGCCGGGTCGACTCGCCCCCGACGTCGATGATGTCCGCTCCCGCGGCCAGCACATCGCGCCCGTGCGCGAGGGCGGCCTCGGGCTCGAACCAGACGCCACCGTCGGAGAACGAGTCCGGCGTCACGTTGACGACGCCCATGACGAGAGTCCGGTCGCGCTCGGCGACCAGGTTTGCGGCCTTCGACCGCATCACGGCATCACCGGTCCGGTCACTTGTTGCCCTCGAGCATGAGTGCCATGGCCTCCGCTCGAGTGGCGGGGTCGCGCAGCTGACCGCGCACGGCCGAGGTGATCGTGGACGCCCCCGGCTTGCGGATGCCGCGCATCGACATGCACAGGTGCTCGGCCTGGACCACCACGATGACTCCACGCACGCGAAGATGCTCGACGAGGGCGTCGGCGATCTGCGTGGTGAGGCGCTCCTGGACCTGTGGGCGACGGGCGAAGACCTCGACGAGCCGCGCCAGCTTGGACAACCCGGTCACCCGGCCGTCCTTGCTCGGCACGTAGCCGATGTGGGCGACGCCGTGGAACGGGACGAGGTGGTGCTCGCATGTGGAGTACAGCTCGATATCGCGGACGATGATCAGCTCGTCGTGGTCGATCTCGAAGGTCTTGCTGAGCACGTGCTCAGCCGTCATGTCCAGGCCGGCGAACATCTCGGCGTAGGAGCGCGCGACGCGGTCCGGCGTGTCGACGAGGCCCTCGCGCTCCGGGTCCTCACCGATGGCGAGCAGCAGCTCCCGGACGGCAGCCGCAGCCCGCGCCACGTCGACCGCCACGGATCACGCCTTCTCGTCGGGGCGGACCGGCTTGTCGTCCGGGACCTCGACGACCTCGACGGGCGGGTGCTCCTCGGCCAGCGGGTGGGCGCCGACAGAGGCGGCCTCGTCGATCTTCTCCTCGACACCGGGGTCCGGAGCCGCCGGAGGCGGGAGGTGGCCGTTCTGCTGGGCGGCGATCTCCGCCGGTGTGAGGACCGGTGGGCGGTCGCCGGGCAGGCGCGTCTGGGAGGACAGCCACGTCGGTCGCTGCGGCAGCTTGACGATGTCGTGGAAGACCTTGGCGATCTCCGCCTGGTTCAGGGTCTCCTGCTCGAGGAGCTCGAGGACGAGGCGGTCGAGCACGTCACGGTTCTCGTTGAGCGCCTGGTAGGCCTCGTCGTGCGCCGACTCGATGAGCCTGCGGACCTCCTCGTCGACGATGCCCGCGATCTCCTCGGAGTAGTCGCGCTGGTGGCCGTAGTCACGTCCGAGGAAGACCTCGCCCTGGCTCTGGCCGAGCTTGATCGCACCGATCCGCTCGCTCATGCCGAACTCGGTGACCATCTTGCGGGCCATGCCGGTGGCCTTCTCGATGTCGTTGCTCGCACCGGTCGTGGGCTCGTGGAAGACGATCTCCTCCGCGACCCGTCCACCGAGGGCGTACGCGAGCTGGTCGAGGATCTCGTTGCGCGTCGTGGAGTACTTGTCGTCGACGGGCATGACCATGGTGTAGCCGAGGGCCCGTCCGCGGGGCAGGATCGTCACCTTGGTGACGGGGTCGGTGTGGTTGAGCGCCGCCGCGACGAGCGCGTGGCCGCCCTCGTGGTAGGCGGTGATCTTCCGCTCCTTGGCCGACATGATCCGGGTGCGCTTCTGCGGGCCGGCGATCACTCGGTCGATGGCCTCGTCGAGGGACCTGTTGTCGATGATCTTCTGGTCGCCTCGGGCGGTCAGCAGCGCCGCCTCGTTGAGTACGTTTGCGAGGTCGGCACCGGTGAAGCCCGGCGTGCGCCGGGCGACCGCGAGCAGGTCGACATCGTGGGCCATCGGCTTGCCCTGTGCGTGCACCTCGAGGATCCGGTGCCGGCCGAGCATGTCCGGTGCCTCGACGGCGATCTGCCGGTCGAACCGGCCCGGCCGCAGCAGAGCGGGGTCGAGGATGTCGGGACGGTTCGTCGCCGCGATGAGGATGACGTTGGTCTTGACGTCGAAGCCGTCCATCTCGACGAGCATCTGGTTGAGGGTCTGCTCGCGCTCGTCGTGCCCGCCGCCGAGCCCGGCGCCGCGATGACGGCCG
>NZ_DATCWX010000266.1:0-13684 GCF_036566125.1 Intrasporangium sp.
TCCGCGTCGACGACGGGGGCCGCACGGTGGTCCAGGCGATGAATCCCGAGTTCATGACCCAGATCGCCTCCGGTGCGGCGCTGGCCGAGGTCGCCGAGGACGCCAAGGCCCGCATCAACCGGGCCCTCGACGCCGTGGCCGGAGCTGCGACGGCGTGACCTGACCCCGCCCCAACGATCGAGTGAACAGCTTTCGGGGTCCGGTCACCCCGAAACCTGTTCACTCGAACGGGAGGAACCCCCAAAAGCTGTTCACTCGATCGTCAGTCGCCAACGGGCGCCGGGCCCTTTGGCCCTGTTGCCACGCGCCTGACAAGGGTGTGCTGGTGCTCTGGCGAGTGCGCTGGAGGACGCCATGCTGCAGACCAGATCGACAACCCGCGTTGACCACGGCCGTTCGGGCGCGAGCGACCGCCGGGAAACGCGCCGTGGCTTGCCCGTCTTCGCGGTCGGGCTGGTCCTCATGCCAGTGGGCATCGGCCTCGGTCTGCCGCACGTCGCCAAGACGGGTCTGCAGCCCCTGTCGGTGGCGGGACTGATCGCCCTGGTCGGTGGCCTCGTCCTGCTCGTCGTGGGCGCGGTATCGCTGGTCCGCGCTCGTCGGGGCTGGCGGCGCTATCTCGTCACCCTTCCGGCCCTGATCGTCGCGGTGGTCATGGCGACGGCGGTGCTGGGACAGGCCGTGGCCCTGACGAACATCCCCGCCACCGAGCTGGGCGCCGCGACCCCGGCGGACCGTGGGCTGGCCTATCGGGACGTCGAGTTCGCCACGGGGGACGGGGTGACGCTGTCGGGCTGGTACGTGCCCTCCCGCAACGGTGCCGCGGTCGCGCTGCTCCACGGAGCCGGCTCGACGCGGAGCGCGGTACTCGACCATGCCGTGGTGCTGGCCGCGAACGGGCTGGGTGTGCTGCTCTTCGACGCGCGTGGTCACGGTCGCAGCGGCGGCACGGCGATGGACGGGGGCTGGTACGGAGACGAGGACCTCGGTGGCGCGGTCTCGTATCTCGCGGACCAGCCCGACGTCGATCCCTCGCGGATCGGCGCCGTCGGTATGTCCATGGGTGGCGAGGAGGCCATCGGCGCTCTCGCGGCGGACCAGCGGCTGCGGGCGGTCGTGGCTGAGGGCGCGACCAACCGGGTGTCCGGCGACAAGGCTTGGCTCTCCGACGTCTACGGCTGGCGCGGCGCGATCACCGAGCCGGTCGACTGGCTCGTCTACAACGTCGCCGACCTGTTGACCGCGGCGAGCCAGCCGACCACGCTGCGGTCGGCGGTGGCCGCAGCCCCGGAGACGCCGGTGCTCCTCATCGCGGCGGGCGCCGTCCCCGATGAGCTCAACGCCGCACGGTACATCCAGACGGCGTCGCCCGACTCGGTGCAGATCTGGGTCGCCCCGCATGCCGGACACGTCGGTGCGCTGGGCGCCGACCCCGCCGAGTGGCAGGCGCGAGTGAGCACCTTCCTTGGTGCCGCCCTTGCTGGTGGGTCAGCCGGTCAGCTCAGCGGTGAGCTCAGGTGAAGGCGCTGATCCCCGTCTCGGCGCGCCCGATGAGCAGCTTCTGGATCTGGCTCGTGCCCTCGTAGAGCGTCATGACGCGTGCGTCCCGGAGGTACTTCTGCACGGGATACTCGTCGATGTAGCCGTACCCGCCGTAGGCCTGCAGGGCGCCGTTGGCCGCACGGACGGCCGCCTCGGACGCGAAGTACTTCGCCTTGGAGGCCTCGACGCCGAAGGGCTCGCCCCGCTCGATGAGGTCGGCCGCGCGCCAGGTGAGCAACCGGGCAGCGTCCACGTCGACCGAGATCTGGGCGATGATGTCCTGCACGAGCTGGAAGGACGCGATGGGGCGGCCGAACTGCTTGCGCTCGGTCGTGTACTTCACGACCTCCTCGAGGCAGCCCTGGATGATGCCGGTGCACCCGGCTCCGACCGAGACCCTGCCCTTGTCGAGCGAGTGCATCGCGATCCGGAAGCCCTCACCCTCCTCGCCGAGCCGGGCCGACTCGGGCACGCGGACATCGGTGAGGAAGATCTCCGCCGTCGCCTGGCCGCGCAGGCCGAGCTTGCCGTGGATCTCGCGCGCCTCGAAGCCCGGCGTGTCGGTCGGCACCAGGAACGCCGAAACTCCCTTCGGCCCGTCGCCGCCGGTCCGGGCGAAGACGAGGCAGACGTCGGCCCAGGTGCCGTTGGTGATGAAGATCTTCTGGCCGTTGAGGACGTAGTCGGAGCCGTCGCGCCGAGCCCGGGCCTTGAGCGTGGCCGGGTCGGAGCCGTTGTCCGGCTCGGTCAGCCCGAAGCAGCCGAGCAGGGTGCCATTGGCGATGCCGGGCAGGTACTGGTGCTTCTGCTCCTCCGTGCCGTGCGACAGGATCACCTTGCCGACGAGGCCCATCGAGACCGACACGATCCCGCGGACGGACGAGTCGGCGCGACCGAGCTCCTCCATGCCGATGCAGTAGGTGATGTAGTCGCCGCCGAGGCCGCCGTACTCCTCCGGGATGGTCAGCCCGAAGAACCCGATCTCGCCGAGCCTGGGGATGATCGCGGTGTCGACGGACTCGCGGCGGTCCCATTCGGCGCGGTGGGGCAGGACCTCCTTGTCGAGGAAGTCGCGCGCGAGCGCCTTGAAGCCGAGCTGGTCCTCGGTGAGGGACAGGTCCATGGGTGGTCTCCTGGGATTGGGTGGCGATGATTCCGCGATGGTCAGCGACCGGTGAACTGCGGAGGGCGCTTGCCGAGGAAGGCGGCCGTACCCTCGCGCTTGTCCTCGCTCTCGTAGAGCACGGCCTGGGCGAGGCGCTCGACGACCTGGCCGGTGCGCTGGTCCGCGTCCATGCCGGCGCGGATGACGAGCTTGGCGAGTCGGGTCGCGAGCGGCCCGCGGGCGAGGATCGTCGCGGCGATCTCGCGGGCCCTGTCGATGAGCTCGTCCGGCTGGGTCACGGCGGTGACGAGCCCGATCCGTTCGGCCTCATCGGCGTCGACCATCCGCCCGGTGAGGACCAGCTCAATAGCCCGGCCGGTGCCGATGATTCGCGCGAGTCGCTGCGTCCCGCCGGCACCCGGGAGTACCGAGAGCGCCGTCTCCGGCAGGCCGAATCGCGCTGTCTGGGAAGCGATCCGGATGTCGCAGGCCATCGCGATCTCGCAGCCACCGCCGAGCGCGAAGCCGTTGACCGCCGCGATGGTGGGCTTGGGGAACTCCTCGACGAGGTCGAAGAGCCGCTGCAGGTCCGAGTCGAGCGCGGTCAGCTTGGTGTAGCCGGCCACCTGCGAGATGTCTGCGCCCGCGATGAACGCCTTCTCGCCGGCACCGGTCAGGACGACTGCACCGACGGCGTCGTCCGCGCGAGCGGTCTCGAGGACGGCCCGCAGGTCGAGCTGGACCTGCCGGTTGATCGCGTTGCGCACCTCGGGCCGGTTGAACGTCACGAGCAGCACGCCGTCCGTGACCCCCGTGAGAAGCGTCTCGAAGGGGCCGTAATCCGATTCCATGCTCACACGGCCTCCAGCAGCAGGGCGCCACCCTGGCCGACGCCGACGCACATCGTGGCGACGGCGCGCCTGGCCCCGCGGTCGGCGAGCTCGACGGCCGCCGTGAGCGCCAGCCTGGCCCCGCTCATGCCGAGCGGGTGGCCGAGGGCGATGGCACCACCGTTGGGGTTGACGTGCTCGGCGTCATCGGGCAGTCCGAGGGCGCGGAGCACCGCGAGCGACTGGGAGGCGAACGCCTCGTTGAGCTCGAAGAGGTCGATGTCAGCGACGTCGAGACCGGTCCGAGCGAGCAGGGCCTTCACGGCGGGGTCGGGGCCGATGCCCATGACACGCGGCTCGACGCCGACCGAGAGCGAGGTCGTGATCCGGGCGAGCGGCGTCAGGTTGAACCGCGACACCGCCTCTTCTGAGGCGATGAGCAGGGCTGCGGCTCCGTCGTTGACACCGGAGGCGTTGCCCGCCGTGACGCTGCCACCGGGGAAGATCGGCCGCAGCGCGGCGAGGGCCTCGAGGGAGGTCTCTCGAGGGTGCTCGTCGGTGTCGACCACGGTGACGGCGCCCTTGCGGCCCGGGACCTCGACGGGGACGATCTCACGTGCCAGCCGACCCGACGAGATGGCCTTGGCGGCGCGCTCCTGCGACCGGAGCGCGAAGGCGTCCTGGTCCTCGCGCGATACGTCGTACTCGTCGGCGACGATCTGCGCTGTGCCGGGCATCGAGTCGGTGCCGTAGCGCTCCTCCATCCGCGGGTTGACGAAGCGCCAGCCGATCGTCGTGTCGTGCACCTCGGCCCGGCGCGACCAGGCGGCATCGGCCTTGGGCATGACGAGCGGGGCGCGGGACATGCTCTCGACCCCGCCGGCGATGATGAGATCGGCGTCACCGGCCCGGATCGCACGGGCGGCCGCTCCAACGGCATCGAGGCCCGAGGCGCAGAGCCGGTTCACCGTCATGCCGGGCACCTGGACCGGCAGGCCCGCGAGCAGCCCGGCCATCCGGGCGACGTTGCGGTTGTCCTCGCCCGCCTGGTTGGCGCAGCCGAGGATGACGTCGTCCACCTGCCCCCAGTCCACGGCTGGGAGGCGGTCCACGAGGCAGGAAAGGACGTGGGCAGCGAGGTCGTCGGTCCGCACGGGAGCCAGCCCAGCGGCATACCGGCCAATGGGGGTACGCACCCCCGCGACGAGGTAGGCGGTGCTCATTCCGACACCCCTGCGTAGCGGTCGCGCAGCTGGTACTTGAGGATCTTGCCGCTCGGCGTCCGCGGCAGCTCGTCCAGGATGTCGAGTCGCTCCGGCCAGTACTGCCTGGCCACCCCCCGCTCGCGGAGGAAGTCCTGCATGTCCTGGAAGCTGAGGGTGGCCCCCGGCTTGAGGGTCACGCAGGCGACCGCACGCTCCTGCAGCCGCTCGTCGGGCATGCCGACGACGGCCACGCCCTCGATGCGCGGGTCCTCGTAGAGGGCGTTCTCGACGTAGACGACCGGGATGTTCTCGCCGCCGCGGATAATGACGTCCTTGGTCCGCCCGGAGAGCTTGACGTAGCCGTCCTCGTCGATGATGGCGAGGTCGCCGGTGTCGAACCAGCCGCCTTCCTCGAAGCTGGCCCGCGTCATCTCGAGTCGCTTGGCGTAGCCGACGAAGAGGAACGGCCCGCGCACCTGCAGACGCCCCTCCGTGCCGGCCGGAACCGGCTCGCTGTCCCCGAGCCCGGCCGTGCGGATCTCCATGCCCGGCCACGGGTAGCCGTCGGTCTCGACGATCTTGTCCTCGGGGTCACCGGGCCGGCTGAGCGTGACGAGGGCGTTCTCGGTCTGTCCCCAGCCGCCGAGGACGAGCATCCGGGGCAGGATCTCCTTGGCCAGGCGCACCATGTTGCGCGGGATCGGCGCGCCCATGCAGCAGAAGCGGACGAGGGTGTCGACCTTGCGGTCCCTGATCCCCTCGACCGACAGCGTGTCGTGGAGGAAGGGCGTCGCGGCGGAGGTGTAGGTGATCCCGTGCTGCTCGATGAGGTCGATGAAGACCTTGGGGTCCCACACGTCCTGGAGCACGCCGGTCGCGCCATTCTGCACGGGAAGCCTTGCGCCGTAGAGGAACCCGGTGAGGTGGGCCAGCGTCGAGGCCATGTGGATGACGCTGTCGGAGCTGATGCCGAGCCGCTCGGGGAGCGGGTTGTTGGCGGCGACCGCCGTGTTGTGGGTGTGCATGACGCCCTTGGGCTCGCCGGTCGTGCCGGAGGTGAAGATGAGGAGCGTGACGTCGTTGGGGTCCGGTCGCAGCGCGGCGAGCGACGCGGGATCCCGCCGCTCCTCCCACGGCGTCGCCATGAACTCCTCCCAGGAGTCCGGCGCCTCGGGGCCGCCGACCACGAGGACGTGGTCGAGGGCTGGCCACTCGGGGCGCAGCTCCTCGATCATCGCGACGTGGTCGAAGTGCCGGAACTCTCGCGGCACGACAATGAGCTTGGACTCGGCCAGGCCCACCATGAAGCCGACCTCGCGGGCCCGGTAGATCGGGATGAGCGGGTTGCTCACGACCCCGATCCGGGTGCAGGCGTAGTGCAGGACGACCCAGTCGATCCAGTTGGGCAGCTGGAAGGAGACGACGTCGCCGGGCTGGATACCGAGCTCGAGCAGGCCCAGGGCGCAGCGGTCCACCTCGGCGCGCAGCTGCCCGTAGGTGACCTCGCGGCGGGAGTCGATGAAGGCCACCTTGTCCGGCGTCCGCTCGGCCCAGTCGTCGAGGTAGTCGGTGATGGTGCGGTCGACCCAGTAGCCGCCGCTCGTGTACTTCTCGATCAGCTCGTCGTTGAGGATGGTCTCGAAGGCCATGGTGCAGTCCGTTTCAGCTCATGGTCAGGCCGCCGCTGACGCTGACGGTCTGTCCGGTGACGTAGGTGGAGTCGTCCGAGGCGAAGTAGGCGACGGCGCCCGCGACGTCCTCGGGCTGGCCGAGGCGGCGCAGCGGGATGGCCTTGGTCAGGGCCTCGCGCAGCTTGTCGTTGTCCCCGGCGAACTCGGCGAACAGCTGCGTGTCGGACGGGCCGGGGCACACGACGTTGACGCGGACCTGTTTGCGAGCCATCTCCCGGGCCATCGACTTGGTGAACGCGATGACGCCGCCCTTGGCCGCCGAGTACACGGCCTCACCGGACGAGCCGACCCGCCCCGCGTCGGAGCTGATGTTGACGACCGAGCCGGAGCCCTGCTCTGCCATGATCGGCAGGACGGCCTTGCTCGTGTTGAGCACGCCGACGAGGTTGATCCCGATGATCCTGGGCCAGAGGTCGCGCTCGAGGTCGAGGAAGGGAGCGGCCTTGTCCCAGCCGGCGTTGTTGACGAGGACGTCGATCCGACCGTAGCGGTCCTTGACGTCGGCGACCATCGCCTCGACGGAGTCGTAGTCGGACACGTCGCAGCCGACGCCGACGGCCGACGCGCCCAGCTCGGTGGCGGTCTGCTGGGCGCCCTCGGCGTTGACGTCGGTGACGACGACAACCGCGCCCTCAGCCGCGAGCCGCTCGGCGATGCCGCGGCCCAGGCCACGGGCTCCGCCCGTGACGATGGCGATCTTGCCTTCAAGCCTGTTCATGGTGTTGTTCCCTTTCAAGACAAAGACGGTGTCGTATGCCGCTGGGCCGGCTTCGCGTCAGGGCGCGTACTTCCGGCCCAGCAGGTGACGGGAGATGACGAGCTTGGAGACCTGGGCCGTCCCGTCCCCGATCTCGAGACCGATGACGTCGCGGAGGCGCTGGCCGACCTTGTGCTCCGACGAGTAGCCGATGTGGCCGATGGTGAGCAGGCACTGGTGGATGACGTCGGCGGCGAGCTTCGGTGCCCAGAACTTGGCCATGGCCGCCTCCGAGCTGTGCTCGAGGTCGTTGTCCTTGCGCCAGAGGGCCTCGAGGCACACGTGCCGGGCGCCCTTGAGGTACGTCGCCGCCTCGGCCAGGGGGAAGGACACGCCCTGGAAGGTGCCGATCGGTGATCCGAAGGCCTCGCGGTCCCGGGACCACTGGACCGCCTCGTCCAGACTCGCCTGGGCCGCGCCGATGCAGAGCAGCCCGATGATGGCCCGCGAGTAGTCGAAGCCCTGCATGACCGAGACGAAGCCGTCGCCCTCGTTGCCGATCAGCTCACCCCGGCTGACCGGCGTGCCGTCGAAGTGCAGGCTGGCACGGCCGATGGCCCGGCTACCGAGGTCGTCGAAGGCGCTCCGGCTCACGGTCGAGTGGTGCAGGTCGACCCAGAAGGCGCTGACGCCGCGGGCGCCCGGACCGCCGGTGCGGGCGAGCACGACGGCCCGGTCCGCGGCCATGCCGAGGGTGATCGAGGTCTTCTCGCCGTGGAGCGTCCAGCCGTCGCCGTCGTCGGTCGGGTTGGCCTTGAGCTCGAGACTGGCGGCGTCGGTGCCATGCCCCGGCTCGGTGATGCAGATGGACGGCACCGTCTCGCCGGAGGCGATGCCGGGCAGCCACGCCGCCTTCTGCTCGTCCGTCGCGTTGCGGACGATGATGTCGCTGATGAGCGCGGTGTTGATGATGAGGTAGCCGGCATTGAAGTCCTCGCGGCCGACCTCCTCGGCCGCGATGCCGGCGATGACCGCGGTCGCGTCCTGGCCGCCGTACTCCTCCGGGATGCGCAGGCCGGTGAGGCCCATGCCCGCCATGTCGAGTGCCTGCTGGCGCCGGAACTCGGCGGCCTTGTCATCCGACTGGTAGTGCGGGGCGAGTGTCTTGACCGCGAACCTGCGCACCTCGTGGGCGTAGGTCTCCTGGTCCTCGTCGAACGCGTAGTGCATCGTCGCTCCTTCGCTTCCGGTCGCTTGCGACTCGGTGGCGGCTCAGTGCCAGGTGACCTTGCTGTTGAAGTCGGGCTGCCGCTTCTCGGCGAAGGCCTTGGCGCCCTCCATGCCCTCGTCGGAGACCGCGAAGAGGTCGAGTGCGGTCATCGCCATGTTGGAGAAGCCGGCCTGGTGGTCGGTGTCGGCGTTGAACGACTGCTTGAGGAACTTGATCGCGGTCGGGCTCTTCTCGTTGATCTCGGCTGCCCACGCCTTGGCCTCGGTGAGCAGGTCGGCGCCCGGAACGACCTTGTTGACCAGGCCCATCGCGAGGGCCTCGTCGGCGGAGTACTGCCGGCACCAGAACCAGATCTCGCGGGCCTTCTTCTCGCCGACGACGCGAGCCAGGTAGGCGGAGCCGAAGCCGGCGTCGAAGGAGCCGACGCGGGGGCCGGCCTGCCCGAAGCGGGCCGAGTCGGCAGCGATGGAGACGTCGCAGAGGACGTGCAGCACGTGGCCGCCTCCGACCGCGACGCCGTTGACCGCCGCGATGACGGGCTTGGGCACGTCGCGAATGAGCTTGTGCAGGTAGCCGATCTCGAACATCCCGGACTCGCTCGGGCCGTAGTCGCCCGTCTCGGCGCGCTGCTTGACGTCTCCGCCGGTGCAGAAGGCCTTCTCCCCGGCGCCGGTGAGGATGATCGAGCGAACCTCACGGTCGGCCCACGCCGAGCGGAAGGCCTTGATCAGCTCGTCGACCGTCTTCGCGCGGAAGGCGTTGTACCGCTCCGGGCGGTTGATCGTGATGATCGCGGCGCTGTCCTCGACGACGTAGAGGATGTCCTCGTAGTTGCTCATTCGCCTGCTCCGTTGCTTGTTGAATGTACGTTCATTCAATAGAGTAGGGACCGTTCAGCCGTCCGTCAACGGGTGGCTCGAGAGTGAGGAAGCAGTGTCGACACAGACCCAGAGCACGAAGGACCAGCGGATCCAACGCCGACGGTCGGAGATCCTGACGGCGGCTGTGCAGCTCTTCCAGGAGGACGGTTATCACTCGACGACCACCCATGCGGTGGCCGAGCGGGCCGGGATCAGCGTGGGCCTGATCTACCAGTACTTCGGCAACAAGGAGGACCTCCTTCGCGCCGCCATCGTCGACATACTCGCCGACTTCCGGGATCGAGTTCCTGCGGCCATGGAGCAGGCAGGTAGCGACCCCGAGGCGCGGATCCGCGTGGGGTTCCGCACCCTGGTCGAGGTGATCGACGAGAAGCCGGAGGCGACGGTCCTGTCGTACCGCGAGAGCATGACGCTGTCGAAGGAGGGGCGCGACGAGATCAAGGCGCTCGAGATCGAGACGGCCGAGCCGTTCCGGGCCGCGCTCCTCGATGGCATGACGTCAGGCGACTTCCGCGACATCGATGCCGATCTCGTCGTGCACAACCTGCTGCTCACCGCCCACGGCTGGGCCCTGAAGCAGTGGCGCCTGGCGCGGTGGCTCGACCTGGACTCCTACGTCGAACGGGAGCTCGACCTGCTCCTCCGCGCCATCCGCCCCTGACCATCGAATGTGCCCTCCCCGCCGCCCCTCAGCCCGGCCGCATGCGGCCTGGGACGAATGACGGGACGAGATCCCTCTGCCGCCCGAGCCCGGGCTCGGGAGGAGAAACCCATCCCGTCACATGGCCCACCGTTCAGCGGAGTGGGCCGTAAACGCTCGGGCGCGAACTGCGCACTCGACGCAGAGCCAGCCCGGCGGCATACGGCCTGGGACGAATGACGGGACGAGACCCCTCTGCCTCCCGAGCCCGTGCTCGGGATGAGAAACCCGTCCCGTCACATGGCCCACACTCGACCGGATGGTCAGGAGTGATCAGGGGTGGTCGGGTCAGGTGCGGTTTGGGAGGGGTCGAGCGAGACGGTGAGCAGGATGACGCAGTCGGTCAGCGCCTCCACGCCGTGCCGCTCGTCCGGGATCCGGACGATCTGACCTGCGTCGACGACCCAGTCGGGAAGCGTGCCCTCGGGAGTCGGCTCGGCGCTGTAGAGCCGGGCCGTCCCCTCGATGAGCTGGAACGACGCGGCCGGAGGTGACGTGTGCTCCGCGAGGGCCGTTCCGGCCGTCATCGCGATGAGCACCGCGCGCTGGTGCCGGCTGGCCCACAGCACGCGAGTGCCCTTGCCGTGCCTGGACTTCCGGGCTTGCTCGAGGGCCACCCGACCCTCGGCCGTGAGGTCGTGCACGTCCTGGGTCTCCGGCGCATCGGCACGTCCGCTGTCGACCGGGGTGAGCGGACCGAGCGTGTCGATGCCCAGCCAGGGCGCTCGCTCCGTCACTGCACGCGCTCCCAACCACGGCTCGGCGCGCGGCTCCCGACCGCTGTGCCCTCTCGCTCGTCCTTGCTGCGATAGACGATGTAGGGCCGGGTGATGTAGCCGATCGGCGCCGAGAAGACGTGCACGAGCCGGGTGAACGGCCACAGCGCGAAGAGGAAACAGGCCGTGAGCGCGTGGAGCTGGAAGCCGAGCGGGATGCCGACCATGTGCTCGGGGTCGGGGTTGCCGGAGAAGATCCCCCGGAACCACAGCGAGACGCTGTCGCGGTAGTTGAACGCGTGACCCCCCTCGGACCCGAGCCCGAAAATGCTCGACGCGATGGTGTTCCACATGCCGAGCGCGATGACGAGACCGAGGAAGAAGTACATCGTCTTGTCCATCGGCGTGGTCGCCGAGAAGACCGGCCCGACGGTGCGCCGGCGGTAGATGAGGATGACCATGCCGACGAACGCCGCGACGCCGGCCGCCATGCCGCCGATGACCGCGGCCCAGTGGTACATCGTCTCGCTGATCCCGATGGCGTCGGTCCACGCCTTCGGGATGAGCAGGCCGCCGATGTGCCCGATGACGACGCCGAGCATCCCGAAGTGGAACAGGGGGCTGCCCCACCGGAGCAACCGGGTCTCGTAGAGCTGGGAGCTGCGCGTCGTCCAGCCGAACTTGTCGTAGCGGTACCGCCACCAGTGCCCGACGACGAAGGTCGCGAGGCAGAGGTAGGGGAAGATGACCCAGAGAAACGTGCTCACGAGCCTGCTCCTACGCGAATGGTTGGGAACGTGGCCGACTCGGCCACGCGGGTCGTCGGGGGGTGCAGGGGAGGCCCCTGCGGGTGCTCGTTCAGACGGGGGTCCAGGGCGTAGCCCTCGAGGCCGACCTCCTCCTGGGGCGGCCCGGCTTCGACGAGCTTGCGGACCGCGTCCACTCCCTCGCCGTCGAGCTCGGGCAGCGTCCCCGCGAGGGCGACGAGCACCTGCTCCCACGGGGAGCTGCGGTCGGCGAGCGCCAGCCGGAGCATCTCGATGCCGGCCCGGTGGTCGTTGAGCAGCTTCCACGCCGCGTCGACGTCGGCCGTGGCACCGAACTCGAGGACGACGCCGAGGTGGTCGGGCAGCTCGTCAGCCGTCAGCTCCATGCCCGACTTCCGGTAGGCCTGCTTGAACTGCACGAGCGCCACGCCCCGGCGACGGGTGTCGCCGAAGGTGAAGTACGTCAGGTAGAGGCAGCACTTGCGCGTGTGGTCGAACGTCTCGACGTAGGCGCGTTGAACGTCCTCAAGGGGCTGGGACGCCACGTGGTCGAGGAACGAGCCCAGCGGCATACGGACTCCAGCTGGCAACCCGGCGGCGGCGCGACGGATCGTGGCGTGGGACTCGGCCCACTCCGGCGTCGGGTAGTCCAGCAGGAGCGAGACCGCCTGCCACGCAACGCGCAGCTGCTCATCCGGGAGCCGCCGCGACGCCTGCGAGCGGGCCACGCGCCGGAAGGGGTTCACTGGTGGTCCTTCCGCTTGGGGAACAGGCCGCCGGGCTTGCCCTTGCCGTCCCAGTTGAGCAGGTTGACCCGGCCGCGCTTGCTCCCTCCGCTGACGAGCTCGTCCGAGGTCTGGCGCTCCTCGAGCATCCGGAAGTTCTCGACGGCGACCGGGGTGAGGTCACCCGAGCCCTCGCCGAAGACGCCGGACGTCGGCTCGTAGTCGAAGTCGACCGGGCACTCGGTGGCGAGCTCCTCGAGGCCGTGGGCCTGCTCGACGTGGGCGGTCGGGATGACGTAGCGCTCGTCGTACTTGGCGATGGCCAGCAGCCGGAACATCTCGTACATCGCCTCGGCATCCATGCCGACCGACTCGGCGATCGCACCGTTGGGGTCGCCACCGAGGTTGATGTCGCGCATGAAGGACCGCATCGCGGCGAGCTTCCTGAGGACCTCGGTGACCGGTGCGGTGTCGCCGGCGGTGAAGAGGTTGGCGAGGTACTCGACGGGGATGCGCAGGGTGTCGATCGCCGCGAAGAGGTTGTTCTGGTCCTCGGCGTCGTGCCCGGTCTCCTTGATGACGTCGACGACGGGCGACAGCGGCGGGATGTACCAGACCATCGGCATCGTCCGGTACTCCGGGTGCAGCGGCAGGGCCACCTTGTAGTCCTGGATGAGCCGACGCACCGGAGACTTCTTGGCCGCCTCGATCCAGTCGAGCGGGATGCCGGCCCGCTCTGCCTCGCGAGCGATCTCCGGGTCGTTGGGGTCGACGAAGACGTCGCACTGCGCCTCGTAGAGGTCGTGCTCGTTCGCCACCGACGCCGCCTCGAGCACCTTGTCGGCGTCGTAGATCATCAGGCCGATGTAGCGAAGCCGGCCGACGCACGTCTCGGCGCAGACGGTCGGGATGCCGACCTCCACGCGCGGGTAGCAGAAGGTGCACTTCTCGGCCTTGCCGGTCTTGTGGTTGAAGTAGACCTTCTTGTACGGGCAGCCCGACACGCACATGCGCCACCCACGGCACTTGTCCTGGTCGACGAGGACGATGCCGTCCTCGCTGCGCTTGTAGATCGCGCCGCTCGGGCAGCTCGCAGCGCAGCTCGGGTTGAGGCAGTGCTCGCAGATGCGGGGCAGGTAGAACATGAAGGTCTGCTCGAACTCGAACTTCACCTTGTCCTCGATGCCCTTGAGCATCGGGTCCTTGGCGGCGTGTTCCATGCTGCCGCCGAGGTCGTCATCCCAGTTCGCCGACCACTCGACGTTCATCTGCTTGCCGCTGATGAGCGACTTGGGCCGGGCGACGGGGAAGGTGCTCGTCGCGGGTGAGTTGAGCAGCGTCTCGTAGTCGTACGTCCAGGGCTCGTAATAGTCCTGGATGGACGGCAACTTCGGGTTGGCGAAGATGGAGAACAGTTTCTTGATCCGCCCGCCGGCCCTGGGCTTGAGCCGGCCCGTGCGGGTCCTGGTCCAGCCGCCCTGCCACCGCTCCTGGTCCTGATAGGTACGCGGATATCCTTGTCCGGGACGGGATTCGACGTTGTTGAACCACACGTACTCGACGCCGGACCGGTTCGTCCACGCCTGCTTGCACG
>NZ_DATCWX010000268.1:0-4356 GCF_036566125.1 Intrasporangium sp.
CTGCCGCTGCTCGCGGGCGTTGGCGGCATGGTGGTGCCTGCGCTGCTCTACCTGCTCGTCAACCCCTCCGGAGAGGGAGCCAACGGCTGGGGCATCGTCATCGGCACGGACACCGCGTTCCTCCTCGGCACGCTTGCGCTCGTCGGGCCGACAACGTCAACCCAGCTGCGCGTGTTCCTGCTGACGTTGACGGTGGTTGACGACATCGTCGCCGTCTCGGTCATCGGGTTCGTGTACTCGGACGAGCTCAACGTCACCGCCCTGGCCGTCGCGCTCGTGGCCGTGGCCGTTCTCGTCGTGCTGGGGCGGATGAGGGTGTGGCGGACCTGGCCCTACGCCGTCACGATCCTCGTGCTCTGGCTCGCGACCGTCGCCTCGGGGCTGCACGCCTCCGTCGCCGGGATGGTGGCTGGGCTGCTCGTGCCCTCATACGCACCGCACCGGCAGGCAGTCGAGCAGGCGGCCCGTCGGTTCCACGCGTTCCGGCAGTCACCGCTCGCCGATGTGGGGCGGTCCGCGCAGACAGCGCTCGTGCGCGCGGTGCCGGTCAACGAGCGGATGCAGATCGTGCTGCACCCCTGGACGAGCTACGTCATCGTGCCGGTCTTCGCGCTCGCGAACGCCGGGGTGGACCTGCGTGGCGGGGTCCTCGGTGAGGCACTGCGGTCACCCGTGACGTGGGGCGTCGTCCTCGGTCTCGTCGTCGGCAAGTTCGTCGGAATCGGGGGAGTCGCGCTGCTCGGTGCCCGGCTCGGTGTGGGCGCGCTCCCGCAGGGCGTCGGCCCCGGCCAGATCCTCGGCGGTGCAGCGCTTTCCGGCATCGGCTTCACGGTTGCGTTGCTCATCCTCGGGTTGGCTTTCGGGCCGGAGTTGCAGGATGAGGCGACCGTCGGGGTGCTCCTCTCACTCGTCCTCGCCACGTTGTTGGGATGGCTGGTCTTCAAGCTGGCCGCCGTCTTCCACGGGGAGACGTCTGCGGGGCTGCCCATGGTGCTGGACCGTCCGGTGGACCCCACCCGCGACCACATCCGCGGCTCGGCGACGGCGCCGCTGACGCTGCTCGAGTACTCGGACTTCGAGTGCCCGTTCTGCGGGCGTGCAACAGGCGTGGTCGCCGAGGTCCGTGCCCACTTCGGCGACGAGCTGCGCTACGTGATGCGGCACCTGCCCCTCCCGGACGTCCATCCCCACGCCGAGCTCGCCGCCGCAGCTGCCGAGGCGGCGGGGGCGCAGGGGCGGTTCTGGGAGATGCACGACGTGCTCTTCGAGCATCAGGACGAACTGGAGACGGAGGACCTGGCTGGCTATGCCGGCAAACTGGGGCTCGATGTCGAACGCTTCCTGCGCGACCTCGACGAGGACGTGCACGCTGAGCGGGTCCGAGAAGATGTGATGAGCGCGGAGGCCAGCGGTGCGCGAGGGACGCCGACGTTCTTCGTCGGGGAGCGCCGCCATGTCGGGCCGTACGACGCCCAGACGCTCATCGCCGAGCTCGAGGCCAGCCGGCAGGCGGATGTCCGCGGCCCCTGACGTGCCGCCGACTCGCATCCTGCTCCGCCTGGCGGAGCAGGATGTGAGGGCGCACTCAGTGCGCTTCCTCGTGCAGGTCCTCGAGGAGCTCGGCCAGGTCGACCTTCGGCTCGGCAACGAGCAGCGGCAGGACGAGGTCGTTCTCCTTGGCCGCGTGGCTGGCGAAGACGCGACGCAGTGCCTCGGCCCAGGCGGCCGCTGCAACCGGATCGGTGGTCGCCTCGAGCGCGTCGACCATCCCTAGGATGACACCGTGCTCGGCAATCATGCTGGTGATGAGTAGCCGACCGGCCTCGGTCTCCGCCGCAGCGCGGTAGAGCGTCCTCTCCTCGCCGGCGGCGTGTGGCGCGAGGACGGCCCGCGCCCACGTGACGATCTGGGCCTTGGGGTGCTCGAAGCCGGACGGCTGCCCTGCCGAGTTCGCAAGGTCAGCGGCGAGTTGCTCGAGCTCTGCGACGAGATGCTCGTGGTGGCGCCGGATCGCGTCGGCGGCGGCCTCATCGCGCTCGGGTGCAGTGGTGGTCATGATGCTCTCCAACCTCCGGGCGGGTGTATCCCGCCGTTGCGCCCATTCGACCACCGGGAGTGGAGGCAGTCATTGATGTGAGTCAAGTCCCAGTGCGATCTCACAACTGGCCCCTCGACGTCTTGTGTACTTACACCGTAAGCCTTAGCCTTACGACGTAAGGGCCAAGTGCCAGCAGCGTTTTTGTAACCGAGCGGATGAGCATGCCGACGACCAAGACCACGACGATGCGTGCGATCGTCCAAGACGGCTACGGCTCGCCGGCCCGCGTGCTTCGGCCCGAGCACATCGCCAGACCCCCGGTGGGTCCGCTCGACGTGCTCGTGCGGGTACGGGCCACGAGCGTCAACACCCCCGACTGGATCACCGTCACCGGAGTGCCATACGTCCTTCGTCTCAAGTCCGGCCTGCGGCGACCGTCCCACCCCGTCCGGGGCAGCGACGTCGCAGGGGTGGTGGAGGCCGTGGGCCGGGACGTTGTCGACCTCGCTTCGGGCGACGAGGTCTTCGGGTCCGTCTGGGACGGCACCATTGGAGCTCGGGCGGGAACGTTCGCCGAGTACACCGTCTTGCCGGCGTCTCAGCTCGTGCGCAAGCCGGCGGGCCTCAGCTTCGAGGAGGCGGCCGCGTCGGTCATGACCGGTCTGACGGCCCTCACCGCGATCCGCGACGTGGGCACGGTGGGGCCCGGCACACGGGTCCTCGTAAACGGGTCCTCGGGTGGCGTTGGCACCATGGCGGTCCAGATCGCCGCGTCGCTCGGTGCCGATGTCAGCGCCGTATGCAGCAGCCGTAACGTCGAGCTCGTCCGGTCGCTGGGAGCGCACCACGTCATCGACTACGCGAAAGAGGACTACACCGACGGCCGGCTGCGTCACGACGTGATCCTCGACAACGTGATGAACCGTTCGCCCTGGGCAACGGCTCGAGCACTCGCGCCGGGCGGCGTCCTCATCCCCAACAGCATCGGGAACTCGGGCGGGCTGCTCGCGGGACTGCCACGAATCGCGTCTGCCAGTGTGCTGGGCCTTGGCCCGACCACGGTCAAAACCGTTCAGTTGCAAGTGAACCGAGGGAACCTCACGGCCCTGTCTGAGCTGCTCGAGTCCGGCGTGGTCCGCGTGGTCATCGACCGGACCTACCCCTTGGAGCGCGCCGGTGAGGCCGTCGAGCACGTGCTCGCGCACCACGCAAGGGGCAAGGTGGCCATCACTGTCTGACGGAGCGCCGCGCCTGGCCAGCCACGCGTGTGGGAGAGCCCAGCACGCGGCGCACCGAGCGCGGGCACCTGAGCGAGCTCACCGGCATACGGCCAAAGGCTTGAAAACCTAGCGGGAGCGCTCCAGGCCGGCGCGATCCCACGTGCCGGTGGTGGCTGCGGCTTCGTAGGTCCGTTGCAAGAAGTCGAGCAGCACGGAGTCGGGGTCCGGCGCGGTTCGCACCGCGGTGTAGGGGAGCACGAACTCGCCGAGCTGCTTGTCGAATCTGGCCTCCGGCGGCCCCGGTTGCACGGTGCGGTAGTTCGCTGGCTCGGGGTAGGCGTAGGAGTAGAACATCCCCTCTCCCTCGCCGCCGGGCCAGTAGCCGGCGCTGCTCACCTCATGCGAATAGCCTTCCTGCATGACGCGCGGGCCGCAGTTGGGCGCGCTGCCCGGGTATGGCGGAGCGGGTCTGCCCGAGAACCTCGACGTCGCCAGGTCAAGGGCGCCCCAGAACAGGTGGACCGGGCTGGACTTGCCGATGAAACGGCCTCTGAACACAGTGAATACGCGCTCGACCTCGACCAGTGTCCGCCAGAACGCGGTGACGGCCTGGGGATCGTAGGCGGCGTGGCTGACGTCGTCCGGGAAGGGGATGGCGTCCGGGATCTCGACTGGCACGGGCCAGATCTTGGTGCTCAGGTCCAGGGCGGCGAGTGCTCCGGTGAGCTCCGTGTAGAACTCGCTCACCGACTTGGGTGCGAGCTCCATGGAGCGGGTCTGACCGAGGGTGGTGGTGATGTCGAGGCGGTGGTCGATGAGATCGAGGTCGATCGAGAAGCCCCGTCCAGGCGCGTCAGGCATGAGGGACGTGGTGAGCCCCCGGGAGGTGACGAAGAGAGTGGCGTTCCACCAGTGGTTGAGCAGGGGTGTGCGTGCCATCCGGATCTTGCCCACGACCTGCAGCCATAGGGTGAGGGTGTCTCGGGTCGGCTCCCAGCTGTCGATCGGGAGCTCTGGCCACGTGTCCTGGCTCATCGCGGGTCCTCCTCGGCCCGGCAGTCGGTCTGGGCAGTCTATTGGCCGAGGGCTTGAGACGGG